>JBELAC010000110.1:0-14618 GCA_049509215.1 Terriglobales bacterium
CGTTGTGGATCTCCGACGCGTGCTCGACATGCTGGTGCATAACCCTAAACTTCGCCGAGAAGCGGCCGGCAAGGGGCGTGAACGCATCCAGAGCTATTACTGCTGGGCCAAGATCGCACGCTCGATCGAGGAAACTTATCTGAGGACTTTGGGTTGGGCTAGTGAGGATTTTGGTCAACCGCGCGAGATTAAGGACCAAACCAAGGTTCGGCCAGCGGGATTGGCGGCGCACGGCTCGGACTGACGTCTTTTTCGGTCGACGGTTATTGAAGCGAGCACAGCGCCTAGCGCGTAGTTCGCCGAAGATTCACACGACTTTTACGGGAAGTTTTCGTTAGAATCGAAGCGCCACTTCTCTAATCCTCAGACGACCGATGGAGGAACCGGCAATTCGGTATGAGAGATCTCATCCTCGTCACGGGCGGTGCCGGTTTCATCGGGTCGAATTTTATTCTGCAGTGGATGGCTGGGGAGTCCACCGGCGTTTTGAATCTCGACAGCCTGACTTATGCGGGCAATCTCCGCAACCTGGATGCGGTTCGGGACAATCCTCGTTACCGCTTTGAGCGCGGCGATATTGTTGACCGCGAACTTGTGCACACTTTGCTGACGCGGGAACAACCTCGCGCCATTGTGCACTTCGCTGCCGAGAGCCACGTCGACCGCTCTATTCACGGGCCGGACGACTTTATTCGGACCAACGTCAACGGCACATTCAGCCTGCTGGAAGAGGTGCGCGCCTACTGGGCGGGGCTTCCGGAATCCGATCGCGCCACATTCCGGTTCCTGCATGTTTCGACCGATGAAGTGTATGGTTCGCTGGGTCCGAACGACCCGGCTTTCAGCGAAACCACGCCATACGCTCCTAATAGCCCATACTCCGCGTCGAAAGCGGCTTCCGATCATCTGGTTCGCGCCTATCACCATACTTACGGACTGCCGGTACTGACCACCAACTGCTCGAACAATTACGGGCCACACCAGTTTCCGGAGAAACTGATTCCGCTCATGATTCTGAATGCATGTCAGGGAAAGTCGTTGCCGGTATATGGAGACGGCCAGAATGTGCGGGACTGGCTCTATGTGGAGGACCATTGCAGGGCGATTCGCACAGTGCTGGCGCGTGGCCGCCTGGGAGAGACTTATAACATCGGCGGGCGGAGCGAAAAGAAGAACCTCGAGATCGTAAGAACTGTTTGCAAATTGCTCGACCAATTGCGGCCGAATGATCGAGTGGTGCCGCATGAAAAGCTGGTCGCTTTTGTCAAGGATCGCCCCGGCCATGACCGCCGGTATGCGATGGACACGCACAAAATCGAGCGCGAACTGGGCTGGCATCCGCAAGAAACGTTTAAGAGCGGAATGGAAAAAACGGTTCGCTGGTATCTTGAACATGACGATTGGGTGCGAGACGTGACGAGCGGAAGCTATCGCCAGTGGATGGCGAAGCAGTACGCCACGGATACGAAGGCCGAAAACACGAAATGAAGAAAACAGCGGAGCCAAATTACAAAGGCATCATCCTTGCGGGAGGCTCGGGCACGCGCCTCTATCCAGTCACTCATGCAGTCTGCAAGAGCCTGCTGCCGGTATATGACAAGCCGATGGTTTATTACCCGCTTTCCACGCTCATGCTGGCGGGCATTCGCGACATACTGCTGATCTCGACGCCCGAGGATCTGCCGCGCTTTCAGCAACTGCTCGGTGACGGATCGCGCTACGGCGTTCATTTCGAATATGCGATGCAGCCGAAGCCCGAGGGAATTGCGCAGGCTTTTCTGATTGGCAAGGATTTCATCGGATCGAGCGGTTGTGCGCTGGTGCTGGGCGACAACATTTTCTACGGGCACGATCTTGTGAAGGAGTTGCGGGCGGCGGCGAGCAAAAAAAGTGGAGCGCGCGTGTTTGCTTATCCCGTCCATGATCCTGAGCGTTACGGTGTGGTGGAGTTCGACGTTCAAGGCAAGGCGCTGAGTATTGCGGAAAAGCCGCAGCATCCGAAATCGCGTTATGCGGTGACTGGACTTTATTTCTATGACCGGCAAGTGGTCGAGATCGCGGCGAACCTGAAGCCGTCGAAGCGGGGCGAACTGGAAATCACCGACGTAAATCGCGTTTATCTGGAGCGCAATCAGCTCGATGTCTGCGTGATGGGACGTGGCATGGCATGGCTCGACACCGGCACGCACGAAGCCTTGATGGAGGCTTCTTTATTTATTCAGACTCTGGAGAAGCGGCAGGGCTTAATGGTTGCGTGCCCGGAGGAAATCGCGTTCCGCTCGGGATTCATTACGGCTGAAAAGCTGGAAGCGCTGGCGGAGCCGATGCGGAAAAACGAGTATGGTGCTTACCTTCTGCAGTTGTTGAAAGACCGTGTGTTCTGAGATGGACGAAGAGCGAATCGCCTGTTTGTAAAATGAAGAAAATCGAAACCAGTTTATCCGGCGTCCTGTTGCTTGAACCGCGGGTGTTTGGCGACGATCGCGGATTTTTCCTGGAAGGCTATAACCAGCGAACCCTCGCCAGTCTGGGCATTGCCGACGCATTCGTGCAGGACAATCAGTCTTTTTCGCAAAAAAACGTGGTGCGCGGGCTGCACTACCAAATCCGGCAGCCGCAGGGGAAACTGGTGCGTGTTATCAGCGGTGAGATTTTCGACGTAGCGCTCGATCTTCGGCGATCCTCTCCTACGTTCGGAAAGTGGGAAACTTTCACACTCTCCGGTGAAAACAAATGGATGCTATGGATTCCGGCCGGATTCGCTCATGGTTTTCGCGTGGCATCCGATAACACGCACGTGTTGTACAAGGCGACCGATTTTTACGCGCCCGAGCACGAGCGCACAGTCGCGTGGAACGATCCCGCGCTGGGCATTGACTGGCGGCTTGATGGCGAGCCGATTATTTCTCCGAAAGATCAGCGTGGAGCCGCATTCGAGCAGGCGGAGAAGTTCGAATAGCTGCCATCGAGATGCGCGGGCTCAAATTCGATCAGAGCCTGAACTCGACCGCGATTGTGGTTTCGACAGGAACTGCGCGGCCTGAGGACAGGTAGGGTTCGAACTTCCAGGAACGCACTGCCTCTGTCGCAGACTTGACCAGCAGTTTGTCTCCCGAAACCGGTTGCAGGCGCTTGACGGTGCCATCCGACGAAATGACGACATCGAGCACGGCCACACCTTGCTTACCCGCTTCACGAGCCTCTTCCGGATACACCGGGTCCAGCTTGGAGACGATCCGCATTTCCATCGCCTCGGGCGTCACCCGCAGAGGCGCTTCTTCGGAAATAGCCGCACCAACTTCCAAATCATGCCAGGAACGTTGCCATTGCCACCATCCAATGACTGCCAGGAGCAGCATCGCGAAGAGAAGCAGATTGAAGCGGCGTTTGCGCACGCGAATTTGCGGGGCGGATTGCGGCGGGGCAACGAGGTTGGGAGGGCGCAACTGTGGGGATTCGTCTTGGGCAGGTTCTGCGTCGAGTTGCTGGCCGGCGAGACGGAAAGCCCAATAGCGAATCATCTCGCGTTGTTCGAGCGAGAGTCCGACAAACTCAAAACCGCAACGGAGCCTGCCCTGATAACGGACCATCGCGCGGGCGCGAACCGGAACGCCGACATTGGGAAGCCGCAATTCAATGGCGACCTGCTGACCGGCAGCGAGTTCGCCAGCAACCATTCCTCCGACACCGCCTTCGCTCAGGTCTGTGCAACGGCCGGGCAAGTTGTCGGGGACGCCGGAGCGCAACGCGATCACATCAAGGGCTACGTTAACGGGAAATCTGGCAAAACCGCGTCGCGGCGATTCTTCCAATACCGGAGATGGAGCTGCACTCATCGGACTGCCTCCGCAGGAGCGAAAATCCCGGTCGCGCGGCTGGAATCGACGAACGCGGCGTGGTGCAAAAAACGTTGCTCAAAGTATAGCGGAAAGCCCAAGTCGTTTTCCTCAGATTTCGGCAACGCGATATGTATTCATGCACAAGGCATTGCGATCCAGCGTTTGGTTTATTCCAGGTCTCGCCAGTTTGGCCCGACTCCGAGGTCTATGCGGAGCGGAACGGCCAACTCATGGGCGCCTTCCATGTACTCGCGCACCAGTGACTTCATGACATCAACCTCGCTCTCCGGCACTTCGAACACGAGTTCGTCGTGGACCTGCAGGGTCATGCGCGATTTCAGTCCGCGTTTCCCGATCTCGTCATCAATTCGGATCATCGCAATTTTGATCAGGTCGGCGGCTGTTCCCTGCAGCGGAGTATTCACGGCCGTGCGTTCCGCAAAACCGCGGAGATTGGCGTTCTTGCTGTTCATATCGGGGATGGGGCGAATGCGGCCGAAGAGCGTTTTCACTTTCTGGTCGCGCCGCGCCTGTTCGAGCGTGGCATCAATGAAGGCGCGTACTCCCGCGTATTTTTCGAAGTAGGCGTCGATGAACTTGCGGGCCTCGGCCGGTTCGATGCCAAGTTGCTGCGACAGGCCGAAGGGCGAAAGACCGTAGACAATTCCGAAATTCACGACCTTGGCCGCGCGGCGATGATCCGGCGTAACCATGAGCGGAGGCACTCCGAAAACCTGCGAGGCAGTCAGGGTATGAATGTCGTCGCCGCGGCGGAATGCCTCGACGAGCAACTTATCTTTTGAAAAGTGCGCGAGCAGGCGCAGTTCAATCTGCGAATAATCTGCCGCCAGCAGAACATGACCTGGCTCTACGATAAACGCGGCGCGAATCTCGCGGCCCAGTTCGGTGCGAATCGGAATATTCTGCAGATTCGGATTGGCAGAGGAAAGCCTGCCGGTCGCCGTTCCAGTTTGCCCGAAGGTTGTGTGTACCCGTCCGCTACCGCCGCGGATCAATGCGGGCAAGGCGTCGACGTAAGTGGATTTCAACTTCGTCAGCTGACGATATTCCAGCACCAGGCGCGGAACCGCGTGCTCTTCCGCGAGGCCTTCAAGAACATCGACAGCAGTCGATATTTTCTTGCCCTTCCCGTACTTCACGGGAACCGGCAGGCCCATTTTGTTGAAGAGCACATCGCCCAGTTGCTTGGGGGAGTTGATGTTGAATTCCAGGCCGCAGTGCTGGTAGATATCGCGCGCTTTGATGTCTGCTTCACGCTGGAGCTTCACCGACATTTCGCCGAGCGAGGTGGGATCGATCTTTACGCCGGCGTCTTCCATGCGGGCCAGGACGGGAACGAGCGGAAGGTCGATTTCTTCGTAAACGGAAACAAGGCCCTGGTCCTCCACTGCCTGACGCAAAGCGCCCGCTAGACGTCCTGTCACATCGGCTGCTTCCGCGAGATTGCCGCTCAGTTTCAGATTCAGGCGCCGCAACGCAACCTCAGGCAGAGAATGCGACGAGTAGGTGGGATCGAGCAGATAGGAATACAGCATGGGGTCGTGCTTCACGCCGGCGGGTGCAAGATCGAGTTCCGAAAAATGATGGAGAGCGGCTTTGTAATCGTGCACGGTCTTGGCTCGGGTTGAATCCTCGACAAGGTTCTTCACTCGGCTGGCCAACGCCTTGTGTTCGAGCCAGACCATCGCGCCTTCGCCGGGAGCTTTCGAAAGAGCCATCTGTTTCCGCCACGCAGCGCTCTGGTCTGACGCGGCATCCGCGGGCTGCAAAGCGAGGAATCCGCTTTGTGCCGGTTCCGGTTCTTCCTCCTCCTCTTCTGATTTTTCGGTTTGGGCGGCGGGAATTGCGAGCGCGAGGGGCGCGCCGGAGGACAATCCCCACAGATAATCATCAAACTCAGCCGTTGTCCGGATGTCGCGATAATCGCCTTCTTTGACTTCCACGACGGGCAACAATTCTTTTAATAAGGAGCTGAATTCGAGCTCGAAAAAGAGCGCGCGCAGAGCCTCGACGTCTGGCTCACCCATTTTCATCGCGGCGACATCCAGATCAACGGCCACATCGGTGTCGATGGTTACCAATTGTTTGCTGAGCAGGATGTTGTCGCGGTTGTTTTGCAGGGACTCACGATAAGTTTTTTTCTCGACCTCGGCCGCACGATCAAGCGCGGCTTCCACGCTGCCAAAACGACGAATGATTTCGACGGAACCTTTGTCGCCGATCCCGGGTGCTCCGGGGATGTTGTCGATGGAATCGCCGCGCAGAGCCATGACGTCGATGACCCTCGATGGAGGCACGCCGAGCAATTCCTCGACCTTCGCCTCATCACAGATCAGATTGTCTTTCGGCGGGTTGAGGACGCACACCTTGTCATTGACGAGTTGCAGCATGTCCTTGTCGCTTGAGACGACGTAAACCGGATGCGACTCGTCCGCCGCCTTGCGGGCCAGGGTTCCGATGACGTCATCCGCTTCGTATCCTTCTAATTGCAGAATGGGAATGCGGTATCCCTCAAGGGCGCGGCGGATGTAGGGGACTTGTTGCACAAGGTCGGGCGGCATCTCGGAACGATTCGCCTTGTAGCCGTCGTATTGAGATTCCTTGAAGGTCTGCGTCTTGATGTCAAACTTGCGAATGGTGGTGATTGCCTCCGCCTGCTGGTTGCGGATGGTCGGCGCTCCCACATCGAAGACAGCGGCCAGATATTCGGGCGAGAAGTCCTCGCGGAGCTTGCGCAGCATATTGACGAAGACGTAGATGGCCGCGGTTGGAAGGCCGGTCTTGGTCGACATGGGGCGCTGGCGCGCCATGGCGTGATAGGCGCGAAAGATGAACGACATCGTATCGATGAGGAAGATGCGGCCTTTACCGGAAGAGGGCGACAGCGGCGGCCTCGGGGCAGCCGTGGGCGCAGCCTCGGCGGACTCGATAGCGGTTTTCGGCGAGGATTTCTTTCTTGCGGGCAACAAGGCAAGTTTAGCAGGGCCAAGCGGAGGAGTTCGGGGTGCGTCCCGAGCTCCCGGGCGGCGTCTCAGGCAACCAGTGACGATCATGACTGTTAAATCAGGCCAACCCGCGTATGATATGGGGTTTTCGGCTTTCGACCGCCGAGCACCGCATGCTTCCTTTTAAAGTCATTTACAGCGACGACTATTTCCTGCCGATCGGATCGCACGTATTTCCGGGGGAAAAGTACCAACGCATTCACGAGCGTCTGCTGAGATTGAATGTTGCCGATGCGTCGGATTTCGTTTCTCCGAGGCCCGCCACGGACGAGGACATTCTGCTGGTGCACACGGCGCAGTATGTGCACAAGCTGAAGACCGGCACGTTGAGCGCTCGCGAAGAACTGGAGATGGAACTGCCATACTCGCCGGATCTGGTGCGTGCTTACTGGCTGGCAGCGGGCGGCTCGATGCTGGCGGCGGATTATGCGCTCAATGACGGCATTGCCATCAGCATCGGAGGGGGATTTCACCACGCGTTTCCCGATCATGGGGAAGGTTTCTGCATGATCAACGACATTGCCGTCGCGATTCGCCGCATGCAGGCCGACGAGAAGATACGCACGGCAATGACAATCGACTGCGACGTACATCAGGGGAACGGAACGGCAGTGATTTTTGCGCCGGCGCCCACTCCGGGGAATCGGATGCCTCCGATGATGGGAGGGAATCCGAATCTCGCACAGATGGCGCGAACGCGTAGAGCTTCGACGGATGTTTTCACCATTTCCCTGCACCAGGAAAACAATTATCCGCAGTTCAAGCCGCCATCGTCGCTGGATATGAATCTGCCGGATGGGATCGGTGACGCTGACTATCTGGCGTGTCTTGGCACGGCAATCAGTTTGGGATTGGAAAAGTTTCCGAAGCCTGAGCTGATCAGTTACGTGGCGGGAGCGGATCCGTATCGCGACGATCAACTGGGCGGATTGTCATTGACGATCGAGGGGTTGAAGCAGAGAGATGCGCTGGTGTTCCAGCTTGCCAAGGCTGAAGGAATTCCTGTGATGGTCACGCTGGCGGGCGGATACGCTCACGAACTGGAGGACACGGTCACGATCCACGCCAATACGGTCGTCGCCGCGAAAGAAGTTTACGGGGCACAGTAGGACCGGGACACACCATCGCGCTCCTAATGCTTCTACTCGTCTGAAGTCGGCCCGCCAATCGGCAGGATCCAGGAGCTTGCCCTTCACCGCTGCTAGAATGGAAGCCTTACTATGTTCGAGAATCTCCAGGAAAAACTACAACGAGCGTTCAAATCCCTTCGCGGGCAGGCTGTTCTCACCGAAGAGAACATTGCCGATGCGCTGAAACAGATTCGCCTGGCGCTGCTTGAGGCCGACGTCAACTTCAAGGTCGTCAAGGATCTTATTGATCGCATCCAGGCTAAGGCAGTCGGTCAGGAAGTACTGACAGCGCTTTCGCCGGGCGAACAGGTGATCAAGATTGTCCGCGATGAACTGGTCGAGACGCTGGGCAAGGACACGGCCAAGCTGAAATTCGCGTCGCAACCGCCGACGGTCGTGCTGATGGCTGGTCTGCAAGGTTCCGGTAAAACCACGACTTCGGGCAAGCTGGCGAACTGGCTGAAGAATGGCGGACATCGTCCGCTGCTGGTTTCGGTGGACGTTTATCGTCCAGCGGCGCGTGAGCAGTTGAAGGTGGTCGCGGCGGCGATCAAGGCCAATCTTTATGAAGGTGAGGTTGGGGAAGCTAACACTGCGACCGTTGAACGCCTTGCCAAGGAAGCGCGCAAAGAGGCGATCAATTCCGGCTGCGATGTGCTCATCGTCGACACGGCGGGTCGTTTGCACATTGACGAGCAGTTGATGGATGAGATGCAGTCGCTCAAGCGGCTACTCAATCCGCAGGAGATCCTGTTTGTCGCCGACTCGATGACCGGTCAGGACGCAGTGAAGTCGGCGGACGAGTTCCACAAGAAACTGACGCTGACTGGCGTTGTGCTGACCAAAATGGACGGCGATGCGCGCGGGGGCGCGGCGCTTTCGATCCGCCAGGTTACGGGGCAGCCGATTAAGTTCATTGGCATCGGCGAAAAGTACGATGCGCTGGAACCGTTCCATCCTGACCGCATTGTGTCGCGCATTCTTGGGATGGGCGACATTCTGTCGCTGATCGAGAAGGCGGAGTCGCAGATCGACAAGAAGAAGGCGCAGGAACTGGCGACTAAGGTGTTATCGGGGGACGGATTTTCGCTGGAAGATTTCCGCGACCAATTGCGGCAGGTGCGCAAGATGGGATCGATGCAAAGCATTATCGGGATGCTGCCTTCGATTGGCGCATTTCAGGGATTGCAAAAGGCGGCTGATAAGGTTGACGAGAAGCAGATCAACCGCGTTGAAGCCATCATCGGCTCGATGACCACTTACGAACGCAATCATCACGAGGCGATCAACGGAAGCCGACGGAAACGCATTGCCCGCGGATCGGGGACGAGCGTGCAGGAAGTCAACAACCTGCTTCGCCAGTATGCGCAGATGCGGAAGATGTTCAAGCAGATGGGCAAGCCGAGTTTTGCGCGGCGAATGGCGGGAATGAAGTTTCCAGGGATGTAAGAGACTGGCGGGTCGCTCGTCGTTCGCGACGCGGTGGTCAGGCGAGGATTCTACTCCACCAAAGGCCGCGCTGGACAGTCCATCTGGCAGGTCGAGCACGCGGGCGGCGGCGCGCTGGCTTTCCGAATGACTAACGACTAACGACAAAAGACCATGAAATGGCGATCACTCCAGGAATCAGGATCTTATGACGATACTCGTCCGCTGCGCGCGATCTTTGCGGAGCGGAAGGAGACGATTGCCAAGTACGTTCCGGCCGATGTGTCTGCGGTTCATGCTCGGACGGTTGCCGCGCTGAAGGCGCAGGAAGTGGCGGCGAAAGCGCTTGGAGCCGGTGCGAGCGCTCCTGCGTTCGAACTCCTCGATCATGACGGCAAGCGCGTTTCGTCGGCTGAGTTGTTGTCTCGCGGAAGGCTGGTGGTGTGTTTCATTCGAGGGAGATGGTGTCCTTTCTGCGTGGGGCAGATGGAAGCGATGAACTACATTGCGGCACAGATTGCGGAGGCGGGAGCTGCGCTGATGGCGATTTCTCCGCAGATGGAGAAGCAGGCATTCTTCATGCGCGATCAGCACAAGCTTGGTTTTCCGCTGCTGGTGGATGCGGGCAATGAAGTTGCCCGGCAGTTCGGGTTGGTGTATCGCGTTCCGGATGAGCAGCAAGGACTTTATCGCAGCACGTTTGTGAATCTTCCGTTTGTGAATGGAGATGCGAGTTGGGAATTGCCGATTCCGGCGACGTATGTGATCGAGCGCGAGGGGACGATTCTGTTTGCCGAGGCGGATGAGGATTACACGAAGCGTCCGGAACCGCTGGAGATTTTGAGGGTCCTGGAGAGCTGAGCGTTTTCGTGGCTGGCTGCTCGTCGTTCGCTATTCGTCCCACTGCTCGCGGACTCCCGTGTTCAGGTCTTTTTCTCTTTCCCGGGTCTATTAGAATCATAGATTTAGGAAGTGAGGTTGCCCGCCAGGTGGAAGCTGCGATGCGCGAGAGAGGCTTAACCAAGGTCGAAATGGCTCGGCGTATGCGCACCAACCGTGCGGCTCTCGACCGGCTACTCGATCCTGAGAACGATGCGCTGACGTTGAGCACTCTGCAGAAGGCCGCTGCGGTTGTGGGGCGTCAGGTTCGGGTGGAATTAGTTTAGCGCGAGGCTTATTTGCGAACGGATTCGCGGTTGCGAATCCTTTTGCTGCGCTCAGGATGACATCGCTGTGGAGTGCTGGGAGGGGCGCTTGCACTTGCCGCTAGGCTCCGGCATAATAATGGTTTGTTCCAACCCTGCCGGACCTATCCAGAACAGCGGAATTCATCCGGAATAAAGGAAACGAAGTCAGTGTTAATGATTCGACTAGCGCGCTTTGGTGCGCGCAAAAAACCGTATTATCGAGTGGTTGTCATCGAGAAGGAACGGGCACGGAATGGGCGTCCGGTGGAAGTGGTAGGGACGTATAATCCGCGGACCAATCCGGCGACGTTTGATTTGAAGCGGGAACGCGTGACGTACTGGGTCTCGAAAGGGGCCAAGTGCTCGGAGCGCGTGACGAAGCTGCTGGCGATGCCGGTTCCGGCGGCGGCGGCTCCGTTGACGCCTGCGCCGGTAGCGTAGGTTTCGTCGCTACCTCCCCTTCGATTGCGCTCAGGGTCGGAATGACCATGAGGGAAGCCGGTTCCCGTTGTAGCGCGGAGTAATCGGTGTCGTCGACTTTCGCGGGCAAGAGTGCCCGCGCCACACTTAGAATTGAGAGCTCCTAATGACGGAACAGTCCCCCAACGCGCGCGCCTTAATTGAGCACATCGCCAAGGCTCTGGTCGATGAGAAGGATGCTGTGTTTATCGACGAGTATGAAGACGGCGATGAGACGGTGATCGAACTGGAAGTGGCGGAAGCGGAGATGGGCAAAGTGATTGGACGGTCGGGCCGGATTGCCCGGGCACTGCGGACGCTGCTGGCCGCAGCGGGCACGAAGAACAATAAGCGCTATGCGCTGGAGATTCTCGAATAGAGCTGCGCTCCAGGTTTGAGCTCTACAGCTCTGGATGTGAGCTCTACAAAGATGCGAGCTCCAAAGGATGCGAGCGGCGGGCAGTCGGACGTGGAACGGGTCGGCTCCGAATGGGTGACCTTGGCGCTGGTGGTGAAGACGCAGGGGCGCCAGGGAGAAGTTGCTGCGGAATTGCATACCGATGTTGAGGGGCGATTCAAGGTTGGAATGCGGCTTTCGGCGCTGCTGAAAGATGGATCGCGGCGCGAGGTTGCGGTTGAAGAGCTGTGGCCGCATAAGAGCTGGCTGGTGCTGAAGTTTGCGGGCGTGGAATCGATTACGGATGCGGAGGCGCTGGTCAAGGCCGAGTTGCAGGTTCCGCGGAGTGAACGGGCAGCGCTTGAGCCGGGGCTGATCTACCTGAGCGATTTGATCGGGTGCACGGTATTCGATGGCGGGCGCGAGATCGGGCCGATTGAAGATGTCGTGTTCGGAGCGGGAGAAGCGCCACTGCTGGTGGTTCGCAGTCCAGAGTCAAAAGGGACTAAGAAGTTGCCGTACGAGATTCCGTTCGCGGAAGCGTATCTGGAAAGAGTGGATGTTGCGGGAAGACAAGTGCGGATGCGGTTGCCGGAAGGGTTGTTGGCAGTGAATGGGCCAGTAGCAAAGGAAGAGAAGGGGGAAGGTCGTTAGTCGCTCGTCGTTGGTCGTTCGGGGGTCTGGTTTGGGTTTTAGGTCGGTGGTTCAGGTTTGAGAGGGCTTCAGGTAATTGGTTTAACTAACGACCGGCGACCACGACCGACGACTTGGTTCCTCAATGAAGATCGACATACTTACGATCTTTCCGGATTTTTTTCGCGGACCACTGGATTATGGGATTATCCGCCGGGCACGCGAAGCGGGGCTGGTGGATGTAGGCATTCACGATCTGCGGAATTATACGAAAGACAAGCACCGCACCGTGGATGACCGTCCGTTTGGTGGCGGCGCGGGGATGGTGCTGAAGCCGGAACCGATTTTTGAATGCCTCGAGGCGCTGGGCGATGTGGCGGCGCGGGATGAGCGGTTGGACGTGGGCGCGCGCCAGTCGGTAATTTTGCTTTCGGCGCAGGGAAGGCGGCTGGATCAGCGGCTGGCTTCGGAGCTTTCGGTGCTGGAGCGGATCGTGCTGATCTGCGGGCGGTATGAGGGCGTGGATGAGCGCATCAGCGACCACTTGGCAGATCGGGAAATTTCGATCGGCGATTATGTGCTGAGCGGTGGCGAGCTGGGTGCGGCGGTGATTGTGGATACGGTCACGCGACTGATTCCGGGCGCGGTCGGGAACGAAGAGTCGACGCGGGATGAGTCGTTCACGGCGGAGGCAGAAGTCGCGGGCAGGAATGCCCGCGCCACACTGGCTTGTGCGACTTGCGGGTCGGGTGGGCTGCTGGATTATCCGCATTACACGCGGCCGGCAGAGTTTCGCGGGATGGTGGTTCCGGAAGTGCTGATGAACGGGAACCATGATGAGATTCGGCGGTGGCGGCGGAAGACGGCTTTGGAGAAGACGGTGCGCAACCGTCCGGATTTGCTGGAACAGGTCACGCTGAGCGCGGAAGACAGGGAATTGCTTGCGCGGATCAAAGGCGAAGGCTAGAGAGAACGATCACGACCTGATTCCGTGTCCACGAAGATCGTAACCACAGAGGACACGGAGATCAGAGAGGATTTACGAGAAACTGAATGAGAGATTTCTCGGACAGATATTTTGGAAGGGAACCAGGAAGGGAACATTTATGCGGAATCCGATTATTGAAAAATTGCTGGCGAAGACGCGGCGCACCGATCTGCCGAAGTTCGGGCCGGGGGACACGATCCGAGTGCAGGTAAAGATCCGGGAAGGCGAAAAAGAGCGGCTGCAGGCGTTCGAGGGCGTGGTGATCGCGCGCAGCCGGGGCGCGCAACCGAGCTTCACAGTGCGCAAGATGAGCTTTGGGCAGGGCGTGGAACGTATTTTCCCCGTCGACTCAAAAGTGATCGACAAGATCGACGTACTGCGCTCAGCCCGAGTGCGGCGCGCGAAGCTTTATTACCTGCGCGATCTGCGCGGCAAGGCTGCGCGGCTGAAGGAAGTCGAGAGATAAGCTGAGTTGGCAGCGTGGCGGGACGGGCTAGGACGCCCGTCCTCCGCGAACCGGCGTCCGCCCGGACGCTGCAGCTACTTGGGCGTGACGGCCACTGAGGCTGAAGCCCGTTGGTGATGCAATCGCTTTACGCGGCCGTCAAGGGCCGCTCTTCCACCTGTTAATCAATCTAAGAGCGGTCGGACTGTCCAAGAGCAGTCGAAAATCTGTGCTTGTTTCCTGCGTTGCAGTCGGCGAAGATGCTGAAAAGCATCCGTGGCGAAATCAAGAACGAAATCGAAGTTGCGTGGCTTGGCCAAGATTGCCGAGGCAGAGGGGATTTCTTTGGCTTCGGCGAAGCTGCGGCTGCTGAAGAAGTTGCGCTGCACACTCAGGTTTGAAAAGCTAGCACGGGCGTCGGGAGCGGCTCTGGTGGCGGGCGTGGATGAGGTTGGACGCGGATCGTTGTTTGGGCCGGTGGTGGCCGCGGCCGTAATTCTTGATCCGGCGCGGCCCATTCGAGGGCTGCGAGATTCTAAGTTGCTGCCGGTGGAACGGCGAGAGGAACTGGCGCTCCTGATTCGCGAGCGGGCGATTGCGTGGGCGATTGCGGCGGTTGATTCGGCGCGCATCGATCAGATTAATATTTATCAGGCGTCGCGGTTGGCCATGCTGAGGGCTGTGCAGCAGTTGACGCCTGCACCGGGTCATCTTTTAGTGGATGCGGTGCGACTCGATTGCGAATTGCCGCAACTCGCGATCATTCATGGAGACGCGCTTTCAGTGTCGATTGCGGCGGCATCGATCATCGCCAAGGTGGAGCGGGATCGTATGGTCGCCGCTTGGGACCCCGTGTTTCCGGTCTATGGGCTGGCGTCGAACAAGGGATACAGCACTCCGCGGCATAAGGCGGCGCTGCGTGAGCATGGACCATCGCCGCTGCACCGGTTATCGTTTGCGCCGGTGTGGAATGCGCCGATCCCGCAGGAGGTGTTGAGCTTTATGCGGGAGGAGGAGGAGGAAGTTCACGACGCCGTTGCGCTGAGGTAGGGGTCCTTCGACTTCGCTCCGCCTCACGTCGTTCGG
>JBELAC010000111.1:0-14606 GCA_049509215.1 Terriglobales bacterium
ATCGAGTTGATCACGCCAGTGGCGATGGAAAAGGGGTTGCGCTTCGCGATCCGCGAAGGCGGCCACACGGTCGGCGCCGGAACGATTGCCGAGATCGTTAAGTAGTTCGTGTGGCGCGGGCAATCCTGTCCGCGTTGCATGCAGTAGATGAGAAGGCCGCGCGGACAAGAGTGTCCGCGCCACGCAAACAGAAAGCGGCTGGCAGCTTGCCGCCAGATCTTTCCTCCCGGAGATGCCGGGAGGGGTTAGAGAGAAAACAGAGTGAGCGCACAAGAGAGAATTCGAATCCGGTTGAAAGCTTACGACTATCGCATTCTGGATCAGTCGACGGGCGAGATCGTGGAGACGGCAAAGCGCACCGGCGCGCAGATTGCGGGACCGATTCCGCTGCCCACGATGAAGAACAAATATTGCGTGCTGCGATCGCCGCACGTGGATAAGAAATCGCGGGAACAGTTTGAAATCCGCACGCACAAGCGACTGCTCGATATTCTGGAGCCGACGCAGCAGACGGTCGACGCGCTCATGAAGCTGGATTTGCCGGCTGGCGTGGACGTGGAGATTAAGGCGTTTGGGAAAGAACATAAGTAGTCGTGTGGGAGCGGGGCTTTGCCCCGTCACCACGCAACATAAAGAGCAACAGCTCCCCAGCCAATAGACGCCATCGATCGATGGCGGGCCAAGCTGGGAAATGGAGAAGGAAATGGCGAGAGTCGCAGGAATTCTGGGCAAGAAGGTCGGCATGACGCAACTCTTCGATTCGAAGGGCGAAGTGCGGCCGGCGACGGTGTTGCAGGCGGGCCCATGCGTGGTCACGCAGCACAAGAGCAGCACCAAGGATGGATACATCGCCGCGCAGATCGGCTTGGTCGAATTCGTAAAAGAGAAGAAGCTGACCGCTCCAATGCGCGGGCACTTTGCCAAGCACAATCTTCCGCCGGTGAAGTTCCTGCGTGAAGTGATGATTGAAGTGGAAGGGCCGAACGAAGATCCGACCAATGCCGTCGTGAAAGTTGGCGATCGCGTTCTGGTCGATATCTTCGAAGGCGAACGGTTTGTCGATGTCATCGGCACCAGCAAGGGTCACGGTTTTCAGGGCGTGGTGAAGCGCCATCACTTTGCCGGGGGCCCGAAGTCGCACGGTTCGATGTTCCAGATCACCGGTTCCATCGGTTCGTCGGCGTTTCCATCGCGCGTGTTCAAAGGCATGCGGATGTCGGGACACATGGGCAACACGCGCATTACAACGCGCAACCTGCGGATCCTGGGCGTCGATAAAGACGAAAACCTGCTGGTCGTTGAAGGCAGCGTTCCAGGCCCGAATGGCGGATACATCGTCATTAACAAAGCGAAGAAGCCGCCCAGAGAGCGTCGTGGATTTGCGGGTTCGGCCACGGTCGATCCGTTGAAGGCGGCGAAGAGAGCAGCGAAGAAAGGCTAAGTGCGTGTGGAGCGGGCATTCCTGCCCGCCAAAGCTGGAGTCGGGCAAGAATGCCCGGCCCACACAAGAGAAGACAGATATGGCGACTATTGACGTACACAATTTGAGCGGAGCGAAAGTGGGAACGCTCGACCTGGCCGACGAAGTTTTCGGCGCGGTCAACGAGGACCTGCTTTCGGAGGCGATCACGCATTATCGTGCCGCCCACCGCGCAGGCACGCATGCGACCAAGAACCGCTGGCGCGTTTCCGGTTCGGGCAAAAAGCTGTGGAAGCAGAAGGGCACGGGGCGGGCGCGTATCGGCTCGATCCGATCTCCTCTGTGGCGCCACGGCGGCACCGTCCATGGACCGCAACCGCGGTCGTATGACTTCACCTTTCCAAAGAAGAAACTGCTGGGCGCGCTGCGCTCGGCGCTGGCCGCGAAGTTTGCCGACGGCAAACTGGTTGTCGTGAATTCGTTCGAGGTTAAGGAACCAAAGACCAAAGCTTTTCAAGCGGCCCTGACCAAACTGAAGGGTGAAGGCACGACGCTGCTGGTCGAGGTTTCGAACGCCGAGAACAAGAACCTGGAACTCAGTTCGCGGAATATTGACGGCCTCGAGTTGGTACGGGCGAATGAAGTGCATCCCTATCACCTGATGCGCTATGCGCACGTGATCTTTGCGCAGTCCGCGCTGGCGCGGTTGCAGGATTCGCTCAAGAAGACGGCGGCGAGGCGCGATCACGATGCGGAGACGGTGACCGAAAAGGCCGCGAAGAGAAAAGCTGCGGACAAGAAGGCTGGCAAGAAAGCGCCGGCGGCGCGGCGCCTGCGTAAGACTAAGGCGGAGGTGGCCTAGGCCTAACGAATATGAAATCCGCATATCAGATTATTCAGAAGCCGGTGATCACGGAAAAGGGCCTGGGCATTAAAGAGACCCAGAACACGCTGGTGTTCCAGGTTGCTCCCAAGGCGACGAAGACCGAGATCAAAGAGGCTGTGCAGGCGATCTTCAAAGTGAAGGTGGCTTCGGTTCGCACGGCGAATTATCCGGGCAAAGAGCGGCGGCGCGGCAAGTTTACGGGCTACCGTCCCGATTGGAAGAAGGCGTATGTGCGGTTGAGAGCCGGCGAGAAGATGCCGGAATACGCACAGAATCTGTAGTGCAGTCGTTAATCGTTTGTCGTTGGGAACAACGAACAATGAGCGACTGACGACCAACGACGAGAAGCAGTGAGCTGAATATGGCAATTAAAACATACAGACCGACAACGCAAACGTTGCGCTATCGCACGTCGGTGACGACCGACGACATTACATCGTCGAAGCCGCACAAGCCGCTGGTTGAGGGCAAAATCCGCTCGGGCGGCCGCCGCAACTCCGGCGACACGACGATGCGGTTCCGCGGCGGCGGCAACAAGCGCCTACTGCGCACGCTTGATTTCAAGCGCGACAAGCACGGCATTCCCGCGACGGTCGTGACCATCGAATACGATCCGGGCCGCTCAGCGCGCATTGCTCTGCTAAGCTATGCCGACGGCGAGAAACGCTACATTGTTCAGCCCGACGGGCTGAAGGTCGGCCAGAAGATTGTGAGCGGTCCCGAGGCTGACATTCTGGTCGGCAACGCACTGCCGTTGCGCAATATTCCGCCCGGCACGCAGGTGCACAACATCGAACTGAAGCCCGGCAAGGGAGCGCAGATGGTGCGCTCGGCGGGTGGTTCGGCGCAGTTAGTCGCAAAAGAAGGCGACTACGGACTTGTCAAGCTGCCTTCGGGAGAAACGCGCAAGGTTCTGCTCGACTGCCTGGCGACGATTGGACAGGTTGGCAACACCGATCATGAGAACGTGACGTGGGGCAAGGCTGGACGCACGCGCTGGGTTGGCAAGCGTCCGCATAACCGCGGCGTTTCGATGAACCCGGTTGACCATCCGCATGGCGGCGGCGAAGGCAAGACTTCAGGCGGCCGGCACCCGGTCACGCCGTGGGGACAGCCGACGCGTGGATACAAGACGCGCAACAACAAGCGGACGGATTCGTTCATTGTGAACCGTCGCAAAAAGGGATGAGCAGGGTTTCGAAAGTTTCAAGGTGGCAGAGCTACAAAGAAGAACCGGCCCGGTTCAGATGTTACTGAGAACTGAGAGCTGAGAACTGAGAACTGAATTATGGCGAGATCGACAAAAAAAGGACCGTTCGTGGATGCGCACCTGGTGACGAAAGTCGAAGCCATGAATGCGCGCAACGAAAAGAAGGTGCTGCGGACCTGGTCGCGGCGCTCGACGATTATTCCCGAGATGGTCGGACACACAATTGCCGTGCATAACGGAAGAAAGTTCATCCCCGTGTACGTGACCGAAAACATGGTGGGACACAAGCTGGGCGAGTTCAGCTTCACTCGCCAGTTCAAGGGTCACTCCATGAAGGCGGCCACGGAAACGGCGGCGAAGCCGGCCGGAATTCCGGGCGGACCGGGAGCGATTGCGCCGTCGGCGCCGTCGGCACCGAAGGCATAAGAAACCGCTCTTGGCTATTGGCTTTTCGCCATTCGCTAAGAGACAAAAGCTAAGAGCCAAGAGTTAATTATGGAATTTCGAGCGGAAGCAAGATTTATGCGAGTGTCGCCGCAGAAGGCGCGGCTGGTGCTGGACCTGATTCGCGGACGGCGCGTGGAAGAAGCGCGCAATACGCTGGCTTTCACCAAGAAGCGCGTCGCCGCCACAGTCGGCAAGCTGTTGCAGTCGGCGGTCGACAACGCGAATTTTCTGAGCACCGAAAAGGGTTTGGACGTCGACCTCGATAACTTGTATGTGAAACATGTGGCCGCGAACGACGGCCCGCGGTTGAAGCGCATTCGACCGGCTCCGATGGGACGCGCGTATCACTACGTGCGCCGCATTGCCCACATCGAGATCGTGCTTGCCGAGCGGAACAGGAACGGCGCCCCGGTAGCGCGCACGGCGGGCGGAGAGACGAAGGCTACGGCTCCGGCAAAACCGAAGACCCACGCAAAGGCAAAAGCGCCGGCGAAGAAGAAGGCGGCAGGAAAGAAAGTGACTGCGAAGAAATAGATTCGCTATTCGTCGTTCGCTGTTCGCCAAGAACCAACGGCTAACAGCGATCAGCGAATGACGGAAGAAGACTTTAGGAGCAACTATGGGACAGAAGGTCCATCCTTACGGTTTCCGGCTCGGTTACACCAAGCCGTGGAAGTCGCGCTGGTTTGTGGAGCGGGATTACGACAAGCTTTTGCTGGAAGACGTCAAGCTGAAGGCAGAGCTGAAGGAAAAGCTCAAGTCGGCAGGCGTGAGCTCGGTCGAAATTGAACGTCCCGGCAACAAGCTGCGCATCATCATCAAGACGGCGCGGCCGGGCATCATTATTGGCCGCAAGGGCGCGGAAATCGACAAGCTGAAGCAGGACTTGCAGAAAAAGACGACGCGTGAGGTGCATGTCGACATCCAGGAAGTGCACAAGCCCGAGCTGGACGCGCAACTGGTTTCGGAATCGATTGCGCTGCAACTGGAAAAGCGCGTCGGCTTCCGGCGTGCGATGCGCAAGTCGGTCGATTCGGCCCTGCGCTTCGGCTGTAAAGGCATCAAGGTCCGCGTGAGCGGACGGTTGAACGGAAATGAAATCGCGCGCTCGGAATGGTATCTGCAGGGCCGCTTGCCGCTGCACACACTGCGCGCCGATATCGATTACGGCTTCACCGAGGCGCGCACGACGTATGGCGTGATCGGCGTGAAGTGCTGGGTTTACAAAGGCGAGATTCTTCCCACCAAGAAGCGGGAAGCCACGCCAGCGCGCGAAGTTCCGACGACGGGCGCGTTCTAAGCCAAGTTAGAAGTAAAGAGTTAGATTGCAGAAGTTAGGCGATTGCAGAGGTCAGAGGTCAGATTGCAGAAGTAAAGGCAGCTGACGCGGGAAGACTTTCCTGAGAGCTGACATCTGAGACCTGAGAGCTGAATTTTATGTTGATGCCGAAGAAAGTTAAGTACCGCAAGCAACAGCGCGGGCGGATGTGCGGGAAGGCGTGGCGCGGTGGCGAGCTCGCTTTTGGCCAATACGGGCTGAAGGTGCTCGAGCCGGGCTGGATCACCGACCGTCAGATCGAAGCCAGCCGCGTCGCCATGACTCGTTTTGTGAAGCGGGGCGGCAAAATCTGGATTCGCCTGTTTCCCGACAAGCCGGTGACGAAGAAGCCCGCCGAAACCCGTATGGGTAAGGGCAAGGGCGCTCCCGATCACTGGGTAGCGGTGGTGAAGCCGGGCAAAATTTTGTTTGAGATGGAAGGCGTAACGGTGACGGAAGCGAAAGAGGCAATGCGTCTCGCGTCGCACAAGCTCCCGCTGCGTACAACCTTCGTCAAGCGCGACGTATTTTAGGAATTGCAGAGGTCAGATTGCTGGAGTAACAGCAATGCATGGAAGCGCGGCAATCGAGTGCTTCTGCTGAGAACTGACAACTGGGAACTGAGAACTGATTTATGAAGGCAGAAAAGATTCGCAACTTAACCGATGTCGAGCTCAAGCACCAGGAGCGCGACCTGGCGGACCAGCTCTTCAAGCTGAAGTTCCAGATGAATATGGGACAGACCGAAAGCCTGAAGAAGATTCGCGGCCTGCGCCGGGACATCGCGCGCGTGCAGACCGTCCTGCGCGAGCAGGAACTGGCCGCGCCCAAGACGGGGAAGACGACGGAGAAAAAATAAGATGGCGGAAACTACAGGCCAGGGAAAAAAGCGGAACCACAAGATACTGACCGGCACGGTCACGTCGAACAAGATGCAGAAGACGATCGTGGTCGAAGTGACGCGCAAGAAGGCGCATCCGCTCTACGTGCGCGTGATCTCGATCCGGAAGAAGTTTTACGCGCACGACGAGAAAAACGAGGCGCATGTCGGCGACGTGGTGGCGATTGAAGAATCGCGCCCGTTGTCGCGGCTGAAGCGCTGGACGCTGAAAGAGATCGTTCGCAAGACGGCACTGGTGCCGGAAATCCCCGCTGATGCCGATGTCGTGGCGGGCCGCTAACAGGAAGAGGGAGAGACGAACATGGCCGTAATGATGAGATCGATGCTCGAGGTCGCCGACAATTCCGGCGCGCGCAAGCTGCAGATGATCATGCCGCTCGGCGGCTCGACCGGTCTGCACGCGGGCCTCGGCGATGTGATCACGGCGAGCGTGAAAGAAGCCGCGCCCGACGGGCAGGTGCAAAAGGGCAAAGTGGTGAAGGCGGTTATCGTGCGCACGCGCAAGGAGCACCGGCGCCGCGACGGAACCTATATCCGCTTCGACCAGAATGCGGCGGTCCTGATCAACGAGGGCGGCGAGCCGGTTGGGACGCGCGTGTTCGGTCCGGTAGCGCGCGAATTGCGCGAGAAGAAGTTCTTAAAGATTGTGTCGCTGGCGCCGGAAGTACTGTAGGGCCAGGTTTCAGGGTTTCAAAATTTCAGGGTTTCAGGGTGCCTTGAGAGTGATTGAGACCGAACTCGACAACATTGAAACTTTGACACCTTGAAACCTTGAAACTTTGAAACTTGGGGTTCTTATGGGAACGGCTACTACGAAAAAGCATTTGCGAGTGGATATCCGGCGCAATGACAACGTGAAGGTCATGACCGGACGCGACATCGGTAAAGAGGGCCGCGTTTTGCGCGTGTTGCCCGACGAAGGGAAAGTTCTGGTCGAGCACGTGATGACGGTGAAGAAGCACGTGCGGCCGAATCCGCAGCGCAACATCAAGGGCGGCATCGCCGAGCAGGAACGCGCGATTCCGCTCTCGAACGTGGCGCTGGTGTGCGGGACCTGCGGGCCGGTACGCATCGGTCACGAAGTTCAGGGGGACCGCAAGGTTCGAATTTGCAAGAAGTGCGGCGCGACGCTGGACAAGTAGATTTTTGAAATTCCTCACGAACCGGTAACCACTCCGAAACCGTGATGGAGAAGGCAGCAGACGAAAATGGCAAAAGAAGAACAGAAAAAAGGGAAACCGGGCAAAGGCGAAAAGCGCGCCGAAGAGCCCAAGGCGGGTCCGGAGGCTCCACGGCATTCGGCGAAGGAGCGGCCTCGGCTGCGCACGCGTTTCGAAAAGGAAGTAGCGGCGGCGCTGGCAAAAGAACTGGACCTGAAGAATCCGATGGCCGTTCCACGGCTCAACAAGATTGTCGTCAACATGGGCGTGGGCGAAGCCACCCAGAACGCAAAGATCATGGATCCGGCCGTGAACGAACTGGGCCAGATTACCGGCCAGAAGCCGGTTGTGACGCGGGCGAAGAAATCGATAGCCGCCTTCAAGGTTCGCGAAGGCATGCCGATCGGCGCCATGGTCACGCTGCGCGGCGACCGCATGTACGAGTTTTTCGACCGCCTGGTCAGTATCGTGCTTCCGCGCGTGCGCGATTTTAGGGGCGTTTCGACCAAGTCGTTCGATGGACGTGGCAATTACACGCTCGGCCTGCATGACCAGTTAATTTTTCCGGAGATCGATTATGCGAAGGTCGACAAGTTGAAGGGCATGAACGTCACGATTGTGACGACGGCGCGCAATGACAATCAGGCGCGCAGTTTGCTGAAGCACCTGGGAATGCCGTTTCGGGCGTAGGTCAGAGGTTAGAGGTCAGATTGCAGAGGTTCAACCAAGATCTGCAACAGATAGGTTGCTAGAAGAGAGCAGCCAGGAGCTAGAAGCTAAGTGGCAACTACAGCAAAACGAGTCAAGGACGCAAGAAAGCCGAAGTTTTCCTCGCGCAAGCACAACCGCTGCAAGATCTGCGGGCGTCCGCGGGCCTTCCTCCGGAAGTTCGGCATTTGCCGGCTCTGTTTCCGGGGATTGGCGCTGCGGGGCGAAATCCCCGGCGTTTCGAAGTCGTCCTGGTAGGGAAGAACGCTGTTCGCTGATCGTCGTTCGCTGGTTTGCGAACAGCGAATAGCGAATAGCGAACGACGCAGTAAACAAGCTGCTGACAGGTTCTCCGCTGAACGCGGAGCGAACGGGCGGCTTTAGGAGAAGCAAACGATGAGGTTGACCGATCCGGTCGCAGACATGCTGGCGCGCATTCGCAATGCGATTCGCGCGCGTCACCAGAAGGTGGATATTCCGGCTTCGAAGCTGAAGACGGAGATTGCCCGTATCCTGAAAGAAGAGGGCTATATCGCCAACTTCAAGCCCGCCGAAGAAGAAGGGCACAAGGTTGTGCGCGTCTACCTGAAGTACGGCAATAACAACGAGGCGGTCATTTCGAACCTGGCGCGCGTGTCGCGTCCGGGCTGCCGCGTGTATGTGCGCCGCACCGAGATTCCGCGCGTGCTTGGCGGGTTGGGAATCAACATTCTGACCACGCCCAAGGGCGTGATGACGGGTCGCCAGGCGCGCAAGCAGGGCCTGGGCGGCGAACTGTTGTGCGAGATTTGGTAAAGAAGCTATCGGCCATCAGCCGTCAGCCATCAGGAGAACCTGAGCGCTGCGAACTGAAGGCTGAAGGCTGAAGGCTGAGAGCTGAGAGCTGATCTTATGTCACGAATTGGAAAAAAGCCGATCGCGATTCCCAAGGGCGTCACGGTCAAATTTGAAGGCAACACGGTCCTGGTGCAGGGCCCCAAGGGCAAACTGGATACGCCGCTTCCCTCTGGCATCAAGATGGAGCAGAAGGACGGCAACCTGGTCGCCATCCGCGAGAACGATTCGCAGGCTGCGATCCACGGACTCGCCCGGGCGCTGGTCAATAACGCGGTCGAGGGCGTGACCAAAGGCTGGACGCGAGAACTTGAAATCGTCGGCATTGGTTATCGCGCGGAGCTGAAGGGCAAGGGCACGGTGGTATTCAGCCTTGGCTATTCGCATCCGATCGAGTATCCGCTGCCCACCGGCGTCGAGTGCGCGGTCGATCCCAAGCAGACCAAGCTGAGTCTCACGGGCATTGATCGCCAGAAGGTCGGCCAGGTGGCGGCGGAAATGCGCTCGCTGCGCCCGCCCGATCCGTACAAGAACAAGGGTGTCCGCTACGTCGGAGAGCGGTTGAAGAAGAAGGTTGGCAAGACGGGAGCAAAGTGATCGCGTTGGGCGGGCGTCTGAGCCCGCCGCGATCATTCGAACGAAGTGAGGGATTTGAAACAACTCGTTGTTCGTCGTTCGCCAAGCGCGAGCAGCGAATAGCGAATAGCGAAGGACTCGACTTATGCTAAGAATTGCTTCAAAGAATCAAACGCGGCAAAGGGTGCACGATCGCATCCGGAAGAAAGTGATTGGTACGCCGGAGCGTCCGCGGCTCAATGTCTATCGTTCGCTGAACCATATTTATGTTCAGGTGATCGACGACCTCAAGGGCCAGACTTTGGTCGCGGCGTCCACGGCCGAAGGCAAGAAAGAAGCGCGCGTGACGGGCGGCAACGTGGCGTCGGCAAAGAGCGTCGGAAAAAAGATCGCGGAACTCGCCAAGCAGAAGGGCATCACCAAGGTGGTGTTCGATCGCGGCGGCTACATTTATCACGGACGCATCAAGGCGGTTGCCGATGCGGCCCGCGAAGCGGGATTGCAATTTTAGGTCGCTGGTCGTTAGTCATTGGTCGTTCGCGGATATCCGCTTTTCGAACGACGATCGACTAATGACAAACGACGAAATGGAAATGAGATTTCAGAATGCCTAGAGTAACGAAAAAACTCGATGCGGGTTCGTTTCAGTTGAAGGACCAGGTTGTCTCGATCAACCGCGTAACCAAGGTCGTCAAGGGCGGCAAGAACCTGTCGTTCGCGGCGCTGGTGGTGATCGGCGACCCGTCGGCGGCGGTGGTGGGTTACGGTTCGGGCAAGGCCAAGGAAGTTCCCCAGGCGATTCGCAAGGGAATTGAATCGGCCAAGAAGAATCTGATGCGCATCAACCTGACGCAGACGACCGTGCCGCACACCGTGCTCGGGCGCTTTGGCTCCGGAATGGTGCTGCTAAAGCCGGCTCCCGAAGGCACCGGCGTGATTGCGGGCGGCGCGGTGCGCGCCGTGATGACGTCGGCGGGCGTGCAGAATGTGCTGACCAAGTCGATCGGCACCACCAATCCGCATAACGTGATTAAAGCCACCTTCGATGCGCTGAAGAAACTGAAGAACAGAGAAGCAGTCGCGGCATTGCGCGGCAAGACGGTCGAGGAATTGTAGGCTTCAAACGAATTGTCAGATTCCTCGCTTCACTCGGAGTGACAAGACTTCCGGGGTTGAATTGAAGGAATCGGAAGTAGAGAGAATTAAGATGACAACCAAGACATCGAAAACGGCGGCGAGCGGCAAGATCCAGTTGAAGTGGATCCGGTCGGCAATCTGTTCGCCCGTCAAGCACAAAGTGGTGATTAAAGGGCTGGGATTCACCCGGCTGAACCAAGTGATTGAGCGTCCGGATACGGACGCCATCCGCGGCATGGTGAAAAAGGTGCCTCACCTGGTGGAGATCGTGAAAGCTTAGTCGTAAAGGCGCGGCTTGCCGCTCCTTCGCGCACAGAGAGACAGTTATGAACTTATCGACAATCAAAGCGCCCCGCAAGGCAAACACGAATAAGAAGCGCGTCGGACGCGGTATGGGTTCGGGCATGGGCAAGACCTCTACGCGCGGCCACAAAGGACAGTGGTCTCGAACGGGCGCGCGCCTGATTCGCGGATTTGAAGGCGGCCAGATGCCGCTCCACCGGCGTGTACCGAAACGCGGATTTACGAATATTTTCCGCGAGGAATATGACGTCGTAAACGTGGATCGCCTGGCGACACTGGGCGAGACCGAGATCACGCCGGAATCGCTCAAGAAGGCCGGGATCGTCAACGGCAACTCGCCCATCAAGATTCTTGGCAACGGCGAACTGAAAACCGCAATCACCGTCCATGCGCACAAGTTTTCGAAGACCGCGCAGGAAAAGATCACCAAGGCTGGCGGCAAGTTTGAGGTCTTGCAGTAATGCTCGAAAAGCTGGCGAACATTTTCCGGGTTCCTGATCTACGCAAGCGCGTGTTGTTTACGCTCGGCCTGCTGGCGGTGTATCGCATCGGCGGCCATATCCCGACGCCGGGGATCAACGCCGACCGGCTGGCGCAGTTCTTCGAGCAGAACCGGGGCAGCGTTCTCGGCTTTGTTGATTTGTTCAGCGGCGGCAATCTGCGCCGGCTTACAATTTTCGCGCTGGGCATCATGCCGTACATTACGGCGTCGATCATTCTTCAGTTGTTGACCGTGGTCTATGAACCTCTCGCCAAGCTGCAAAAAGAAGGCGAAATGGGCCGCAAGAAGATCACCATGTGGACGCGCTATCTCACCGTCATTCTTAGCGCGGTGCAATCGTTTGGTATCGCGGTCAGCCTTGAGAAAGCCGGCGATTTCGTCAATATGCCGTCCGGCCAGTTTATCCCGCTGACCATGCTCACCCTGACCACGGGCAGCGCGTTCATTATGTGGCTGGGCGAGCAGATCACCGAGCGCGGCATCGGCAACGGCATGTCGCTGCTGATTTTTGCGGGTATTGTCGTCGGCTTGCCGCACGGCGTTGCCGACCTTTACCAGAAGGCGAGCACCGATGCCTGGGGATCTTTCACGGCCCCGGCGATCCTGATGCTTCTGGTCTTGATGATCGCTGTGGTTGCCTTCATCGTGTACGTCGAACGCAGCGAGCGCCGCATTCCAGTTCAATACGCCAAGCGCGTCGTCGGACGAAAAGTGATGGGTGGGCAGTCGACGCACCTGCCGCTTCGCGTTAACGCGGGCGGCGTTATGCCGGTCATCTTCGCCTCCTCGATTCTGGCTTTGCCGCAGATGCTGGGCGCGACCTTCCATAATAACCGGGTGATCGGTCCGATTCTCGAAGCGATGAAGTGGGGCGAGCCGCTTTACACCCTGCTCTATTGTCTCGGTATCGTTTTCTTCGCTTATTTCTATATCTCGATCGTGTTCAATCCGAACGAAGTTGCCGACAATATGCGGAAGTGGGGCGGCTTTATTCCGGGCATCCGTCCCGGCAAGCGCACGTCGGACTTCATTAACGACGTGCTTACCCGCATCACGCTGGTCGGAGCGCTTTACCTGATCCTGATTTCACTGATTCCGGAATGGATGATCGCAGGCATCAAGCTGAACCATCTCCCGCTGGTGGGGCGGATTTTTGAGAACCTGCCAACCTGGGTGACCAACGGTTTGGGCGTCAATTTTTACTTTGGCGGAACATCGCTGCTGATCGTGGTCGGCGTGGCCATGGATACCGTGACGCAGATCGAGGCGCAATTGATCATGCGCCACTATGACGGGTTTACGCCGAAGAGCGGACGCATTCGCGGTCGGCGCTGGTAACAAGCTGTGAGCTTGTAGCGGCTAGCTGCTAGCAAGCGGTATCGCCTAAAGGCTTGCTAGAAGCTAGCGGCTGGGAGCTAGAAGCTGAAAGAATGGCGAGTGAGACAGCGCATATTGGTCCTGTCATTCTTCTTGGGCCTCCAGGGGCCGGGAAGGGAACTCAGGCCAAACAGATTGTCGACCGTTACGGTATCCCGCAGATATCGACGGGAGATCTTCTACGGGCTCACGTAGCGCTCGGAACGCCCTTGGGGATTGAAGCCAAGGCGATCATGGGGCGCGGGGAGTTGGTACCGGACGAGTTGCTGTACGGAATTGTCGCGACCCGGCTGCGGGAAAAAGATTGCCGGCGCGGATTCATACTGGATGGCTTTCCCAGGACAGCCGCCCAGGCAGGATGGCTCGACGCCTTTCTGGAAAAAGAGTTCTTTGAAAATTCAGAGATATGTCCGCCGGTTGTGATCCAGTTGGTGGTGGATTATAATCAATTGCTACTGCGACTTACCGGGCGGCGCACGTGTCCCACCTGTGGAACGCTCTATAACATCCACTTCCAGCCACCTCGTGTAGACGAGTTGTGTAATCTGGACAATACCCCGCTGATTACCCGCAACGATGATCGCAAGGAAGTGATTGCGGAGCGTCTCGGGGCTTACGAGGGACAGACCAGGCCCGTCGCAGAGTATTACCGGGTACAGCACAGGCTGGTCGCCGTGAATGCCGATCAGGGGGTGCCAGAAGTCACCGCTCAGATTTTCGGTGCGATTGACAGCCACATGAACGAGTGCCGGCCAGTTTTGACGACGCCAAAGCGCAAGCCGAGACAGAAGCCGAAACAATGATGGGTTTTGGAGAAGACAAGATATTCCGCAAGTCGCCAGCGGAGATTGAGAAGATGCGGCGCAGCGGGCATATCGTTCGCCAGGTTCTGGATCACCTGAAGGGTTTGGTCACTCCCGGCGCGACGACCATGGATCTTGAGAAAGCGGCGGCCAGGTTAATCGCGGATCTGGGAGCGACGCCGGCGTTCAAGGGATATTACGGTTATCCCTGCGTGCTCTGCACTTCGATTAACGAAGAGATCGTGCACGGCATCCCGTCCGAAAAACGGGTGATGAAAACCGGCGACATCGTCTCGATCGACTGTGGAGTGGTGTTCGACGGATATTACGGCGATTCGGCGATTACGGTTCCGGTGGGTGAGACGCTCCCGGCCGAGTTGAAGAAGTTGCTCGAAGTGACCGAAGCATCGCTCTATAAGGGCATCGAGCAAGCAAAGATCGGCAACACGATTGGGCACGTTGGATCGGCGATCCAGAAGCATGTGGAAGCGGCCGGATTCAGCGTAGTGCGTGAATTTGTTGGACACGGGATCGGAACCAAGTTGCACGAAGCGCCGCAGATTCCGAACTACGGCAAAAAGGGCCAGGGCGCGGAGTTGTCCGAAGGCATGGTTCTGGCGATCGAGCCGATGGTGAACTCGGGCGGTCCCGCGAGTAAGGTTTTGAGCGACAAGTGGACGGCGGTGACCGTTGACGGCAGCTACAGCGCTCATTTTGAGCATTGCGTGGCGGTCACGAAACAAGGGCCGGTGATTTTGACGCAGTAACGAGCTTAAGGCGAAAAGCCTGCAAGGAGTCAATGAGTAAAGAAGACGCGATTGAAGTGATGGCAACGGTCGTTGAACCGCTGCCGAACGCCATGTTCAAGGTGGAACTGGAAAATAAACACCAGGTCCTGGCGCACGTTTCCGGCAAGATGAGGAAGAATTTCATCCGCATTCTGCCGGGAGATAAAGTCGCAGTCGAGCTTTCTCCGTACGACCTGAATCGCGGACGGATTGTGTATCGCTACAAGTGAGCGTCG
>JBELAC010000112.1:0-14530 GCA_049509215.1 Terriglobales bacterium
CGAGGCGGAGGTCGATGAGTTCTACCGCAATAGCGTTGATCCTCATCTGCCGCCGGCTCCGGACATGCTCGAGGCCGCAATGGCAGAACGCGGACTTTCTTTGCCGGCGCGCGTCTCCCTCGCACCGCTGCTTGATGCTCTGTGCCGTTAAGACGGGATGGCAAAGCCAGCAGAGTTCACAGCCGCCACCGAAGAGTTACTTGGTCTCGAAAGTGAACTTTCTTCTTGACACGGCTCTCGATCGTCTGTATCTAGATACCGTAAACGTTTACGCTTAAAACCGGGCTGATCCAGTACTGGTTTGGCCCCAAAGCTGTTTCCAGAGGTGGCAATTGAAATTGCCTAATCCACGATGACCGATTTTCGTCCGCGGCACACGCCCAGTCGTTTTGCAGTCCGCACCTTCGTTTTCCTCTTCCTGCTTCTGGGCCTGTTCGCCGTCGCGTCGTCGCCGCAGTTCTTTTGCGGATATGCAGAAAACTCCACGATAAAGGTGGATTTCTTGATCAGCCTCTGAAGCGACGATTACCGAATTGACTACGAGAAGTGAGGATCAGTTTGACGCGAACTGGGTTGCACCGTTTAAGAGAAGAGGTGATGGAAGCCAACCTTGAGCTCGTCAGAAGGGGGCTAGCCCTTTATACGTTTGGCAATGCCAGTGGGATCTCGCGGGAGGATGGTCTGGTAGTCATCAAGCCCAGCGGCGTTCCCTACGAGAAGATGAAGGCGAGCGATCTGGTGGTAACGAATCTGGCCGGCGAAGTCGTCGAAGGCAAATTAAGACCATCCTCTGATCTCCCGACGCATCTCGTCCTGTACAACCGCTTTGAAGAGATCGGCGGAGTAGCCCACACGCACTCCGAATATGCGACGGCATGGGCACAGGCGCGCAAGCCCATTCCCTGCTTCGGCACGACCCACGCGGACTATCTCCGCGGCTCGGTTCCCGTAACCTCGGATCTCAGCGATGACGAGATCAACGGAAAGTATGAGGAAAATACCGGGCATGCCATCGTGCGCGCGATCGAGCAGAACGGTGCAACTTCGATTCCCGGGATTCTTGTAGCCAATCATGGGCCTTTCGCGTGGGGCAAAGACGCCCAGGACGCAGCTCACAACGCCGTCATACTCGAGAGTCTGGCGCGGATGGCCTATTTCACCATCGCCATTAATCCGAAGGCAAGACCCGCGAGAGCGACGCTTCAAAACAAGCATTATCTTCGCAAGCACGGCAAGAACGCATATTACGGACAATCCAAGGACAAATCATGATGCCTCCCGCGGCGTCTTTTGTTGTTACACGGCTCGTTCACCTCGGCCCGGTTGATGTCGCGATCGTCGTTTTCTACTTCGCGCTAGTTCTCTCCATCGGCTGGTACCTCAAGGGCCGCGCCAAAACCGGGGAGGATTTCTTCATGGCCGGGCGCGAAATGACCGCATGGGTCGCCGGATTGAGCTTTCTCTCGGCAAATCTGGGCGCGCTCGAATTAATGGGATGGGCTGGTTCGGCCTACCAGTACGGCATTCTGGCAACCCATTGGTACTGGATCGGCGCTATTCCGGCGATGTTGTTTCTGGCACTGGTGATGATGCCGTTCTACTACATCTCGAAGACGCATTCGGTCCCGGGATACCTGAAGCTTCGCTTCGGAGAGCCGAGCCGCGCCTTGTCTGCAATCTCATTTGCATTCATGACCGTGTTGATGAGCGGCGTCAACATGTTTGCCATGGCCAAGGTCATGCAGATCGTCCTTGGATGGGACATCAATTTCAGCATCTGGGTCTCGTCCCTCACCGTCGCCATCTATGTCACTCTCGGTGGCCTCCGTTCCGCGATCTTCAATGAGGTGTTGCAGTTCTTCTTGATCTGGGCGGGAGCTTTGCTCATCCCGATTCTCGGGTTGTACGAAGCCGGCGGCTGGAATAATCTGAAGCTGCTCATTGCGCAAAGAGCTTCCACGCAGTACGTGCATTTGTGGTCGGGCTTGGGTTCATTTACCGCAAATCCGATGGGGATTCACTGGACAGGAATCGTTTTCGGTCTGGGCGCAATCATCTCGATGGGGTATTGGACCACAGACTTTCTTGTAGTGCAGCGAATTCTGGCGGCGAAAGACATCCGCAGCGCCGAGATCGCTCCGATCATCGGGGCCGCGTTCAAGATGATGGTGCCGTTCATCGTGATTCTGCCTGGCCTGCTGGGGTTGGGCTTGCTGCCGGAGAAACTGGTCCCCGAGTCCATGGCGGCAGTCTCCGGGGGCCACAGCTACAACGACGTACTCCCGCTGATGCTGGCGCGCTATTGCGGTCCCGGATTGCTCGGCTTAGGAGTCACGGCGTTGATTGCGGGCTTCATGTCCGGAATGGCAGGCAACGTGAGTGCCTTCACGACTGTCTGGACTTATGACATCTATCGTCCGCTGATCAATAGCAAGGGGACTGATCATCATTACGTCAATATGGGTCGGTGGACGACTGTGATCGGCGTACTTATCAGTGTTGGAACGGCTTATCTGGTCATGCAGTTTGCCAGCATTATGGACTATGTGCAGGCGTTGTTCAGCTTTTTCATCGCTCCGCTGTTTGGCACTGTCGTACTTGGCATGCTCTGGAAACGCGCCAGCGGACCGGGAGGGTTCTCAGGTTTGCTCTGTGGAACGCTCTGTTCGATTGGTATGTGGACGTGGGTCAAGGTTGATCCGTCGGCACTGCGTTATGTAGCCTTCTCGCCCCACGCCAAGGGCCTGGCTCAGGATATGTATCAGGCGCTCTGGTCCTTCACCGTTTGTGTTGCCGTAACCGTGGCTGTCAGCCTCGCGACCAAGCCAATGCCCGATAGCGCACTCACGGGCCTAGTGTATGGCCTGACCGAACTGCCGTCCGTTGGGGATGTGCCTCTGTACAGAAAGCCTCTCTTCTGGGCGGCCGTGATAACGATCGTATTTATTGCGTTGAACATTATTTTCTGGTAGATGGAGACCGCAAGCATGATTTCGATCTGGTTTTTTATTGGCATATCGCTTCTCGTCAACGGTCTGCTGATTCTGGGAGCGGGTATCTATCAATGGATCAATCCTCCGGCGAATCCTGGCGTGGTGTTATTCCAATTACATGCCAATGTGTGGTGGGGAGCGTTGTTATTGGTCTGCGGCATTCTTTACTGTGTGCGCTTTAGGCCGAACGGGAATTGAATCACAAGCAGGTGTTCTTATGTCATTAAATCGGCAAGAAATGACGTTTGGAATCATAGTGGGCAATCGTGGTTTCTTCCCCGATCACCTGGCAAAGACCGGACGGGAAGAGATTTTGCGCGCCATCGAGAAGGCGGGCATGGAAGCTGTCGCCCTCGACCCGAGTGCCAGCAAGTACGGTGCCGTCGAGACGCGCGAGGAATCCCGGCGTTGCGCGGAACTGTTCGCCCGCAACCGCACGCGCATTGATGGCGTTATCGTAGCGCTTCCCAACTGCGGCGAGGAGCGTGCGATTGCCGATGCCTTGCGCCTCGCTGATCTCCGCGTCCCGGTATTGATCCAGGCGACGCCAGACGATCCGTCGCAAATGACGATCGCGTCTCGCCGGGACAGCTTTTGCGGAAAGATGTCGGCCTGCAACAATCTTCGGCAGTACGGGATCCCATACTCGTTAACGACACTGCACACGGAAAGAACGGATTCACCAGAGTTCGGTCGCGACCTGGACTGGTTTGCCGCCGTCTGCCGGGTTGTGAAGGGCTTTCGGAACCTGCGGGTGGGCGCGATTGGCGCGCGGCCAGCAGCCTTCAACACCGTGCGCTATAGCGAGAAGATTCTGGAGTCGCAAGGCATCTCCGTTGAAACGCTCGACCTCTCCGAAGTGCTCGGCCGCATCGGTCGCATGAAGGACCACGACGAGCATGCGCAAGCTAAACTGGCCGCGATTAAAGGCTACGCAGACGCCCGGAGCGTTCCCGAAGCCGCGCTATTGAAAATGGCCAAGCTCGGAGCCGTCATTGAGCAATGGATGGCGGCGACCGAAGTCGCAATCAGCGCCGTGCAGTGCTGGACGTCAATCGAAGAAAACCTCGGTGTCGTTCCCTGCACCGTCATGAGCATGATGAGTAATGATCTGTTGTCGAGCGCGTGCGAGGTTGACATCTGCGGAGTCCTGGGAATGCACGCGTTACGCCTGGCATCCGGAACGCCCTCCGCTCTCCTCGACTGGAACAACAATTATGGTTCTGACCCGAATAAAGCGGTCTGCTTCCATTGCTCGAACTTGCCCAAACATTTTTTCCGTTCGGTGAAGATGGATTTTCAAGAAATTATTGCTGGCACGGTGGGCAAGGAAAACACGTTTGGAACCTGCGTGGGATTAATCAAGCCGGGAAAAATGAGCTTCGCCCGCTTTTCCACCGACGATACTTCTGGGAAAATGCGCGGTTATGTCGGGGAAGGACGGTTCACCGATGATCCACTAAATACTTTCGGCGGCGCGGGCGTGGTCGAGATTTCGCAGATGCAAAAACTGCTGCACTACATTTGCGAGAACGGTTTCGAACATCACGTGGCCACCAATTTCTCGTCGGTTGCTTCTTCTGTCCACGAGGCTGCCACCCGCTACATGGGCTGGGATATGTACTGGCACGGTTGCGCAAACGGAGCGTGCTGATGGCGATTGTGGCAGGAGTGGACTTTGGAACCCTGAGCGTTCGCGTTTCGCTCGTTGATAGCGAGCGCGGCCTCCTGGAATCTGCCATCGCCGAATATCCGCTGCACCGGAAGCGGGAAGACCCGGAGTATGCCACTCAATCCCACGATGACCACATGCGCGCCCTGGTTGAGGCGACGCGTGAAGTTCTGAAGAAGGCCGGCATCGCTGGGGGGCTCGTTAAAGCAATTGCCTTAGATACCACGGGGTCCTCCGTCCTTCCCGTCGGAAAAGACCTTCAGCCTCTCGGGGAGTACTACCTGTGGTGTGACCATCGCGCCAAGGGTGAGGCGGCTGAGATCACTGCGGCGGCACACCGGGACGGTCTCGCCGCTATCGACTGGTGCGGGGGTGTGTACTCTTCGGAATGGGGCTTTTCGAAGCTTCTGCACTGGCTCAGGCACAATCCTGATCGGCAACCGGAATTTGTAACTGCCCTCGAACACTGCGACATGGTGACAGCCACGCTCTGTGGCATCACCGATCCCAGGAAGATCAAGCGCAGTGTGTGTGCGATGGGGCACAAGTGGATGTGGAACCCGAAACTCGGCGGCCTTCCACCGGAGAGCTTCCTGATCAAGGTGGACCCGTTGCTCCGTGGCGTTCGCGACAAACTGGATGGTTACTATGCACCGTCGGATCAAATCGCCGGGACTCTCTCTGCCTACTGGGCTGACAAGTTAGGACTGATGCCGGGGATTCCGATTCCCGTCGGCGCCTTTGACGCGCACTGGGACGCCATCGGGGCAGGCTGCCGCACCGACGACGTGGTGAATGTCGTGGGCACGTCAACGTGCATCATCGGGATTACACCAGCGGTAAATCTGGTGCCGGGCGTTTGCGGCATCGTGTATGGGAGTGTTCATCCCCAGCGGACCGGGATCGAAGCTGGTCTCTCAGCAGTGGGCGACATCTTCGATGCCATTGCTCGTCGCGCCGGGACGGACGTTCAAACGCTCAGCAAGGGCCTGGAGAAGTATCGGGCCGGCCAAACCGGCCTGCTCCGCATGACCTGGGACAACGGCGATCGCACGGTGCTGGTCAACCCCAACCTGCGCGGGGTGACGCTCGGCTGGAACCTGCAAAGCACATCCCAAGACGAACTGTTTGCGGCAATCGAAGGAACGGCATTCCATACCCGGGTCGTTCTTGATCGCATGTCTAAACATGGCGTGCATATTCGGCGCGTGATCAATACGGGAGGGATTCCACAGAAGAATGATGTCCTGAACCAGGTCTACGCAAATGTGCTTGGCTGTCCGGTGCTGGTTCCCAGCAAGAGCGTGGTCAGCCTCGGATCTGCGATCTTCGCGTTTCTGGCGGCCGGTACGTTCAAGACGGTGGAAGAGGCTCAGACCAGAATTTGCCCGCCGCACCGGACATTCACTCCCGACAAGTCGGCGCTGCAGACCTATAGCAAACTCTACCCCCTGTTTAGCAATTTGTATTTCACTCTGGGCCAGGGAAGTTCGAGTGACTTAGCAGAAATCCTGCCGACTTTAATCGCGGTAGCCCAATCCGCGAGGAATCAGGTCGCGCCCTAGAAACGGAGAGCCACATCTAATGTCGATTCAACAGTTATTGATGAAGTTGGCCCTGCTCGGAACATGGATTGCAACATTTTGCATGTTGATGGAGGCGAAAACCACCGTGATGGCCCAGCCATTTGGAAAGATGCCCGACGGAACTGCCGTCGAGATCTATACGCTTACCGACGGCCCGTACGAAGCCCGCATCATGACGTACGGCGGAATTGTGGTCTCCCTGAAGGCTCCCGATAAGGGCGGGAAATCGGCAGACGTGGTTCTTGGGTTTGACCATCTTGAAGGCTATGTCGCCAACAATAACGATCCCAAAGGCAGCTCATTTTTCGGAGCAATCATTGGGCGCTATGCCAATCGAATCGCACATGGCAGTTTTACTCTGCATGGCAAGAAATATTCTCTGCCCCGAAACAATGGAGAGAACACTCTGCATGGCGGGCCACACGGTTTTAACAACGTGGTGTGGAAGGCCAAGGAGGTTCCCGACGGTGTTGAATTTTCTTACTTGAGCAAGGACGGCGATGCGGGATTTCCGGGAACCCTTGCTGCCACGGTGCGGTACACGTTGAGCGAGGGGGATCTCAAAATCGAGTACTCGGCGACCACCGACGAGGACACGGTCGTCAACCTCACGAATCATTCTTACTTTAATCTGGGTGGCCAAGGAGACGTGCTGGGACAACAACTCACCCTTCGCGCTTCTCGTTTCACTCCGGTTGATGCAGGCCTGATTCCCACCGGCGAACTGAGAACGGTCGATTCCACCGCATTTGATTTCCGCAAACCCACCGCTATCGGCGCTAGGATCCAGGCGGATGACGAGCAACTCCGCTTAGGCCATGGCTATGACCATAACTTTGTCTTAGACAAGAAGGACACACAGGTGGAAGAAGCTGCCGAAGTCTACGATCCGGGCAGCGGGCGCGTCCTGAAGGTCCTCACCGACCAACCTGGGATTCAGTTCTACAGTGGCAACTTTCTGGACGGTTCGATCAGCGGCAAAGGCGGAAAAGCGTATCAGCGACATGCGGGGCTGTGTCTCGAGACCCAACACTTCCCAGACTCTCCGAATCACCGAGACTTTCCAACCGCCGAATTAAAGCTTGGCCAACGGTATCACACGATCACCATCTATAGGTTTTCTGCAAGATGAGAAGGTGAGGAAGACGTTTTTAGCGTAAGCGATGGAATGGACGCCGCTGCGCGCTGCTGTGGCGACAAGGTCCGGTTCAAATATGAAGGTTGCACGTCGTTTTGGGCGTGTAAGCCGCTGACGGCTAGGGATATGACAATCGAAATCAGAAGTCGTGAGTTGGGTGCCTTCATATGTTCTCCAATAATGCGGCCCAGAGAATTACTTAATGGGGAAGTTCGCTCCCTCAGGAATTACTCTCATGAATCTCGTGGTATACGGAGTACCGTTCATGCACGATGCCCGACAATGGTATAAACACCACGGCTTGATTTTGTGACGCTGCGCGGAACGTGAGTTTTCCGCTCGCGGGTTCCAGCCAGCTCGCCGGGTCGCTGGGTTTGCCCTTGAACTGGAGGGTGGGCAAGGGCTCCTGCTTCTCTTCCGAAGTGAAGTGACGGTACCACTTCTCGCGTGGTTCTTCTTCGAAGCGTGCGGCCAATACCAGCGGCCCGTACATCGCCGCTTGAAGACTTTCCTTGTCGGGCATGGGCGCCGCGTGCAAGTGCATGGGAAGACTCAGTTCGATGCGGTCGCCATTCTTCCATGGTCCAGGCAGAACGAGGTAGCTTCCGGGATCAGCAAAAGCCGGCACCACACGCCCGTTCACCTTCACGCTGCCGCTTTTCGCCCAGTACGGAATGCGCAACTTCAGGTCAACATCAGCTGGCTTTGCCGCCGACACAAGCAGAGTCGTCCCTTGCTCTTCTGGGAAAGAAGTTTGTTGGACGACGCGAATGCCTTTCTCTGCCCAGTTCAACTCGGAGGCGATGTAGAGGTTGACGAAGATCGAACTGTCGTCATGGAAATAGATCGTGTCCGTGAGCTTGGCGAACTCCTCCGCGGCCGTACCGTTGCAGCACCAGAAGGAGTCGAAGGGCTTGGCATAGATTTTGGAGTAACCATTCCCGTGCGGCAGGTAGTAGACGGTTGTGCCAGTTTCGGGGTCAATGGTTCCCATGCGGTGGTTGAGCAGTACCCGCTCGTAGTAGTCCATGTAGCTCGCTTGCGGCGACCAGGCGAACAGATGCCGCGTCAATTTCATCATGTTGTACACACAGCAATCTTCAGCCGTGTCCATGCTAAGTTCGGTCGAGAGCACACCAGGCTCCGACTTCCAAACCTCGAAATTGCTGGTGCCACCCGTGCAGTACGAGCGTTCGCTCGTAACTTCGTTCCAGAAGTAGTCGGCGATATTCCAATAGTGCTTGTCCCCGGTGAGTTCAAACAACCGTGCAGCAGCGATCACCTGTGGAACGTGCGTGTTCACGTGCAGGCCTTTGAGTTCGTCGCGGTGCGCCGCAAGCGGATCAAAGAAGCCCTTCTTATCGAAACGTTGTGCCAGATCCAGGTACTCGCGCTTTCCTGTCACCCCGTAGAGATTGCCGAGCACTTCGCCCATGCCCCCGTACTCAACCAGGAGCACGCGCTGGATTTGTTGTTCGCTCAACGGGTCGGACCAACTCCGCACCCAGCGCGCCATCGTCTGGACTGTGTCGAGAGCCTGTTCGTTGCCCGCCAGCGTGTACATGTCGAGATGCCCGGCCATCACTTTGTGGATGGTGTAGAAAGGAGCCCAGACGTTCACTCCATCGCGCAGGCGGTCGAATAACTCCTGAGGAAACGCGCTGAGGTAGCCGTTTTTGTGTTGCGCCTGGCACTTGGCCAGTTCGGCAACCATGAGATCGCCGTTACGCTTGAGTTCTTCGTCTCCCGAACTGGCGAACGCCAGCGCGCAAGCCGAAAGGTAATGCCCGCCGGCAAAGTGTCCGCGCAGTTCGCAATCGGGTTTTTCCCAATCACCAAACGGCTTCGCCGAAGATGGCAGACCAGCAGTCAGGCGAAACGTATGAAGCAGGCGGTCGGGAGGGAGAGTCTTGAGGTATTTCCGATTGACTTCTGCCGCCGCACTGAATGCTCCCGGTAGGAGTCTTACATCCTTCAAAGGGAACGGCCCCGCTAGCGGCACAACGACCTCGTGGTCCACGGCTTTGGATGTGGCAGCGGAATTGGCGCCAAAGGCGGGCACACGAAGCATCGCACCTGCGCCGACGGCAGCGGCGGTCGCGACGAACTCACGGCGGCTAACGGTTTTCATGACGATCTCCTTGGAGACAACAGATTCTGTTCCCGCGCTAGAGAACTACTGCACCGCAAACGAATAGATATTCACGCTAAATGGGGGCACGGCAATCGCATTGGGCATCGACGTGAGTTCTTGCTCCTGCACCTCAACTCCTGGCTTTTGTCCGACGGTGATGGTTGCGTCAACGCTCGATGGAGCCATCCGCCAAATGTGCCCCTGGCTTGCGAGCTTCACGCCGTCGATAGCGAGTTGCAACTGCTGCTCGGAATCCGACGGATTCAGCACCGCGAACGTGAGCGTTCTGCGGTCGTCACTAAAAGCAGCATTCACATCCAGAGGATATGTATCGCTGCCCGGATTGACCGCAGGCTGGTCGCCGCCGGCGGGGTAGATCGGCTTGGGCTGCGGCGAATCTCCAGAGACCTGCAACGGAATCGTGCCGAAATGGTCGCGATACATCTTGAATAGAAGACCGGTCGGATTCAGAACCGCATCGGTGCGGTCTTCGCTGATCATCGCTGTCGCGAAGGTGAACGCGCCTAGCTGATAAAGATCAGAATGGCGAAACATTTCGTGGAAAGCCCAGGCGTAAGCGGGAACCACTTTGTAAGAATTCGGCGGAGCGCCGATATACGCCCACTCGTCGAGGCTGATCGGCACCGGCTTCGCTTTGAGTTCGGGGATGCGCTTCAGGTACTCCTGATAGTGCTCGTATTTCGACCGGACCTGGGTCGCTGGCGCCCGCTCCCACTCGATCAGGCTCTGCGGACCGACATCGACTTTCTCGCCCGTCTGAAGGTCGGTTCGCTTTCCGCTGGTGGAATAGAAATGCTCGCTGAGCATATCCATATTGTCGAGACAATGCGCTAACAAGTTACCGCTCCAGTCTCCCGGGGAGAGGTAGTCCGGGACGATTTGGCCGTTAAGGCGCTTCGCCTGCCTGGAGCCGGTCATTGCGTCCGGCATTGCACCGGCGGCAATTAGCGTGATGGAGGGATCTACCTTTCGCATCGCCTTCGCGAACATGTTGTGCTTGAGTTCCCATTGTGCGACGGGCATGAAGCCGAGTTGCCACTCGCCCCAAGGTTCGTTTCCAACGCCCCAAAGCTTGATATGGTACGGCTCCGAATGACCATTCGCAGCACGCAACTTCCCCATGGGAGTGGTAACCGCACCATTTGTGTATTCGACCAGTTGAGCCGCGGACCATTCGTCGCCAAAGCCGCCATTGACGGTCACGTAAGGTTCGACATCCAGTAGACGGCAAAGCGTCATGAACTCATCCGTGCCGACGTCGTTGGGCTGAACCGCGTGCCAGCCCGGATCCATGATCGGCGGACGCTTGTCCGGATCGCCAATCGCATCGCGCCACTCGTGTCCGGAAACAAAGTTGCCCCCGGGCCAGCGATACACGCCGGAATGCAGTTGCTTCAGGGCTGCAATGACTTCCGCGCGAAAGCCTTGGACGTTGTCGGCTGGCATTAACGAGACTGCTCCGACGTGAAAAGAGCCGGTGCCGCTTCCGACAATCTCGAGCCGGGCATCGTCGCTATCAGCTTGCGCCTGGAATATTAACGGGAACTTGCGATATTCAGATCCGATTCTGCTAATGACAACCGTCTGGCGGTCGGTCGCGGCATTGCCCCAGATCAGACTCACCTTCACCGTTGTGCCAGTTGCACCTGCCAGGACAACACGCCCCCTGTACGATTTGCCCTTTCGCACTGCCAATCCGGCTTGCTGAATTCCGTGCTCCTCGCTGGAACTCAGTTTCACGAGCGGCGTGTGCTCTCCGACATAAGGACGAACCTTGTCCATCGTCACGAATTCATCCGCGCCGATCGGTATCCAATGGCGCAACGCAGTGCGTCTCCAGGCCGGTCCGGATGGTTCGGCGGGCGGGTGCGAGTTGATCGGGAAATAAAACTTGCGGTCGTCCAACATCTCGGCCCAAATGTTGTTGTTCACGATTCCGCCAATATGCTCAAGGAACTGCCCATAGATGTATTTCGAAATCGGAGCGCTGGTTTTGGACGCGTTGATGGTCGCATGAACTGGCTGGGTTTGGGCAACACAGAGAGTTGTGAATAGCAATGCAAAAAGCATTAGGATTGGATTCTTGGCTTTCCAATGCACGTCGGAAATCTCCAGTCGCAACGGTGAGCAAACGCTTACTCTAATTCAAAGATCGGACCGTGAACGGCTCGGCCATGTAGTGTTGTTAGAAGAACCTCGGTGCTCCCTGTCCTATTCGCACTCACCGATTTTCTCGTATTTTGTTTGCGTTAGCGCACTCTCATTTGGCGCCCACATATTCTCAGTTGCACTGCATAGTGCACCAAGAGTGCAGCGCGGAGTAGGTTGCCGAAAGGACTGTGCCTCTCGAAAACCCGGAAAGATCTGAGCGGATGCGAATTATACTTCTTTTTTCCTAAGTCTTTCCTCCGAAGATATGCGCCCCAGCGCCTGTCCCCAAAGCAAATGGAACTGTGGCTATCCGCCTAATTGAGAAGAATGCAATCCTGCCGCGGCGCCCTCCCACCGGGACTCGCGCTATACCCCAACTTCCAGGCCGGCGCAAGCATCCAACTGCCATCCAATCCCCCAACTCCAAATCGCATTCATCTACTTACGGGCGGATTGCAGCTAGAGTGATAAAATACTCCCGCAGTTTATTACACAATTCCCAGGGGCGACCAGAGGGTACGTCTGCCCACATGCCAGCGGTCAGCCGCGTTTGCACGCTGTTTTGAGGGTGGTTGGCCAACGCATTTAGCAAAGAAAAGTCCAAGAACTAATTTTAAGAACGAATGTCAAACAAGGAGTCGAAGATGAAAAGGTGTCTTTTCCTGTTATTGCCTGTTGGTATGGTTCTTACACTTGCTGTTGGCCTGAGTGCCCGAAATCTCGAAACGAAGGGCAAAGCATGGCTCGATGCCCATAGCGAGGCCGCCGCAATCAGCGTCAACGGCGACTGGCATGCAAAGGAATGGGGCAAGATTGTCCTGAATCAAGCTCAGGGCAGCAGAGACGTGACCGGAACGGGTGATGGCTGGGACATCAGTGGTGTCGTTAGCGGCAAGCAAGTCTTCTTGCTCTTCTCCCATAAAGGCAATGTCACGTATACCGCCGAGTTGACGTCCGAAGGCGAAAATAGCCTCAACGGTTCTTACTCCAAGGGATTCATGAGTGAGAAGACGAAGGGCAGGTCCATGCACCTGACCAAACAGTAGCGTATAGGCTGCCCAAGCCAGAACTTCGGTGGGATTGGCGGAATGCGTGTGCTCCCGCGCAGAACCGATGGCCAAGTGGCGGGAGGCGCGCGCGATGTCTCGTCTTAAGGAGCTTCCTGGTATGAGATTGCGATTGAGCACAGGCGCGGCGCTATTGACTGTTCTCCTTGCGCCCCTGGCAGTTAGGGCGGAGTTATCCAAGCAAGACCGCGATAGCGCCAAGAGCATGATCGCAGGCACGCTGTATCTGCGGCTCGACGTTCCTTGCAGGTACGGCAGAGGACGATGGGGGATTGCCAGGGCCATCCACCACGTGGAATCTCTGCTTGAGGTCTCGCCGGCAGGGTATACCGCAGAGCGGAAGCTTGCCCTCCCCGCGAAGCACAAGAGAGACAGCGTCTATTGGGGATTCTCTCCCAACGACGCCGTGCGCTACGGAAAGCTCTTGTTCGAAGGCGACACCGTCCAGGTGTGGATGGAAGGAGTCTCGCCCAACGACTACGAGATGCTGATCGACTTCATCCACATCCAAAACCTGGATGACTTTACCAAGGCTTTCAACCGGACCTTCTCCAAAGTTCCACTGCAAGACGAGCACCCGGAGTGGCCCGACGAGGTGCGGAAGGCCATCGGCGAGCGCAAGGTGATTGCGGGCATGACCGAAGAGCAGGCCTTCAGCGTGGTGGGCAGCCCAGTCAAAATTACAACCGCTGAGGAAAACGGCGTCAAGGTGGAGACCTGGTTCCCGCGCCAGGATCGGGGAACTGTGACCTCGTGGGGTCAAGTCGAGGGCACGCGCACAAATTTTCCGGCGCGGTTGAAGTTCGCCGACGGTACCCTGGAGGCGATAGAACAAACGGCACAAACCGCCGGCTTAACAGCCTGTGCTGCAAGTCAGGTTCGTATCAGGGCATCGCTTTAGCGATGCCGTAAATGCTGCGGTACAAATGCGCCTTTAGGCGCTGGCCCTGGGCGTTTGAGTTTCACCGCAGGCTGTTACGCGGAAAGCAAGGAAGGGACATAGCACATGAAACGACTAGCGGTCACGGCGGTATTGCTGTTGCTTTGTATTTCTTTCCCGTCTTCTCTGGCGGCGCGCGGCAAGGAAACGAGCGTTGACATGAGGAACATGAACCACATCTTTCTTGGGTGGATCGATTTGGACCCGGAGAAGTTCCTGGACTTAGGTTACTCCAAGGGAGAATGGACTGAGGTGATAGGCGCCGCGAATTCTTTGTTTCAGCGGAACTGCCAATCGCGGTACTTGCCCGATCGAACCATCACCGCTGCCAAAGACAAGGGCGACGAGAACGCGGCGGGCAACGACCTCTCCATCAAGTTTTCAGATGTCTCGTTCGACACAAGCTATCGCCTCCACCTTTCCATACACTTCATCGACCCTAAGACGAATTCTGAGATTGCATCGGTTCCTGGCCAGACGTACGCCGCGCACCTTTGCGGCCTCGTGAGTTGCCTGGAAAAAGAACTGGACGAAGTGGGTAAGAAGCTGCAAGAGGCAGTTGCGAGCGAGTCGAAAGAGAAGAAGAAGTAGTAGTAGTAGACGGCTGGATCGCAACCTAAATGGTGGCTAATAGAAGGAGATCTCTTATGAAACGATTAGTGGTCACGGCAGTATTGCTGTTGCTTTGTATTTCGTTCCCAACTTCCCTGACCGCGGGCAGCGTTGAGGATAAAGGCAAGGCTTGGCTTGATGCTCAAAAAGATCCAGCGCAAATCAATGTCTCCGGCGAATGGGATTCGGAGTTCGGCGGTCTGTATCTCAAACAGG
>JBELAC010000113.1:0-14507 GCA_049509215.1 Terriglobales bacterium
TCCGCGGTTCATGCTGTTTTGGCCGCCGGGGCCGCGATTCATTCCGTTTTGGCCGGTGGCGCCGTGACTGGCGTTTCCACCCGGTCCGCGGTTCATCCCACTGCTGCCAGAGGGAGCACGATTTCCGCCCGCCGCGGCCGGACGCTGGCCGCCACCCGACGGATGTTGCGCCGGTGCCGCGTGAGCCGCCGGAGCAGCATGTGCGGCTGGAGCCGGGTGCGAAGCCGGGGCGCTAGGTTTGTTCCCAGCAGCTGCCAAGGCGGTGAGCGTGAATACGGCCAGTGCCAATGACAATACGACAAGAATATTTCTTTCCTTGATACTCGAATTCATGAGCGACTCCTCAGAGGATGCGAAGCGTTTTTCGCCTACGACCAACAAACAGAACGGCCAACGCACAATGCAAGCAGCGTGCGCTCCCGCGGGTGTATGTTTCGATGAGCGCTCCTCGGTCGAGTGCCCTTCGGGGTAAGGGCTGGCACCGGCCTTCGAAGCATCGCTAATTTCACACCGGATTTCCCTCGCTGTCAAGTAATTGAAGAGGTCGGTAGTGGGTCAGTTTGAATCCCGCCTCCAGAAGGCAGAGTCCGAAGAGGTGATGAGGTGTGTTCGTGGGCATACCGAAATCTACATCGAGGTTTCCAGCATCCAGCTCTTTGGGATTTAGTCGATCGTGAATATGGAATGACCGAGTTCCACATTGACGAGCCGAACGGCTGCCTGGTGTTTGTGGGAGAGCGCTCACCCCATTCAGACTGACGTACCAAGCCTGCGATTGACGCCCAAGGCGTATCCCGCCAGACTGATCTGTTATGGCAAAACTTCGAGTCGGCATTCTTTTTGGAGGACGCAGCGGTGAACACGAAGTATCGCTGCTTTCCGCCGCGTCTGTTCTGAACGCAATTGACAAAACAAAATATGAAGTGGTTCCGATCGGCATCACCAAAGAAGGCCGATGGCTTACCGCCGAGCATGCGGAGCGATTGCTGAAGGGCGAGTCAGGCACCGCACAAGACAAGCATCTGCGTGCCGGCGACCCCGGAACAACTCCCGGCGCAGCGGTCCTCGCCTCGGGCGAATCAGTCGTGGTTCTTCCCGAGCCCGTAAAGCGCGATGCCGGACTCACACCATTTCAGACTCACGCAAGTCTTCCCGATGCTCAATTGCGCCGCGCCGCCGATCGCGCCATCAACGTCGACGTCATCTTCCCGGTCCTGCACGGCACGTTTGGCGAGGATGGCACCATCCAGGGTCTGCTCGAACTCGCCGACATCGCCTACGTCGGTGCAGGCGTCCTTGGCTCCGCTGCCGGCATGGATAAAGACATCATGAAGGCTTTGTTCCGCACAGCCGGTTTGCCGATCGTAAAGCACGCGACCGTCCTGCGCTCGGCATGGCAGACTGCCCCCAGGAAGGTCGAGACGTTGGTCGAAAGCAAGGTGAAGTATCCGGTCTTCGTGAAGCCCGCCAATCTGGGGTCGTCCGTGGGGATCTCGAAGGCGCACGACCGCAAAGAACTCGGCCCGGCCATCGAAGAAGCGGCAAAGTTCGACCGCAAAATCGTCATCGAGGAAGGCGTTGGCGGTAAGAAAAATAAGGCCCGCGAGATCGAATGCTCGGTGCTGGGCAACGATGACCCGAAAGCCTCGATCGCCGGCGAGATCGTTCCCTGCAAGGAGTTCTACGACTACGACGCGAAATATCTATCGGAAGGTTCCGAAGCCGTCATCCCCGCGAAGATTACGAAGACCGAGATGAAGCTGGTCCAAAAGCTGGCGATTGCTGCGTTTCAAGCCGTCGATTGCTCGGGCCTGGCGCGCGTCGACTTCTTAATGGATCCCAAATCGCGCAAAATTTGGGTCAACGAGATCAACACCATGCCGGGCTTCACCGCCATCAGCATGTATCCGAAAATGTGGGCCGCGTCCGGCGTGCCCTATCCCGAATTGATCGACCGCCTGATCAAACTGGGCATCGAGCGCCACGAAGACAAAAAGCGCAACCAGTACACGCGCTGACGTTAACTGACGGCTGATAGCTGAAAGCTGACAGCTATTACGCGTGCACCGCCTCAAACGCCAGCTTCGCCGCCGAGATCGTCTGTTGCGCGTCGTGATCCGTATGTGCCGCCCCCACGAACGCCGCTTCGAATTGCGAAGGCGGTAGATAAATCCCGCTTTCCAGCATCGAGCGGAAGAATCGCCCGAACGCCTCCGTATCCGACTTCGCCGCCGAGTTCCAATCCGTCACCGGCCCGGGCGCGAAGAACCACGTAAACATCGACCCAACCCGGTTGTGGCACAGCGAAACTCCCGCATCTTTGGCAACCGCGGCCACGCCGTTGACCACTTCACCCGCCAGCTTATCGAGCTTTGCGTATAAATCCTTATGCTCGCGCAGGTAACGCAGAGTCGCGTATCCGGCCGCCATCGCCAGCGGATTCCCTGACAAGGTTCCCGCCTGATAAACGGGTCCGAGCGGCGCAACCATGTCCATGATCTCGCTGGCCCCGCCGTAAGCGCCCACCGGCAACCCTCCGCCGATGATTTTGCCCATCGTCGTCAGGTCGGGCTGGATCGCAAACATCTCTTGCGCTCCGCCATAGGCGAGACGAAAGCCGGTCATCACTTCGTCGAAGATCAGCAGCGCCTTGTCGCGTGAGGTCACGGCGCGCAGAGCTTCGAGATAACCGCGCGCCGGAGGCACGCAGCCCATATTGCCAACCACCGGCTCGACGATCACGCACGCGATCTGGTGCCGGAACTTCTTGAACGCATGCTCCAGCGCATCCGTATCGTTGTAGGGCAGCGCAAGCGTGAATTGGGTGAATTCTTCCGGAACGCCCGCCGATCCCGGAATCCCGAGCGTCGCCACGCCCGATCCCGCTTTCACCAGCAGCCCATCCGAATGACCGTGGTAGCACCCTTCAAACTTCACGATGTACTTGCGCTTGGTATAAGCGCGCGCCAGCCGGATCGCCGACATCGTCGCTTCGGTGCCCGAACTGACGAACCGCACTTTCTGCATGTGCGGGAACGCCGAAATAACCAGCTCCGCCAGATCGGCTTCCGTGGGAGTCGATGCCCCAAAACTTGTCCCGCTGCGGGCTGCGGAAATCACAGCTTCAATCACGGTCGGAGCGGCATGACCCAAAATAAGCGGGCCCCATGATCCGATGTAGTCGACATATTCGTTGCCATCCGCATCCCAGATATGCGAACCCTGGCCGCGCACGATGTACAGCGGGTCGCCTCCCACCGAGCGAAACGCGCGCACGGGGGAATTCACACCTCCGGGAATCAACTGTTCGGCGCGTTTCTGCAACTTGCGGGATTGCTCAGTTTTGCGAGCCACGGTTCCTCCACAGATGAGGCAATAAGGTCGAATCTTCTGAAATCAATATAGCAGCGCCTACCGGGAGGTCCGCAGCGCAGTCAATCACAGCAACCTGTGACGGGCAAACAATTCAGACGTGTAAGTTGTTCTCTGGAAACGCTCGAACATCACTCCCTTCAAACAGGCGCTGGCGAAATTCATCGGAATTCATCGGAATTTCACAAACTCGCAACACTCCCGCAACGTCCCGGCGCTATCTTCCATCTCAGTTGCCCTTCTAACCGGGAGGGTTCATTAGGACGGCCTTGGGGGGCTCCGGGCTGTCCTTTTTATTTTGCCCTTCCGGCAGGTAATTGTTGGCTTGGAATGCTCTCCAATAGAACTCACTCGGTTCAGCGAGAGCACCGTGCGTAAAAGGCGGTGAAAGCGCTAACGTCGTGCTGACGCCGAATCCAACGGCGAGTGTCTGGGCTTGCGCGAGAATTCGAGAACGCTGCCAGCGTGGCGCATGTGAATATAACAAGGATGGCAATGCGCCTGATGGCTGCGTGCTATCGCGATATTTCAACCGTTAAGTTGCTGCACAGCTCCTAACGCTTCCGACGTCTGTTCTTCTCGATCAGGTCGAAGAGGTATTTGAAGCCGCCCAGCAAGCCGAAAAATAGCAGTACAAGACTTCCCGCTTTCCACGAAACCATCACTCGCTCGGCCATGAACTGACTGTAGCGCCTCGGGTCGTTTGTCGAAAGAGCACGCACTGCTTGTTACGGTGCCATTACCTTTGAGAGCCGGCATTTCCCAAATCGAAACACTGATCCCAGAAACTACAAAAACTCACAATCTTTTTCCGAGCTCCAGCCCGCCAACTCTGCACTCGAAGCTGGGTCAATGACTGAAATCGCGATGTTTGAACCACCAGTGCAGACTGAAACGTCATCAGGTCAATCGGCATTTCGCTTTGGCCACAACAGAAGGATTGCAATCATAGCCAGCCAGAAAAGATTGACGAAAGCAAAGATGCGTTGTGTCAGTCCACGCAAATTTCTGCGGATCGCTTCTGTCCTACTCATCCAGAGATAAACTGCCCGTTCGTTAACGCACATTTTTGCGCGTTCCAGGCGACATAGGAGTACAATCCCTGCAACCCTGTAACTCAAAATCAGCTCAGTAAATACAGTCAGGATGCCACGCTTCTGGCATCGCTTGTGACGGCTCCAAATATGGCGAAGTGCTTTGCCGCTCGCGAAAGGGGGCAGTCATGAGGATCTTGCTCTATAACCCCGACAATGGTGTCACTCGTAACTTCATGCCTCACCTGTGGATGTTCCTTCTGCAGGCGCTGACCCCTGCTGGACATGAAGTCATTCTGATCGACGGCAACGCGCAACCGATGGATGAAGCGCAGATCGCGCAATACGTGCGCGACCAGAAGATTGGCCTCGTCGGCATCGGCGCAATGACCCGCATGATTGCGAAAGCCTATCGCGTCGCCGACGCCATCCGAGCTACTGGAGTTCCCGTTGTCATGGGCGGTCCGCACGTCACGGAAATGGCCGACGAAGCGCTCGGCCGCGATGGAGGTCCAAGTCACGCCGATGCAGTCGCGCTCGGTGAAGCCGATGAGACCTGGCCGTTGATCGTGAACGATGCAGCACGCGGACAACTCAAAGAGATTTACTCGCCGGTCGATGCCTTCGGACAGGAGAAGAAGCCATCGCTGAAGGACTACCCCGAAATCCCCTGGCAGTCCATCGATCTCGACCAGTTCAACCTTGTGCCGAACGCGGCCAAGCGCCTGCTCAACAAAGTCGGAGAAGGCTGGGGAACATTCCGCATCATTCCGGTTGAGTCCGGCCGCGGATGTCCTTACGGATGCGAGTTCTGCACCGTGACGGGATTCTTCGGAGATTCAATCCGCTTCCGCACCAATGAGAGCGTGGTGAATGAACTGCTTCTTCTCAAGAAGCGCGCGCGCAGCGAACGCGGCCAGATGGCTGTGTTCTTCATCGACGACAACTTCGCTATCAACGTGAAGCGCACGAAGTCGCTGCTGCGCGACATCATCGCCGCTGGCGCGCAGTGCAATTGGGTTGCGCAGATCAGCGCCAACCTCTTGCGCGATGAAGAACTGGTCGACCTGATCGCGGCTTCGGGCGGCAAATGGATCTTCATCGGCATGGAGTCGATCGATCCCGCGAACCTCAAAGACGTCAACAAGGGATTCAACAAGCCCAGCGAATACGCAGCCGTCTTGGAGCGACTGGCGAAGCGTAATGTCTACGCCATCACATCTTTCATTTTTGGCATGGATAACGATACAGTCGGTTCGGCCGAGCGCACTCTGGAACAGGTTCGCACCTGGCCTCCGGGCCTGCCGATCTTTGGGCTGCTGACTCCGCTGCCTGGAACTCCGCTCTACAAGCGCCTCGACACCGCAGGTCGGCTCACGCGTCCCAAACATTGGCAGGAGTTCATCCCCTTTGCCATGGCTCACACTCCTCTTAAGATGACCATCGAAGAAGCACACTCGGAAGTGAAATATGGCTGGGCGCAGTCCTACAGCGCAGAGGCTCTGGCGAAGGCCGTGGATTCTCTAAAGGATCAACCGCTCGGATATCGGGTCAATATCTTTCTCGCTCGAATCTGTTTCCGCGGAATCTATTTCCCGATGATGGGTCGCATGGCGTGGCCGAAAGTGATCTTCCAGAACCGTCGCACCATCTTCAAGCTCATCAAAGAAGCCGTCTTCGGGAGCGGGTTGCAACGTCCGCGCGATCCGGAAGCTCAGGTTTTGTATAACGAAGCAGCCGCGACCGAAGCAGCAGGACAAGCGGGAGATTAAGGCCCACACTGAGTGTGCATTCCGAACTTGGCCATTTCGCGCCGCACCTGACGCCGACCATCCTGAACATCCTGTATGATTCTTCTCCAAAGTTTTTCTTCGGAGAACGGCATGCGAAAATTCACGATTTTGCTTCTTGCGATTCTGACGATTCCATTTGCTGCTGCGCGGCAGTCCACTGAAACGGCCACGGACACCGCGAAACCTGCGGCTGCAAAAAAGGAAAAAGCCAAGAAGGAGCAGCCTCCTGCGGCGAATCCAGAGAAATCCGCCGAAACCGCCAAGCAGGCCGAGCCGCCCAAGTCCGAAGAAGCGACCGATAAAGACAAGGACGAGCATTTCGACGTCAGCGAAGTTCCGCCCGTGGTCACCCATCACCAGATCACGGTGAATGGCAAGACGCTCGCTTACACGGCAACCACAGGCCGTCTTCCGCTGAAGCGTCCTGACGGCAAGATCGAAGCCGAGATGTTCTTCGTCGCCTATACGCTGGACGGGCAAGATGCTGCCAAACGTCCGCTGACTTTCGCCTTCAACGGAGGCCCAGGCTCTGCCTCAGTCTGGCTCCATATGGGAGCGCTCGGCCCGAAGCGCGTCGTTCTCCAGCCGAACGGATTCATGCCTGCAGCGCCCTATCGGACCGAAGACAATCCCGACACGCTGCTCGATAAGAGCGACATCGTCATGGTCGACGCCATGGTCACCGGCTACTCGCGCGCCGCGACCGCCGAACTCGCCAAGAAATTCCTGGGCGTGCGAGGCGACGTGCAGGCCTTCGGAGAGTTCATCCGCCTTTACCTGTCGCGCTACGAACGCTGGAGCTCGCCGCTGTTCCTGCTCGGCGAAAGCTATGGCACGACGCGCGCTGCCGGAATCTCGGGTTATCTGGCCGATCATGGGATCGCGTTCAACGGTGTCACGCTGCTTTCCATGGCGGTGGATTTCGCGACCCTGGAATGGAATAAGTCGAACGACATGCCCTATTTCCTGCTGGTCCCCACGTTCAGCATGATCGCTGGGTACCATCACAAACTGTCGGCCGATCTGACGCAGGACATGGCCAAGACACGCGAGGAAGTCGTCCGCTGGTCGCTGAATGACTATGCGCAAGCGCTGGCCAAAGGTGACAGACTATCGCCCGAAGAACACCGCAGGATTGTCGACCAGCTATCGCGTTACATCGGGATCCGTCCCGAAGTGATCGAAGCCAACGACCTGCGCATCGACGTCGGAATCTTTGATCGCGAACTGTTGCTCGATCAAAAACTGGTCACGGGACGTCTCGATGGCCGCTTCACCAGCCCGCATCCCGGCGATGAGCGCTTCTTCGATCCAACCAGCGCCGCTATTCTGCCGCCCTATACTTCGGCCTTCAACAACTACCTGCGCACGGATTTGAACTACAAGGTCGACATGCCTTACCGCGTCTTCGCCTACGACGATCCTGGCTTCCAGAAGTGGGAATGGGGAGAAGCAGTCGAGGGCTTTCCCAGCACGGCTGGTGGCTTGCGCAGTGCCATGATCAAGAATCCGTATATGAAAGTGCTCGTGATGGAAGGCTATTACGACCTGGCTACGCCGTTCGCCGCGGCAAATTGGACGATGGACCACCTTAATCTCGACGCAAAATACCGGGAGAATGTTTCCTACGCCACTTACAGCGCAGGTCACATGGTCTACGTAGACCGAGCCGAACACGACAAGATGAAAAAAGATCTAGTGACGTTCATGGATAAGTGCCTGAAGTAAAGAGCCGGCATCGATGACGAAGATCTAGTTCGCACTGACAATGTCCAGCTCCTACTCGACCGCCGAGTCCGGCCTGCGCCACCAGCTCACCGCGGGACAAATGACAATGGTCGCCGTCGGAAGACATGGATCGATTCGCGGGTCAACCTGATCGCTGGCCTCGCCATGCTGGTGGGCCTGACCATAGCCTACGCGGTGATTCGATCTTTCCGCACGCAGTCATGGCACGGGAAGCAGGAACCTTGAGCACCTGTCCATCTAGCGCTTCCCCTCCACCACGATCACCACGAACGAATCCGGCTCAATTTTTCTGGTTTCGCGGGTTGCTCCGGTTACGGTGGCGGCAACCGTAAAGAGCTGATGCGTTTTCTCGTCGACAGTCATGGTGCGCGCGGACTTCTGGGTCGTGACCGTCTGCGCCACACTGAACTTGTCAGGGCTCTCTTCCTTGATTACGGTGATCGTTCCGTCGCCGGCCGAAGCGAAGGCCAGATTCCAATCCGGATCGAAGTTGGTTGCATCGCATCCCTCGCCGATCGGGAGAGTCGCAACCATCTTCCCACTATCGGCGTTGACGACCGCCATCTTCTTGTTTCCGCCGCAGCCCGCAAAAAGGCGGCGATGCTTGCGGTCGATCGCAAGGCCCGTGGGTTCCTCGCAGCCTTCCAGCTTCCAGCGCGACTTCACTTCGAGTTTCGTCGGATCGAAGGCGACAATCTCTGATTTATCTTCGAGATTCACGAAGACCGTTCCTTTCTCGTCGGTCGCCGCAAATTCCGGCTGTCCACCCAAATCGACTTTGCCCACAACTTCGCCCTTGACCGCATCGATGGCCGTTGCATCGTTGTCTTTGCCTTTTCCGTTAAACGTGAAAACGCGCTTGGAGAAGGAATCGTAGAGAATTGCATCCGGGCCACTGCCGACCTTGATTTTCTTCTCCACGGCGAGGGTCTTCAGGTTGAAGACAGTTACCGTGTTTTCCTTGCCATTGCTGGTAAATCCGAGCCCGTTCTTCTCGTCGAACGCGATGCCATGAACGCCCTGCGTATCGGGAATTTCTCCCACTTGTTTGCCGGAAATCGTATCAACGACCATCACCCGCGTAGCTCGCGCAATGAAAAGGCGATGACTGGCGCTGTCTGCATTGAGATAGTCCCACCCCCCCTCGCCGCCCAGTTTCCAGGTCTGCGTGACCTTGTAGTCCGCTCCGCTCGCAAGTGCTGCCGCTGCCAGAAACATCAAAGAAATCCAGGCTGTTTTTCGCATATTCATCCCCTGATCGAATTGAAAATAGCTCTCCTACAATGGCGCCCAAGACCGGGCTCGGACGCCCGATTTCGGCCTAATACCCCACAAATACCGCCGGAAACGGCATTATACAAGCCTCTGCCGGCAGACGAATTCCATATCCATCCGGGTGCCCTCCACAAGTGTGCAATGAGTTGCGCAGAGCCCGCGAAAAGCGCGCCAATCCGCCATTTACACACCCCTGTTTTTGGCACAGGGCTTGCTCCTACCTGGCTTGAGGAGTTGGGATCCCCGGCGATCCGCCGATAGTCCTGCTTCTCAGCACGGGGAGACGACGATGAAAAACATTCTGTTGGTTCTATTGCTGTTCTCGACGAGCGCCGCCTTTGGCCAGTACATCGGCAACCACGTCGACAGCCAGGTGCAGGTCTACCACATTCCCGATCATCCGGCCCACGCGTCCTATTCGCAAATCGGCGACGGATCGGGCATTGTCGGTGGTGGCGGAATGTTTTTTGCCCGGGGCGACCGCCCGGCTTCCGACTTCCCACAAGCGACCGCTGTGCCTCTCGGGGATTCCGCACGCGAACTCAAGAAGCAGCATGCCCAGGTAAAGAAAGCCCGCGTCATTTGGGAAAACTAGCATCTGAGGCGCGGACATGCCGGTCCGCGCTCTTCACCTCTGCCGTGGCTTCGTAATTTCTCATCAGGAACATCCGCTCTGCCTCTCGAACGAGCGGCCTTCACGATCATCGGCCTCCACGCATTTACTAGTTCGCAACGAACATCCTCCGATCCCTTTTACGCCACCGAAGCGCCTGCCCTACGATTTTTCGCAAAAATGTTACCCTTAGAAAAACTTGATGACCATCCTTACCTTCACTGCCGTGGTTGCGATCGTGTCGTTTGTTGCGGGACTGCTTGGATCGCTTACCGGCCTCGGCGGCGGCGTTGTCTTGGTGCCACTGCTGACGATCTTCTTCCACGTTGACATCCGCTATGCCATCGGAGCTTCCCTGGTTTCCGTGATCGCGACTTCATCCGGCGCTGCTGCCGCTTACGTCAAAGAGGGATTCTCCAACATCCGCATTGGCATGTTTCTGGAAATTGCCACTACCTTCGGAGCCTTGCTGGGTGCCTTTGTCGCCACCTGGATGCCGACCAGCGCGATCGCCACCATCTTTGGCGCGGTGCTGCTTTACTCCGCCTATCTTTCGCGCAGGCCGCGCCCGCCGGCGCAACGCAATCTTCCGCCGGATCCGCTAGCCACGCGCCTGAAGCTGAACGGCAGCTTTCCGGATTTCGGCGGGGAACGCACTTACAACGTCCAACATGTACCGACCGGATTCAGCCTGATGTTCGGCGCGGGCGCCCTCTCCGGATTGCTCGGCATCGGATCGGGGGCCGTCAAAGTGCTGGCCATGGATCAGGCCATGCGCATCCCATTCAAGGTTTCGACCACGACGAGCAACTTCATGATTGGCGTAACGGCCGCGGCCAGCGCGGGCGTTTACCTGAGCCGGGGATATGTGGACCCCGGGCTCGCCATGCCCGTCATGCTGGGCGTGCTAGTCGGCTCGCTGATCGGCAGCCGCATCCTCGTGAAAGCGCAAACCACGTCCTTGCGTCTGGTCTTCAGCATCGTGATTCTCGTGCTCGGCCTGCAGATGCTCTACAAAGGATTGTGGGGGCACATCTGATGAACGCCACTCCATCTCCGACCCCGCCTCCGAATCCGCCGCGTCCCGGTCTGGTCCCGCGCCCGGCATGGTCCGACAAACAGCTTGAGATTATTCTCGGCAATCTGCTGCGTACGGGGGTGATGCTCTCAGCAGCCGTCGTGCTGTGGGGCGCCTGCATCTATCTTTGGCGTCACTCCCATGAACCAGCTGACTACAAGATCTTTCGCGGCGAACCTTCCGAGTACCGCACTATCCCCGGAGTCATCCAGAGCGCGATCGGTGGGCATGGGCGGGGCTGGATCCAGCTTGGGTTGCTTCTGCTGATCGCTACGCCCATCGCCCGCGTGGCTTTTTCCATCATCGGATTTGCGCTGGAGCGCGACCGGATGTACGTCACATTCACGCTGATCGTGCTCGCTGTTCTGCTCTACAGTCTGCTTGGTTCTGGAGTGCGATTTTAGCAGCCTCAAGAACGACCACTGGGGCTTACGCCCGGGTTGGAGAGAAACGGCTTACGCGGCCCGGAAGGGCCGCTCTTCCACAGTAGCGCAGACATTAGTAGCGCAGGCGTTCGTGAGTTTTTCCGCAGCTTGTTTACAAATTCAGCGAGTATCCAATTCCGCAGTACGGACGAAGTGCTGATTAGTGCAGCCAGACGCGGGCATCCCGCAGCAGATAGTATTCATTGACAGGCCGGTCGTCCTGCATAGCCGGCGCATTCTTGTCAGCAGTGATCACATAATCAATCGGCATTTCGTTCTTCAGAACCGCCGCGAGCTCCTGCTCAGGAGTTGAGAACGGCCCCCACTCCACCAGGTCAACGGCTGCGCTCGGCGGCATACGTTTTGCGAGATCTGCTGCCGATCGATCCGGAATGGGCTGCTGGCTGGCAAGATAATGGATGCCCCAGCCTGCAATAGAACCAAATGCGCGAACGTATGGGAACGACTCTTTCAACGCGCGTGCGATCGAAGCAGTCGTTGCCAAATCCCCGCCCGGATACCATTGCTGCAGAATGCCGCCCTCGCGCAGATGTTTCTGAGCAGCGGCGTAGAACTCACGCGAGTACAGCATGCTCGATCCCGCCGCGCCGATCGGAGGCGGCGGATCGATCACGATCACGTCGTACTGATCCGTCGTGCGTTCAAGAAAACGGCGCCCATCGTCAACCACAACGTGCGAGCGTGGCGACTTCAAAAGCTGCTCGGCGTCCGCATGGTAGTACCAGAAAAGTGCAGGGACGCTGGGGACCAGATCGACAACCGTCGAATCAATTCCCCAGGACAGCATCGACCGATGCGTCGTGCCCATGCCGAAACAAATGACCAATGCGTTCTGCGGAGTGTGATCGAGAAACGCCAGGGGCAACGCGGACATCACCTTGGTGATCGGCGTAAGAATCGTCATGCTCACGCCGTTTACGTAGAGCTGCTTCTCCATTCCCTGTCCCGCTGCAATAACGGTCGCAGTGCTGTCCCGACGCACCTGCGCTCCCGGAACGCGCTGTACATAACTCTGCGTTACGAAGATTAGACCGACCGAGGTCAGCAGAATCGCGCTGGCAGCAATCGCACGCGACACGGTCACGCCCTTTGTGGATTCAGTCTGACCGAATAGTAGAAACGCCACCCCGACCACCAACCACGGAAGAGCCAGTGTCGCCAGAGCATAGCGTTCGTCCAGATAAGGCAATAGACCAAATCCAGCGACCAGCGGACCAAGAATGCAGCCGGCAACGTTCACCGCATATCCGACGCCAGCGCGGTTCGGATCGCCTTCCGAGAAACGGTCAACCAGGCGCGGAGTAAGAAATCCCAAGAGCCCGCTGAAGGCCGCGATTCCCAGCGGCACCCGCAGCCACGGAGCGATCGGAAGACGCAAGTCGGCAGTCAGCAGAGGAATGAGCGCAGCCAGCCAGACATACAACCAGACCAGTGGCCCTTCATGGCTGTGCGTGCGGCTCCAAACGCGGTAGATCTTCGACCCGATAAAAGTCGCGGCCAGATAAACGCCGAGAATGGTAGCGAAGGAGTAGACGAATGTTCCGACATAAATCGTGAACTCCCGGGTCCAGACCACTTCCATCCCCATGCTGGTCAGGCCGGTGGCAAAGAGCAGCCAGAGCGTGCCGTTCCCCAGCATCTTCCGGGGTGAAAGTGAGGCCGAGGCAGCGGCATCCTGTTCGCTCTCGTCATTCGTGGTTGTGAAATTATCGCTACCAGTTTGCGGAGCTTGCTTCTTCGCCAATCTCAGCGCCCCGCCACAGATGAGAAGATTCAGCAGCATCCCGCACTTGAGCGTGCCGCTAAAGCCGAGAACTTCAATCAGTAGCAGCGGAATCAGCGCGCCGGCTACCGCGCCGAGCACGTTCGCAAGGTAAAGAAAGCTGAACGATCGTTTCGACTCAAGCGCCTTGTTGCTGCGGATCGCATACATGCCCAGCGGAATTGTCGCGCCCATGCAGGCACACCACGGAATCATCGTGCACGCGAGCCATATGCCGGCAGCAACGTAATATCCGGCCGACGACAGCGACAGGCTGTTGCCGACATGCTCCAGCACCCAGCGGCCAGCCATTAGCTCCAAAGGCACGACCGCGGCAGAGCAGCCAATGCATATCTCGGCAGCAGCGTAAAGATGGAGCGGCGATGAAGTGATTCGATGAGCGTATTTGCGCACGAGCGGTCCAGCCACCAGCGATCCGACGCCCAACCCCGCCATAAAGCTTGATAAGACGATCGAGACCATGGGAGTCGTGACGCCAAACTGCGCCATGGCGAGCCGCAACCAGACCAGTTCATAGAGGATGCTGCAGAATCCGGAGGCGAAAAAGAAGCAGAAATACCAGCTCAGCCCGCCAGTCGAGACTGCCTCCTGCTGCGGCAATCCCGCAAAGGGCTTCATGGAAGAATTTTTCATGGGGGCCGGCATTGTCCCAGTGCTCACAGTCACTCCTGGCGACGGAACTCGAACGATGCGGTTCCTTGTGCGCCGTCGCGAGCCCGAAGGCACGCTCTCTAAAGTCTCGCAGACGGTGCAGATTGCGGGCTGAAGTAACTTATCTACATGGTAACGAAAGTCATCAACGGCGCTTGATCGCCGTACCGGTTCACACGTCCAAATCGAACTGTTTGATCACTGATTCCCTCACGACCTTCGCTGTCGTAATCGCCTGCCCAGCATGCCGCTGCGTGTGGTCCGCGACGCGGACGAGCAAGCCTCCCAAGGTGGTAGAGACTGCAGGTGCGCGCTCACGCCAGGATCGAGTCGTCCAGCCGCTTGCGCCGAAAATCCGCAACCGCCTGCACGAAGGCCAGTATCAGAGGATGCGGCTCATCCGCGCGCGATGAGAGCTGCGGCTGGAACAGCGTTGCGACAAAGAACTGGTGCGCGGGCGATTCGATGGCGCGGCATTCTTCGTTCTCGCCCCGCGCCACCACCGGAAATCCCGCTTCCATCGCCATCCATTCGAACTCGGGGTTCACTTCGTAATTGCAGAAAAACTCTTCCTCGACAATTTCCTTGCCGCCGTAATACGAGGCCAGATACGACCCGGGCCGCAACCGAATCTTGGGTACGACCCCCGAGAGCTTCGGTGCCCCCGCCGCCCGATTGGGAACCCCGCATGACACCGGGTAAATGACGATGTT
>JBELAC010000114.1:0-14482 GCA_049509215.1 Terriglobales bacterium
TCGCCCGCGGGTTCCGCAAGATGTATTGACATTCATACGTACACGCTATTATCCTGAAGTGGCGGCGCGAAACCATGCGTTTCGAGTGCGACGAGCGGAAGAGCAAGCAAAATCTTGCCAAGCATGACGTCGATTTCCAGACAGCTGAACTGGTGTTCGACGACCCCTATGCCGTTACCATTTGCGATCTTGCCCATGACGAGGATGAAGACCGCTATATCACTCTGGGTGAGATTGGCCCCGGGGCGGTGCTTTTCGTGGTCCACACATGGTTTGCCGATCGGGACGAAGAGGGTGAAGAAGTCATTCGGCTGATTTCGGCCCGGGCCGCAACCAGCAAAGAGAGAAAAAGCTATGAAGAAGCCCACAAAAAACCGGAAGCGCCAAATCGCCGCCATCGCCGCGAAAAAGGACGCCGACATTGATCGATCGGAGATGCCGGAAGTGTTGGACTGGAGCGGCGCGGAAATCGGGAAGTTTTATCGTCCGGCGAAAAAGCCTGTCACCATGCGGTTGGACACGGACATCGTGGGCTGGCTGAAGAGTTACGGGCGCGGCTACCAGACCAGAGTTAACATTCTACTGCGGCACGCCATGACGGACTCCTTCTCCCGCGCGCGGAAGAAGCCCAATCGACAGACCCGAACCGAAGCGATAGCCGGCCGTCGTGGGTGACCCGTCCCACGATTGCGATTTGTGCAATGGGGCGGTCCTCAAGGACTTCGAATCAGGCTGAGGCAAGGGTTTTTTGCAGACGGACCGGAAACGGTCTGATTTTCGGAAGCCGGTTTTTCCGGGCCTTCCAAAGATCGTAATTGAGCTGCATCTTCAGCCAAAACTCGGGAGACGTGTATGGCATCGCTTTGGCCAGCCGCACGCCCATGTCCGCTGAAATGCCGGCGCGGCCGTTGAGTATCCGGGAGAGATTCGGCCGCGTCACCCCAAGGCGCTCGGCGGCTTCCTTCACCGTCATGTCGCCCAGGTAATCCTTCAAAACTTCGCCGGGATGGCAGGGATGGAAAATCATACGTAGCTCCTAGTGGTAATCCTGGTAATCGACGAGAACCGCGTCCTCTCCTTCGAACCGAAACGTAAGCCGCCAGTTGCCGCTCACCCGCACGGCCCAATGCCCCTCCAATTCGCCCTTGAGCGAGTGCAGGCCGTAGCCGGGCGCATTCATGTTGGCCGGGCAAGTGGCTGCATCCAGCGCGGAAAGAAGCCTCCTGAGCCGGGTTGCGTGTTCTGGCTGAATGCCGGCCTTCGAGCCGGTTTCGGCAAATTGCTTGAGGCCTTTATGCCGATAGCTCTTCAGCATGTGTAAAGTGTATCAATACACAATACTGAAAATCAAGGGACATTCGCGGCGGATGGTTGACTGAGAAACTCGGGGCGGAGGGGCGTTCCGTAGGTAATCGGTAGGAAACGTCCGTCCCAGATTATTCGCGTTATACTTCCTCGTTAAGGTGGCCAATCTGTCACCCACGTTTCGCTATGGGAATGGAAGAACAGAGAGTGGAGGAGGGGCGCCCGTCCGTAGGCGCTAACATGTGGGAGCTGATCAATGCGGGAAAAATGGAAGAGTATGCGGAGGCGAAGAGAGTCGCTCTCGCCAAGGGCGGGTTTACGAAGGATGGAACCGCAGTCTCCGTAGCGATTGAAAAGGCTGAGGCGGAGTATTGGAGGAGTCAAGCCCTGCGTGAGTTATCCGAGAAAGTTTACAGGAACCCTGACATTGTATCCGGCAACGTTAAGCTTGGGACTCCCGAACTCATTCATGTTGATGAGTGTGTGAAAGCGTTGCAGCGGATGATGGACGACACGTCGTGCGCATACAAGGGCTGTTCCAGTTTCGTACACGCAGCCCACGGAACCTCCCATCTTGAACAGGCACTTGGCAAGAAGGGCGCAGACGAATTACTTAGAAAAATGTATGCGGCACAGCGACTAGGGAAGGCAGCGGCCAAAAGGCAGAAGATTGCGAAATGGGTGCTGGCGGGCGTCGTTGTTCTCGTGTTAGTGATTGCATACCGGATTTTCTCTTAACAAAGCTGGGCGTGGAGGAAAGAACTTGGACTGCAAGATAATGGTGCTGCGGCTGGCGGGTGGTCTCGCCGTTTCAATGGCCGGTGGCCATTTCGTTATTTGGCCGCTTGTTGAAAGAGTTCTTTGGCCACGAATTGAAGAAGGACATCCGTCGGGTACTCTGTTTCATCCCACCCGGTTGACTTTCTTAACGGGCGTGGTTGAGCGCGGTCTATATACACTGGCCTTATTTCTCGGCTTCTTTCAATGGGTTGGCTTGTGGCTGGGAGTCAAAGTCATCGCACGATGGCAAACGACAGAAGAAGAGAGCAATAGGTCCAAAGGCGCTATAGACGTTTGGCTGATCGGGAACGCGATCGGAGTAGTATTCGGTTTTTTGGGCGCGTGGTTAGCCCTTGGACATTTGCCGTATCTGAAATAGGCTCATCGTACTGACGGGTGCCCAACTCATCGCGCACTTCGCGATGAGTGGGATTCCACTGCGGTGTCATGCCGCCCTGCTCCCACAAACATCGGCCTCACCTTTTTACGGCGGCGCTGGGATGCTTGCCACAGATCGTACTGCGTCTGCATGCCGATCCATAGTTCGGGGCTGGTGCCAAGAGCATCCGCCAGCTTGAGCGCCATGTCCGCCGAAATGCCCGCGCTGCCATTCAAGATGCGGGACAGAGCCACCCGAGTCACCCCCAGGTGCTTGGCGGTGTCTGTAACCGACCTTGTTCCCAAATACTCTCGTAGAACTCTTCCCGGATGTGGCGGATTGTGCATGCGCATAAAAACCTCTCAGTGGTAATCGTGATAGTCCACCAGCACGGCATCTTCCCCTTCGAAACCGAACGTCAGACGCCAGTTGCCGCTGACATCCACTGACCAGTGGTCTTCGAGATCGCCGCGCAGGGAATGCAGTCTCCAGCCGGGCGCGTTCATGTCCTTCGGGGATTTGGCGTTGTCCAGCGCGGCCAGTTGCAATTGCAATTTATCCGCATGATGCGGCTGGATTTTCGCCTTCGATCCTGTGCGAAAGAACCGCTCGACACCCTTGTGCCGGAAGCTCTTGATCATCGTGTGTAGTGTATAGTTATACTATACAGTCTGTCAACTGCGACTTTTCGGCCACCCAGGGCGGATGGCAGACCTACCAGGGAGCGGGGCGGACGAGCCCGTCCGCCCCACACAACCTTACAGTGAACTCATATTCGACAGGAACTGGCTGTTCGCCGTGGTTTTGCTCAGCTTGTCGATCAGCAATTCCATCGCTTCAACCGGCGAGAGCGGGTTCAGCACTTTGCGCAGGACCCAGATGCGCTGCAGGTCTTCCTTCGGAATCAGCAGCTCTTCCTTACGCGTGCCCGAGCGTTGAATGTCGATGGCCGGGAAGGTACGCTTGTCGACCAGTTTGCGCTCGAGGATGATTTCGCTGTTGCCCGTGCCTTTGAATTCTTCAAAGATCACGTCATCCATGCGGGAGCCGGTGTCGATGAGGGCGGTGGCAATAATGGTCAAAGACCCGCCTTCTTCGATGTTGCGCGCCGATCCAAAGAAACGCTTCGGACGCTGCAAGGCATTCGAATCCACGCCGCCGGAGAGCACTTTGCCCGAGGGCGGAACGATCGTGTTATAGGCGCGCGCCAGACGCGTGATCGAATCGAGCAGGATCACGACGTCGCGCTTGTGCTCAACCAGTCTCTTCGCTTTTTCAATCACCATTTCCGCGACTTGTACGTGGCGCGCGGCGGGCTCGTCGAAGGTCGACGAGATAACTTCGCCCTTGACCGAGCGCTGCATGTCGGTAACTTCTTCCGGACGCTCGTCGATGAGCAGCACCATCAACACAACTTCAGGATGGTTTGTGGTGATCGAATTCGCCACATTCTGCAACAGCATCGTCTTGCCGGCGCGCGGAGGCGAGACAATCAGGCCACGCTGACCCTTGCCGAGCGGCGTCAGTAGATCCATGACGCGCGCGCTGATGTTCTCGCGCACGGTCTCGAGTTTCAGGCGTTCCTGCGGATAGAGCGGCGTCAGGTTGTCGAACAAAATCTTGTTGCGCGCCTCGTCGGGCGACTCAAAGTTCACCGCCTCAATCTTGACGAGCGCGAAGTATTTCTCTCCCTCGTGGGGCGGGCGGACCTGGCCGCTGATGGTATCGCCGGTTTTCAGGTCAAATTTGCGGATCTGCGAGGGCGACACATAAATGTCGTCGGGCCCGGGAAGATAGTTGTAATCGGGCGAGCGCAGGAAGCCGTAGCCGTCAGGGAGGATCTCCAACACACCTTCCGCGAAGATGTGTCCTTCTTTTTCACTTTGCGCCTGGAGGATCTTGAAGATGAGATCCTGTTTGCGGAGTCCGCTGGCGCCGGGCAGTTCCAGAGATCGGGCGATCTTGGTCAGCTCGGTAATGTTCTTTTCTTTGAGTTCAGCAATGGTCATATATACCTACGTGGAATGATTTTTCTTCGGGAGGGATTGTCTTTTCTCTCGCGGGGATGGATCGCCTTGCCGCCGTGCGGGCACACGGCGGAGCTGCTTAGGCAGCTCGCCGTTGTGCTTCGGCAAAGTTCTCGGGTTCGCTCAGGATGTCATGACGTTCCGCATCGGCGATTTTGTCAAAAACATCGTTCATAGTTTCCTGAATGCGGGTGTTCGGACGATGAAACTTGCGCGTTGCCTTCGAGGCAAGTTGGCAAAGCATGTACCGGTTCCGCAATGTATGGAGCGCGTCAAATACACGATCAGAGCGCATTCTAGGTGATTCTCCTTCTAGGAAAATTTCAGGCTACAGGTCACATCGTCATCCACTAGGTGATGGTCGCCAATTGGCCGGGCCAAATGCAATTCGGGCTGGATGTGACGGATTTGCCAGAACTACCCAAATAGATGCCCCGCCTATCCCGAAAGTTGCTCAAATCTTTGGACTTGCAGCCACGGGGTACGACTACGCAGACGGAGATTCTGCCGGACGCTCGGAATCCATTGCTTGTCCGGGAACCAACTCAGTATAGCAAACGACCAAAACGGGTCAAGAACAATTTCGCCCTGCCAATGACCTGTCGAATACCCTATTTCAGAGCGCTCAAACGCGCAGAAAGACGGGACTTATAGCGCGATGCAGTATTCTCGTGCAGAACGCCCTTCTGAATCGCCTTGTCGAGCGCGGATACCGTCTCGCGATACGTCTGGCTGGCAGCTGTCTTATCGCCCTTTTCGAGGCTTTCGCGCATGTCACGCAGAGAAGTGCGCAGCGTCGACGTATTCTGCCGGTTGCGGGCGGTTCGCTTGGTGGTCTGACGGGCGCGTTTCAGCGCCGAAAAATGATTGGCCATGTGGCTCGATTACCTTTGTTTGACCTGGAATACACCAGGAGGATATTCGGGTGGACCGAACTAGTATTCTACGGGAGCAAGTAATACCGGGTCAAATCGGTATAGCCTAAGCATCGTCGTCCCCCGAAAACGCCCTATCCGTTCTGCTCAGCGAAAGCTGCCAGGAATTAGTGCGCTGAAGATATGGCTCCAGGAACTCTTGCGGTCTCCACCTCTTCCTCTTCGACTTGTTCAACTTCGACTTGTTCAACTCGGTTACGCCCGGACCTTTTGGCTTTGTACAGTCCCAGGTCCGCCAGATGCAATAGAGCACGAGCGTCTGCCGGTACGCGGCCATCGGCTACCGCAACACCCATGCTCAAAGTAATACTCCGCATTTTCACGGAAGTGACAACTGGCTTACGTGACACCGCGGAGCGCATCTGATCGGCTCTGACCAGTGCCGTTACACTGTCGCACCCCGGCATTATGATCAGGAACTCCTCGCCTCCGTACCTTCCCGCGCTGTCGTAGCTTCTCATCTCTGACTTTAGTCTTCTTGCCAATTCGGCCAGCACCTCGTCTCCCGCAAGGTGACCCAACTCGTCGTTGACTTTTTTGAAATGATCGAGGTCAGCCATGATGACCGTCAGCGGCTTTTTTTCTCGATGCGAACGCTCCAATTCGCGATGCAACGTCTTAATGATCTCGGTTCGGTTCACGAGCCCGGTCAATCCATCGTGAGTGGCGGAAAAACGCATCGACTCTCTTGCTTGCACCAGTTCTTGCTGCAGTCCGAGAATGCGGTTTCCAACCTCCAGACGCGCTTTTAGCTCCTCTTCGTCGAAGGGCTTGACCAGATAATCGTCGGCTCCTGCTTCCAGTGCCTTGACCAGGTCGCCGCGACCGTCCTTCCCAGTCAGCAGGATGATGTAGGCATACGAATCGGCACAGCTCGCTTCTCGGACCTTGCGGCAAAGTTCTAGACCATCCATGTCCGGCATCACCCAGTCGAGCAACACGAGAGTTGGGACATTCAGGCTTTGTAGAATTTTCCAGCCTTCTAATCCGCCGCTGGCGGTTGTGACTTCGAACTCCCAACGCCACAGGTGTTGAGTGATCAGATGCCGATAGACTGGGGAATCGTCGACCACCAGGACCTTGTTTTGGTACCTCACCGCCATGCGTTCAATCCCCCGATCTTTTGGGCTTATCAGGCCAGCTCGCCCCAAGATTCTTATCGGCTCCTCGGCATGAGTCCTTTGCGTTACTGGTGTAACCTTGGCCAAGTCCAAGTGACCTGTGATCCTAAAACCAAGTGGACACTTTCAGCGGGATATAACGCTCACCCCGTCAAATGCATATGAATTCGAGCCCAAGTCCGTCCCAAAGGCTGCCGCAAGCTCCACTCGACCGCCTCAAAGTTCTCATCAACTCCTCGACCCCCATCGTTGTGATGGAGACGATCGAGGAAGTCCGCGCGCTGACCCTGGTACGCAACGCCTGTTCCGAACTGAATATGGCGGTCTTTGAATGGACCATAGCCGACGGCTTGATCCGCTCCGGCAGCGGCGCACCGGTTCCGCCGCCAACTATGCAGACGCGGATGGCAGCACTACCCCAGGGCAACAACGAATCCGATCGGCTGGCGCGCGCCGTGTTGACCTCCACCGCTTACGATTCCGCTGCCAGTCCACGATCTGCCATCTACAACACTGCCGATCCCGTGCAAGCCCTGGCCAACCTCGAGACCATGACCATCGAAGCGGTTTTCGTTCTGAAAGACTTCCACCGGCACATGGACAACCCGGTCGTAGTGCGCCGCCTCCGCGACGTCGGCCAGAAATTCTCCGCCAACCGCAGAACGCTGGTCCTCACTTCCCCGGCGATTGAGATGCCTCCCGAACTGGTTGGACTGATTGAATTTCTCGATCTGCCGCTCCCCGACAAAGACCGCCTCCGCGAGATCATCCGCGAAACCTACACCCGGATGACGGGCACCCACACCCTCAAGCTCCAGCTCGATGCCAGCGGCGTGGATGCGATGGCTGCGAATCTGCGCGGCCTGACCGAAGAAGCCGCCGAACGTGCTATCTCGCAGACCGTAGTCGGAAGACTGGCCCTGTCGCCTGATTGCGTCACCGACGTGCTCGAAGCCAAGAAGGCTCTGCTGAAGCGCTCGGAGATGCTCGAGTTCATCGATGCCACCGGCAACATGGCCAGCGTTGGCGGGCTGGAAAATCTGAAGACGTGGCTAGGGCAGCGTCGCGGATCATGGGATGACAAGGCTCGCGAGTTCGGCTTGGAAGCGCCCAAGGGCGTCATCATCATGGGTGTCCAGGGCTGCGGCAAAAGTTTATGCGCGCGCTCCGTTGCCGGAGAATGGAAACTGCCGCTGGTCAAGTTCGATACGGCGGCGATCTACGATAAATACATTGGCGAGACCGAGAAGCGCATCCAGAAAGTGTTCAAAGTAGCCGAGGGCCTGGCCCCGTGCGTCCTGTGGATTGACGAGCTGGAAAAAGTCTTTGCTGGCAGCGGGCCAGATTCGGCTTCGGCGGATGCGGGCGTCTCATCTCGCCTGCTGGCATCTTTTTTGTCGTGGATGCAGGATCGCAAAGCTCCAGTGTTCGTCGCCGCTACGTGTAACAACGTATCCGCGCTGCCGCCGGAGTTGATCCGCAAAGGCCGCTTCGACGAACTCTTCTTCGTCGATCTGCCGAATCAAGCAGAGCGCAAACAAATTACCGCGATCCAGTTGACGAAGCGGAAACGCAAGCCGGTAGATTACGATCTGGATCGGATTGCGGCCGCGGCCAAGGGCTTCGCGGGCTCGGAGATTGAATCGGTGGTGCAGACGGCGCTGTACGCGGCGTTCTCGCGCAAGCAGGAACTGAGCAATGAGGACATGTTGACGGCGTTGTCATCCACTGTGCCGCTCTCGGTCACGCGCGCCGAGGAGATTGCTACTTTGCGGGCCTGGGCGAAGGATCGGGCGGTGTGGGCGGGTTCGACAGAGACGAAAACCGCAACCGGGTAATGGAAGATGCCGCTGGATCGGGTTAGAGACTCAAGCCGCTTTTTTCTCGGGCGAAGTGCTACTTTTTCGGCGGCAACGAGAGCGTCGAAAGACCCAGCTCTTTCACACCCTCCTCATCATGGCCGAGCCAGTGTGCGACCTCGTGCCAGACTACTTCTTTCACTTCGGCCCGCAAGTTTCCTCTTGAGCACCGAAGAATTGGACCGCGAAAGACGAAGATCAGATCCGGAGCCATCCTCACATCGTTGTGTTGCCGTTTCGTCCTGTAGACGCCGCTGTAGCAGCCCAGCAACTCACGCCCCGGTTTCCAGTTCTTTTTTAGGAGCACGTCATCAGGCGGCTCCTCAGCTATCTGAATACCGGGGAAGTCGGGGAGATCCCTGATCTTGCGGGGCAGAGTGTTGTAAGCCCACTCGACAATCTCCTCAAAGCTTTCTGAATTTGTGGCTTCGGCCATCGGATCGGGTGACGCAGTCTTCGATTGTATGCCCGGACCGGAACGAAGTGTTCGAGGTCCGTCAGACGGCGCAAGAGCGGCGCGCGTCTTCCCATTGACTCCCATCCCCGCCCGCGCTACGCTCTATGCCAATGGTTGTCATCCGCCCCGAACGGGCGCGCGTTCCCCGTCATTCCACCTGCGAGACATTCTTTGCGTTTCAAAAGCTGGCGGTAGAAGAATTGGGCGCGGCTGCCAATCCTGGTATCCGATCCACAGGCAATCGAAGTAGCATCCAAGCAGGGCCCCAAAGCTGCGGGAGGCAGCGCTAGAACCCTGAATGAAGAAAAGCATTGATCTCAGCCCGAATATCGAGACCCTGTTTGGCACGCGCGACGAGAACCTGCACGTGCTGGAAGACGGCCTGAACATCAACATCGACCTGCGATCCGACCACATTGAACTGGAAGGTGCCCCACGCGACGTGGCGCGCGCCGAGCAGCTTTTTGCGGACTACGAGTATTTGCGGAAGAACGGTCACCAGTTCCAGAACGGCGACCTGAACAGCATGCTGCGCGTGGTGGTGGGCGATCCCAACGTCACTCTGCGCGGGCTGGCCGAAGCTGGCAGGCAGCGGTCGTTTGGACGGCGCACCGTCCAGCCGAAGAGTCCCAACCAGCGGCGTTATCTGGAAGCCATCGAAGCGCACGACATGGTGTTTGGCGTCGGACCGGCGGGCACGGGCAAGACCTACCTTGCCGTCGCGATGGCGATCTCGGCGCTGCTGAACAAGCAGGTCAACCGCATTATTCTCGCGCGTCCGGCGGTTGAGGCCGGCGAGCGGCTGGGATTTCTGCCGGGGACGTTGCAAGAAAAAATCGACCCGTATCTGCGCCCGCTTTATGACGCCCTGTTCGACATGATGGATCCAGAACGGGTCGAGCGTTATCTGGAGAAAAACATCATTGAGATTGCGCCGATCGCGTTCATGCGCGGGCGGACGTTGAACGATTCGTTCGTGATTCTCGACGAGGCGCAGAATACCACCTCCGAGCAGATGAAGATGTTCGTGACGCGTCTGGGGTTCGGGTCCAAGGCGGTGATTACGGGCGATATTACCCAGATCGATCTACCCAACGCGCGCCGCAGCGGGCTATTGGAGGCGATCGACATTCTGCAGGGCGTGAACGGTCTCGCCTTCGTGCACTTCGACGAGAGCGATGTGGTTCGGCATCACCTCGTGCAGAGGATCATCCGTGCCTACGACGAGCACAAGAACCGGTTGGCGGAACAGCAATTGTCGTTGCTCGAGCCGAAGACGGTTACGCCTCGTGCCGAGCCCCAGGAACCGCCGCTGCGCAACTAGCGCGATGAGGATTTAGATCTGTCATCCTGAGCGAAGCGAAGGACCCCTATTCCCGGCAGACATTTTCTGGGCGGGTAGGGGTCCTTCGCTTCGCTCAGGATGACAATAGGCTAAGAGCGTGGTCACCTTTCAAAAGCGGGTGGCGGAACTGACGGAACTGGCACTGAGCCGCTTTGTGTCTCGCGTCCGGGTCGCGCTGCGCTTGCCAGGGATGGTCGACGTGCTGGTGACCTCGAATGCGGAGATGAAATCGCTGAACCGGCGCTTCCGTGGGAATGATAAGGCGACGGATGTGCTTTCGTTTCCTGCCGCAACCGACCAACCCGGGAGAAAATTTGCGGGCGAAATCGCAATTTCGGCGGAAATCGCAGCGCAAAATGCTCGGGAGCTTGGCCATACCCCAGCCGAGGAAGTGAAGATTCTGGTCCTGCACGGCATCTTGCATTTGAAAGGCTACGATCACGAGCGCGATCAGGGACAGATGGCGAAGCGCGAAAACCAGTTGCGTGCCCGGCTGCGGTTGCCCTCGGGACTGATCGGGCGAAGCTGTACCGCCCGTCTGCAACGGAGGAAGCCGTGATCGGGGCCAGCATCGGGCTGATCCTGCTGTTCGGGCTGCTGACGCTCGTCTCCTACGTGGACCGGCTTTACCAGGAAATCGGGAAGTTTCTCTCGCGCGAATTTCAGGACAACATTGATGCCTTTGAACAACTGGTGGAACCGCGCCTGGGCGTGACGCGGGAGCGCGCCGCGCTTTCGATGGCGATTCTTCCGCAACTTGTCACCGCGGCCATCGCCATGATTGTGGGCTTCACGGTTTTTCGCGACCGTGCCTGGAGTGTTTCCGAAGTCCTGGAGGCGACGCTCAGTCTGGTGCTCATCATCATTGCATTCAACCGTCTCCTTCCATTCGTGTTTTTCTCGCGGACGCAGGGCCGATGGCTGGTGAACTGGGTACTGGTGCTGCGCGCGCTCATATACCTGGTGCTGCCAGTCACGCTGGTGCTGGGCTTCTGCCAGTCGGTGGCGTCGCTGACGCGCGAGCACCCGGAGGCGCAGCCGGAGACCCCGGCGGAAGCGGTGGACGCGCTGATTGAGGCGGGACAGGAAGAGGGAATTATTCAGGAAGGGGATCGCGATCTGATCCAGTCGGTGGTGGAGTTCAGTGGCAAGACCGTGCGCGAAGCGATGAAGCCGCGCCCCGAGATGGTCGCTGTTTCGGCGGATTCGACCATCGAGCAGGTGGTTGAGGTGTTGCGCGTCAAACCGTTCTCGCGCATTCCCGTGTATGAAGGATCGATTCACAACATCAAGGGAATTCTGCACACGCAGGACGTGTTGCAGGTTCCGGACTCGGAGGCGCATACCCGCTCGGTCGCGAGCGTGATGCGGAAGGATGTTTACTTCGTTCCGGAAAGCAAGCTGGGGAGCGATCTGCTGCGCGAGATGCAGAAGAGCAATATCCGCATGGCGATTGTAGTGGACGAGTATGGAGGCGTCGCTGGCCTGGTGACGATCGAAGATCTGGTCGAGGAAATTGTGGGCGAGATCGGCGACGAACATGAAAAGACGCAACTGGTGCAGGAGAGCGAGCACTCCTACATCGTGACGGGGAATATGGATGTGGACCGGCTCGACGAACTTTTTGGGCGCCGTCCCGAAGGACACGAGTCATCGACCATCGCGGGTTTGGTCAGCGAGTTGGCGGGACGGATTCCTAAGAAGGGCGAAGTCATAGAAGACGATGGCTTGAAGTTCGAAGTACTCGACTCGACCGACCGGCGCGTCGAGCGGGTGCGGATCACGGTGGCTGAGCCGAAGCAGATGAAGCTGATCTAAGGCTTCGAGCCGATGCCCCAGAAGCCTTGTCATCCTGAGCGTAGTAGCAGCTTCGCGAAGCGAAGCAGCTACGGAGTCGAAGGACCCCTACCCATCGAGCGCTCCCAGTGAAAACATCGAGGCATTCTCCCCAAGGGTTGGGTGTCGCAGCGGCTCGGAGCTACGATAAGTACGGAAGCAAATAAAGTCATTTCAGGAAGGACCCATGCACAATGATGAAGGCTATTTTTTGAAGATGAAGAAGCAAATAGCCGGTCTTGAGAAAAAGTTGACCAAACTAACCAATAGGTTGTTGTGCCTGGAAGCTAGTACCCTATCCCCATGTCCTTTCACTCCGGATTCGTTTGCATCCTTGGCCGGCCTAATGCCGGCAAGAGCACACTGCTGAATGCGCTAGTGGGTGAGAAATTGGCCATTATTTCTCCCAAACCCCAGACCACTCGCAATCGAATTCTGGGGATCATCAATTATCCGAAGCAGACGTCCGCGAAGCTGAAGCTCTCCAAACAGAAGGGGCATGAGAACGGGCAGATCGTGTTGATCGACACGCCGGGAGTGCATCGCTCCGGCTCGTCGCTGGGGCGCAAGATGATGGTGGAGGTTCGCGAAGCGCTCGAAGGATGCGAACTGATTCTGTTTATCGTTGACGCCAAGCGGAAGTGGGACCGCGACGACGATCTGGTTCTCGACATGATCAAGAAGTCGGGAACGCCTGTTTTCTTGCTGCTCAATAAGATCGATATGCTGGCCGACAAGCGGAACCTGCTGCCGCTGATTACGCAGTTTCAGCCGCTGCATAAATTTCAAGAGATCATTCCGATCTCGGCGCTCAAGAAGAAAGGTCTGGATGAACTGCTGGAATGTGTGGTCAAGGCGCTCCCCAATGGACCACGCTATTTCCCCGAAGACCAGATTACGGATCAGCCGGTGCGCTTCATGGCGGCGGAATTGATCCGGGAGCACGTCCTGATGCAGACCCACGAAGAGGTTCCGCATGCCGTGAGCGTCATGGTCGAACAGTTCGAAGAAGGCCCCAGGTTGGTGCGGATTGCGGCTGCAATTTTTTGCGAACGCGAGGGGCAGAAAGCTATTCTGCTCGGCAAAGGCGGCCAGATGCTGAAGAAGATCGGCACGGCGGCGCGAATGGATATCGAAAAAATGGTCGGGACCAAGGTTTTTCTGGAGCTGTTCGTCAAGATCCAGCCCGGATGGCGGGATTCGCGGAAGTTCGTGGAAGAGCTCGACTGGCGGCGCCAGATGGAACAGATCGGCGGCCTGCCGGAGCCGGAATCCTGAGAACGGGTAGACGAACTCTAGCAGGCTGCGGAAAAACTCGACTTCGATTCTGTTTTGAAAGTGTGCGGCTTTTGGCCGCACCGCAAGTGTCGTGTAATCAACGGCGGCTTTAGCCGCTGTGGGACATCTCGCCATAACGACTTTTTCCGCAGCCTGCTAGCCGAGCTAAAGCCGAGCTAAAGAGTTTAGATTCTTTGTGGAACGCCCGCTCCCCCAGCGACAAGTTCCAAAAGTGTTGTCTGCCCTTCCAAATAATCTTGCATCTGCGGCCGCAAATCCCTAGAATCTGGCAGCGCCTAAATGCATCTTACCCAAGCGAGGGGCGGGGAAAGAGGCAGGATAAGGCGTTCGGCCCGTAGTCCTATATGACAGATCCTTCGTCTTCATCTGAAAATCCCACGCCCCCGGGCAAGCACGACGGTGGCAAGTTTGACCTCAAGCTAAGCGTCACGCTGAGCGCGGACCGCGACGCCGTCGACCCGGTCGTTCGAAGCGTCATGGAGGTCGTGCGTGAGACCAAGTGTGCTTCCGGACGCGAGGACGACATTGAGCTGGCCTTGACCGAAGCGCTCGCTAACGCGGTGGTTCACGGAGCGGGCGCTGATCCCTCAAAGGTCGTGGAGTGCGACGTGGCTTGCGATCAGGCACAGGGCATGTTGATTGTCGTGCGCGATCCCGGGCCCGGCTTCGATCCCAGGAATATTCCCGACCCCTGCCAGGGGAAAAACATCTACTCTCATCATGGGCGCGGCATCTTCCTGATTAACCAATTGATGGATGAAGTCCAGTTCCACAAGAACGGGACTGAGATTCATATGATCAAGAGATAGCGCGCGGCTCGCTCTTCGTCGCTCGCGATTCGCTGATCTTCCATCGCCGATCGCAATCCGCGAGACCTGAGATAAACAAATTCCGGCCAGCGGAAATGCGCCGGGCTGCGAGAGATGTGCGAACAGCGAACGGAGGATAGCGACGCTACTCCTTTGCCGCAATACCCAAACTCTTCATTTTGCGATAGAGGTGGCTGCGCTCCAGACCGAGCACTTCGGCGGTGCGGCTGATGTTGCCGTGATTTTCGTCCAGCTTCTTGAGAATGTAGTCCCGCTCATAAGCCGCTTTCGCCTGATGCAGTGTGGACCCTTCGCCGGCTGCGATGCGGC
>JBELAC010000115.1:0-17049 GCA_049509215.1 Terriglobales bacterium
TCGGTGTGCCGCGCTTATGGAGTGGAGCGGCTGCACTTTGGACCGGACTACCTGATTCCAAAACCGTTTGATCCGCGCGTTCTGCTGTGGGAGGCGGTTGCGGTGGCCGAAGCCGCGATGAAGTCGGGCGTGGCGCGGAGACCGATTCCGCTTGACAAGTACCGCGACCAACTCGAAGCGCGGCTGGGCAAGGCGCATGAGATCGCGCACATGATGATCCAGAAGGCGCAGGCCCGGCCCAAGGATGTGGTTTTCCCAGAAGGCGAGCACGAGAAGATTTTGCGGACTGCCTACAATCTGATCGAAGAGAAAATTGCGACCCCGATCCTGCTGGGCAATCCTGCGGTGATTGAAGGGCAGGCGAAGGAACTGGGGTTGGATCTTGCGGGAGTGAAGATTGTCGATCCGCTGACCTCTTCGCTGCGCGAGCCTTACATCCAGGAACTGTTCCGCATACGGCAGCGGCGCGGCGTCACGCTCAGAGAGGCGCGTGTGCTGATGAAAGACCACAATGTGTTCGGGTCGATGATGGTGCGGATGGGCGAGGCCGATGCTCTGGTCTCGGGCGTCAGCCAGCATTTCCCGGATACGATCCGGCCGGCTCTGCAGATTATCGGGACGCGCGAAGGATTGCGCAGAGTATCGGGCTGCTACCTGATGATCACGCGGTCGGGCAAGCTGTTTTTGCTGGCTGATCCGAGCGTGAACATCGATCCGACGGCCGAAGATCTGGTCGAGATCGCGCTCTGCGCGGCACAAACGGCGCGGCGTTTCGACCTGACGCCGAGAGTCGCCCTGCTGTCGTTCTCGACCTTCGGCAGTACCCCGCATCCGCAATGCGTGAAGGTGCGGAAAGCAGTTGAGTTGCTGCACAAAGCCGATCCCACGCTGATTGTAGACGGCGAGGTGACGGCAGACGTTGCGGTCTCGGCGGAGACACTCGAGAAGGATTATCCGTTCAGTACGCTGAAGGGCGGAGCGAACGTGTTGATCTTCCCGGATCTGACTTCGGCGAACATCGCCTACAAGCTGCTGTCGAAACTGGGCGGCGGACAGACGCTGGGACCAATCCTGATGGGTATGAACAAGCCGGTGCATGTTGTGCTACGCGACACCGAAGTGGAGGAAATCGTCAATGTGGTGGCGCTGGCGGTGGTGGATGCTCAGGAGAACGATCTAATGTCCTGGTCTCCGGCGCCGAAACCGATGGAGCTGGTTGGAGAGTAGGGAAGTCAGAAGTTAGAAGTCAAATTGCAGAAGTGAAATCAGTCCCCATGCATCCGTGGCGAACACGTTGCATGGGGGCTTTTCATTTTCGGTATATGTGCCCAAGTTACTTTCCGCCCAGGAGATTGCGCAAGACCGCGACTTCCGCGGCAATTCCCGTGCGCAGGCTTGGGTCTACATCAGGCGCGAACAGGGCGGAGTGATTGGAAGGCAGAAACGCGCCCGTCCTTTTGGCCTCGGCGAACTTGCCGGGATCGGCCCCTCCGAGGCTGAAGTAGACCGATGGGATGCCCTGATTCACGAAATAGGAGTAGTCTTCCGACGCTGTCTGCGCTTCTTCAACAATCACGTTGTCCTTGCCGAGCGCGCTGTCCAGTACCGTTTCGACTCGGGCGGTGAGGGCGGGATCGTTGTATACGGAGTCGGTGGCTTCGATGTGTTCGATCAAGGGCTCGCGGGGTGCGCCGCTGGCTAGAGATTCCCCCTTGACGGTGCGATCGATGGCAGCCAGAACCTGTTTACGAACATCCTCTTTGAAAGTGCGAACGGTGATTCCCATCTCGGCCGAGTCGGGAATGATGTTGTTTTTCGTGCCCGCCCGGATATATCCCACCGTGACGACCGCCATTTCGCGTGGCTTGACCTCGCGGGATGCGATGGTCTGCAGGGCAAGGATCGTCTTGGCGGCGATGACAATGGGATCGATGGCGGTATTAGGCGCGGAGCCGTGTCCCCCTTTTCCGTAAATCGTGATGCGAAGCGAATCGGCGTTGGTGCTGTAAACGCCGGAAGTGACGCCCACTTCTCCGGCGGGAAGTTCGTTGCCCACGTGCATGGCGATGCCGATATCGGGCTTGGGAAAACGCGTGATGAAGCCGTCGGCGATCATGGCTCTGGCGCCGGAGATGGTTTCTTCCGCGGGCTGGCCGATCAGCATCAGGGTTCCGTGCCAGGTGTCTTTGCTGTGCGCCATGATGGTGGCGGTGCCGAAGATCGCGGCCATGTGAAGGTCGTGTCCGCAGGCGTGCATCACGGCAACGTCGCGGCCGGCGTCATCTTTGGTGCGTACTTTGCTGGCGTAGGGCAGGCCGGTTTTTTCTTCCACCGGAAGCGCGTCGAGCTCCGTGCGCAGCATGATGGTGGGACCGGGCCCGTTTTTCAAGATTGCGACGATGCCGGTCCCTCCCACCTGCTCGGTGACTTCGTAGCCCACCCCGCGCAGATGCTCGGCGAGTTTGGCAGCCGTGTGTGTCTCGTGAGAAGAGAGCTCGGGATTCTCGTGGATGTCAATGTAGAGGTCATGAGCGGCGGGATAGACGGCGTCGACTTCCTTGGAGTGCTGGGCAGTTTGGGCGAAAGCGGACGCAGCCAGAAGAACCGGGAGCAGGAAGAATGAGATTTTCATTTGCCGGGATGATATCCGGGTCGGGCAGCACGAAGCAAACTGTAAACATCGGCGACAGGCTGGGAGCTGGGTCTCGAAAACAATCGCGTTTCGAAGTAAGTCCTTATTCCCCAAAGACCTAGCAGGAATTATGCTAAGTTATTGATTCGAAAAGATATAATAAAGACTTGGAGGCTGTCCCGTAAGTCATTGATTCTAATAATGCAGGTGTTCGAGGCGTAAATCATTATTATTCAAAGACCTAGCGGGAAATAACCTCTAAGTCCTTTATTTCCAAAGACCACGTTAGGGGGTATAAAGTACCAATTAGTCAATACCTCAATAACTATCAGCGAGCAAATCACCGCTCAGCACGCGCCAGCAAACGGTCCCAGATTCTCATAGGATTACCGCAGTCACTGTTAATCGAAACGTTATCTGCTATACTCTGTATAACGCTTTTGGTACGGTTTGCTCGTCACGCGGGGATCCCTGTTGGGATCCGATTTATCTCCGCATTTCCTGCCCGCCGTTTTATTCAGCGCCAATTTGAATGCGAGCGGCATTGCGAACTCTCGACACGTGTGTCTGGGAATGTGTCCTAAGACCTGCGTGTATGAAGATCTGACTTGAGCCCCTCCAGAAAGAAAAATAAAGAATGAAGACATTTACAGAACTGCCTCTCTCTGCTGTTTTGCAGCAGAAGTTGGCGGCAGCAGAATTTATCACTCCAACCCCTGTGCAGGCGCAGGCGATTCCTCCCGCGCTTGCAGGGAAAGATGTACTGGCTACGGCCCAGACGGGAACCGGCAAGACGCTGGCATTCCTGATTCCGATTATCGAGATGCTGCGGCGCGAGCCAGCGGCACAGATTAGCGCGCTGGTGCTGTTGCCGACGCGCGAGTTGGCGATGCAGGTCCATGAGCAGTACGAACAACTGCGCGGCAAGAACATGCCGAAGGCGGCGCTGGTAATCGGCGGCGTATCTGAAAAAGCGCAGATTCAGAGTTTGCGGTCGGGGACCCCATTTGTGATTGCGACTCCGGGACGGCTGCAGGATTTCATCACCCGCAAGTTTGCGGATCTGCGGCGCGTAAAGATCCTGGTGCTCGACGAAGCGGACCGCATGCTGGACATGGGTTTTCTGCCCTCGATCCGGCGAATCTTGCAGGTTGTTCCGGAACAGCGGCAGACGCTGTGCTTCTCGGCGACGCTGGAGCAGTCGGTCGCCGGGCTGGTGAACGACCATATGTGCAATCCGGTGCGGGTTGCGCTGGGCTCGGTTCTGAAGCCGGCGGAGAGCGTGCAACTCCAGGCGTACGAGGTGCGTCCGACCGAAAAGATGGACGTGCTGCGGCATCTATTGTACGAAGAGAAAGGACAGACGCTGATTTTCGCGCGCACCAAACGCGGAACCCAGCGGCTGGCGCGGGAACTCGAGCGCGATGGATTTTCGGTGGCGATGATTCATGGCGACCGGACGCAATCGCAGCGTAACAGCGCATTGAGCGGATTCCAGGAAGGGCGGCACCAGGTGCTGGTGGCAACCGACGTGGCGTCGCGAGGCCTGCACGTTGACGACGTGGCCCACGTGATCAACTACGACCTGCCGAAGATGGCGGAAGATTTTATTCACCGCGTCGGACGGACGGGCCGGGCAGGATTGTCAGGAAGAGCATCTTCGCTGGTTACGGGCGTCGAGGTTCTGGAACTGCGCAATATAGAACGGGCGTTAAAGTTGCGGATCGAGCGGAAGCAGATGGATGGATCAGTTGCGGCGCAGCCTCGTCGGCCGATTGAGAACACCCTTGCGTCACGGACGTTGACGGCATTGCCGGGCGAGGTATTTGTCTAGGAGTGAAAATGGAAATCGCCGGGGTTTGTGCCCCGGCGAATCTTTTTCTCTTCGATTTACTTGCTGTCGTGTGGGCTGAGGAGTTCAGGGGAATCGGGTTCGTCTTCAGAATCGATGCGGAACAGGGCAGCCTGGGCTTCGGCCAGTTCCCGCATTTCGCGCATTTCGTCGATCTCGTTCGTGGAGCTGCCTTCCGGTTTGTCTTGCTTACGCTGGGTCCTGCGCTCGTTCTTGTCCCGCTGTTTCTGCTGGCGCGCTTGCTCCTTCTGGCGCTTTCCAAAAGTCGATCGTCCTCGAGGCATACAAAATCTCCCAAATATGGCGTTGATTCGTTGAGTGGCCGGGCACACAAATCTACGGGGTTGGTCCAAGGTCTTTCCGGATACTCAACCGAGGGTGGCCGCTTCCTTAACGATTGTTGTCTATTCAGTATAACTCGGAAATCGCGGCTGTCTGGGATGGGATGTTGATAAGTTGGTCGACTGATGCAGTTTTTGGATGCGCAGTAGCGGGTTCTGGCTGTAGTGTGTTATTCTCGAATACGTTACGAAAACGAGAAGAGACAGGAGTGGAACAGGTTAGTGCTAGCCAGACAGCAAAAGCAGACCGTCGTTGACACGTATCGCACGCATCCGACCGATACCGGAAGTCCTGAGGTTCAAATCGCGCTATTGAGCGAGCGGATCGGCCAGTTGACGGACCATTTCAAAACGCACCTGAAAGATCACGGCTCGCGCCGCGGACTTCTCATGATGGTGAGCCGGCGTCGCCGCCTGCTCGACTACCTGAAGAAATACGACTCGGAACGGTATAAGACCGTTATTTCGAAGCTCGGGATCCGCAAGTAGCAGCGCGACCGGCTCCATGGGGGGCCGGTATCACCAAGAGAGACTCAGTAAAGTGCGTTTTCCCAACCGCGAGAGCCACTGGCATTCGCCTGTTCGCCTATTCAGCGAACTCCGCATCGGCGCCGTTGCGCTCCTGCCCATATAAAGGATGACCTATGAAGCCTGAACCCACCATAGTTTCCGTCGAAATCGCCGGCGGAAAAACGATTTCATTTGAAACTGGAAAATTAGCCAAGCAGGCCCACGGCTCGGCCGTTGTGCGCATGGGCGAGAATGTGATTCTGGCCACGGCAGTGGCGAACCCGGAGCCGCGCACGGGAATCGATTTCTTTCCGCTCACCGTGGACTACCGCGAGTACACCTACGCTGGCGGACGTATTCCGGGCGGCTTTATCAAGCGCGAAGGGCGCATGAGCGAGCGCGAAGTGCTCACCAGCCGTCAGATTGACCGGCCGATCCGGCCGATGTTCGCGGAGGGCTTTAAGTGCGAGACGCAGGTGATTGCGTTCGTGCTGTCGGCGGACACGGAGAATGACCCGGATGTGGTCGGAATCAACGCGGCTTCGGCGGCATTGACGGTGTCCAACATTCCGTTCCTTGGGCCGATTGGCGCGGTGCGCGTCGGACTGGTGGAAGGGCGCTTCATCGCCAATCCCACTTATACGGAGATGCGGGAAGGCCTGCTGAACATCATGGTGGTCGGCACGGCCGAAGCGATCCTGATGATTGAGTCGGGCGCGAAAGAAGTGAAAGAAGAGACGGTGGTCGACGCGATTGAATTCGCGCACACTGAGATCAAGAAAATTTGCGCGGCCATCGAAGAGCTGCGCAGCAAGGCTGGAAAGCCGAAGCGCAAAGTCACGCCTCCGGAGTTTGATCAGGCCTATTACAACGGCCTGCAGTCCAAGATCGGCGCGCAACTGGCGGATGCGCTGGACACGCAGAAGCATCCGAAATCGGAAAGCTACGAACTGGTGCGTACGCTGGAGAAAGAACTGCTCGCGGCGATTCCCGAAGAAGATGACGCGGCAAAAGCGAAGCTGAAGGAGTACTACGAAGTCCTGCGCGAGCGCATTTTCCGCGACCAGGTGATCAACAGGAAACACCGGCCCGACGGACGCGCATTCGATCAGATTCGCGAGATCTGGATTGAAGTGGGCGTTCTGCCGCGTGCGCACGGAAGCGCGATCTTTACTCGTGGCGAAACGCAGGCGCTGGTGACTACGACTTTGGGCACGAGCGACGACATGCAGCGGCTGGAGGGCTTCGAAGGAGAAGCCAAAAAGCGCTTCATGTTGCATTACAATTTCCCGCCTTTCTCTGTAGGCGAAGTGGCATTCCTGCGCGGAGCTGGTCGTCGCGAGATTGGACACGGTGCACTGGCGGAGCGAGCGGTATCGGCTGTGCTGCCGACGGAAGACAATTGGCCGTATGCGATGCGCGTGGTTTCCGACATTCTGGAGTCAAACGGTTCGTCGTCGATGGCAACGATTTGCGGAGCGTCACTCTCGCTGATGGATGCGGGCGTGCCGTTGAAAGCTCCGGTGGCCGGCGTGGCCATGGGGCTGGTGAAGGAAGGCGATCAGTATGCCATCCTGACCGACATCGCAGGCGCTGAAGATCACTACGGCGACATGGATTTCAAGGTCGCCGGCACGAAAGACGGAATCACCGCTCTGCAGATGGATATCAAGGTGGGCGGGATTACGGCACAGATCATGCGCGAGGCGCTGGCACAGGCGCAACGCGGGCGGTTGTTCATTCTGGGGAAAATGGATGAAGTGCTCGGCGAACAGCGCGGGAAGGTTTCGGCGTATGCGCCGCGAATTTACACCTTGCAGATTCCGGTCGACAAGATTCGCGACGTCATCGGGCCGGGCGGCAAGATGATCCGCAGCATCATCGAGCAGACTGGCGTGAAGATCGACGTTGAAGATTCGGGCAAGGTCAATGTTGCGTCGAACGATGAAGTGTCGGCGAACAAGGCGCTGCAAATTATTCGCGACCTGACGGCTTCGGCCGAGGTAGGGAAGACGTACCTCGGAAAGGTCAGCCGGCTGGCGGATTTTGGAGCATTTGTTGAAATTCTGCCGGGGCTGGATGGGCTGCTCCACATCAGCGAAGTGGCGGAGCATCGGATTAAGGATGTCCGCGACGAACTGAAAGAAGGCGATCAGGTGCTGGTGAAGGTTCTGGCTGTCGAAGGCAACCGGATCAAGCTGTCGCGCAAGGCGATTCTGAAAGAGCAACGCGCCAAAATGGGCGGCGGGGCTCCGCCACTACCGCCAGAGGGGGACGAGGAGGCGGTACCGGCACCATCTGCGCCGACAGTTTCGCAAGGCGCATCGCAAGGCGCACCGACCGCAGTGATCGAAGGCGGCGCCGATTTTGATGCCGACGATGAGCCGAACTTCAACCGTGTAGATGCGGGAGCTGGAGCGTCAGAGCCGGGATCGGCACGGCCGGAAGGTGGACGTGAGTCGCGTCCGGGCGGAGGCGGCGATCGCAATCGTCGTCGTCGTGGACGTGGACGCGGACCGGGCGGGGGAGATCGTGGCGGACATGGTGGTCACGGCGGTGGTGGTGGTGGCCGCGGACGCCGGTAAGCTCAGTACCCATTTGCCAGTAGCCAGTAAGACCTTGGGCCGCATTCATGCGGCCCTTTTCTTGTGTATGTACATTTTGTGATGTGGATTGTTAGAAGGACAAGCGCTTGAAGATTGTTTCGGGGATATGTTCGACGGCGGTCATGACATACCGCCAGATCTTTGGAGTGTAGAGGACGTCTGGGGAGCGGCGTTCCAGGGCACGAACGATGTCGCAAGCGACGAGTTCGGGATCGGCGAAGCGAGCAGCATTCGGAAGATGGTCGGTCATGGGAGTCTGGACCGGGCCGGGTTTGATCGTGATCACTTTGACTCCAGCAGGATGCAGACGGCTGCGCAGTCCCTGAAGAAAGAGGGAAAGCGCGCCTTTGGCGGAGCCATAGACGTAGTTCGAGCGGCGGCCACGATCTCCAGCAACGGACGTGATGGCGGCGATGCAGCCCGTTCGGCGCTGTTCCAAGTCGGCGGCGAAGAGAGTGAGAATCGCCGAGGCACTTACGAAGTTGACATTCAACTCGTCGAGAAGAATGTCGAGCGAGGCTTGCGAATGTTTCTGATCCTGCATAGAGCCGTACGTGAGCAGAACTGTGTCATAGCCGGGGAACTGGCGGCGGACGTGATCGAAGAGGGCAGAGTGTTGGGAGATGCTGGCTAGATCGGCAGCGCAGGTCAGGACTTGTTTGGCGCCGCGCGCGAACAAGTCGGATTGAAGCGCCGCCAGGCGCTGAGGCGAGCGCGCGACTAGGAATAGCTCACATCCCCGCTGTGCGAGTTGACGCTGGACTTCGAGCGCGATGCCGGAGGTCGCGCCCAGAACGACAACTCTCTGCAAAGCTGGGGGCTGCTTGGCTGTGGGATGCGTCGGCTGGGGCATAGTCATTGCGCCTCCGTGACGCGGCGCCAGAACGATGAGGACATCTTGGGGTCGATGTGCTGGACGAAACTGCGCCAGTGCGGGAACGAAGCTCCGAACAAAGCCGGGCTCATGCGCGCATCTTTCGCCGGGTAGAGCGCGCCACCACTCTGCTGAACAACCTCGTCAAGCTGGCGCATGAGTGCGAGCGTACGTTCACCTCGCATGGCGAAGTCGAGAGCCAGGGTCAAACCGGGGCGCGGGAATGACAACATTCCGGCTGGCGGCGCATCGCCGAATTGTTTCAGGACGCCGAGGAAAGAGCCCATGCCGGAGCGGGCGATACGGGCAAGCAATTCCTCCAAAGCGGAAACGTTTGTTTCTGGGATCACGCATTGATACTGCAGAAAGCCCTGTTTGCCGTAGAGAAGATTCCACTGACGGATTGAATCGAGCGGGTAGAAAAACGAATCGTAGGCAACCAGCGATGAGCCTTCTTTTGCGGCGTGCGCGTGATAGTAGGCGGTGTTGAAAGCCTTCACGGTGTAGCGGTTGAGGAATGCCTGCGGCAGCGCAAAGGGCAGTTTGGGGCCGTGGTGAGGGCGGAATTTCTTTGCCGTCTCGGCGGAGTGGTTGCCGCGGAAGAAGATGCCGCGCGGATTGTTTTCGGACAGACAATCAAGCCATGCCACGGTGTATTCGAAGCGGCCGTCACTTTCTCGACTTAAATCAAGAAAAGTATTGAGCGACTGGAAAGGGACGAGTTCGACGTCAATCCAGGGACCGGGAACGTGTCGGAGCTGTATGTCGGCCCACGCAATAACGCCGGTGAGGCCGAGGCCTCCGATGGTGGCGCGAAACATCTGTGGATCTTCTCCGGGGCTGCAGGTGACTAGGCCATGATCGGAGCGGTGCACGGCTATTTGATGGACGTGAGATCCGAACGTTCCGGCACAATGATGGTTCTTACCGTGGACGTCGTTGGCAATAGCTCCTCCGACAGTGACGAACTGCGTGCCGGGAGTTACGGGCAAGAACCATCCTTTGGGAAGAAAGACCTCGATGATGTCGGCGAAGCTGACGCCGCTTTCACAACGCAGGATGCCGGTGGACGCGTCAAATCCGAGAATGCGGTTGAGGCGGCGGCAGTCGATCAGGCCTCGTCGCGCGTTTAGGCACGAATCGCCGTAACTGCGGCCCAAACCGTAGGGAAGCAGGGATGCAGCGGAACTCGCTTTCAGGATGGCAGGAACCTGGTCGCTCCACGCAGGCTTTTGGACATGCACATGCGCGGCCGTCGGGTATCGTCCCCATGACAGATATTTCCCGGTGGGCGGGGCTGGGGCAGGTTGTTTCTTCGAGGATGCTGCCGATTGTCCAGACATATCAGAAGGTCACACTTATCATGCTGGCGGCGATGACGAGCGCCGACGCCAGCGCTACGCAGTAGCTAACGCGATCGCGGATCGCAAGATTGACCGGGTCCTCTTTCAACTCACCGCGGTGGGCCAGCAGCCAGGTTCGGCTGAGCCAATAAAGAACAATAGGGCAGAGCAAGAAAAGATATTCAGGAGACAAATAGAGAACGCGGACGGCATCGCTTTGCACGTAGAGGCTGAGAATGACGACGGCTGAGAAACTGCTGCCAACTCCGAGCGCGAGCAGGAGCTCGCGGTCGTCGACGCGATAGCCGCGCCCGGAATTTCCGGATGTTACCAAGCCGTTGGCGTGGAGCAGTTCGGAATAACGCTTCGCCATTGCCAGGCTGAGAAAAAAGAACAGAGAAAACGCCAAAAACCACTGCGATAGCGGGGTGGAGGAGATCATCGCACCGGCGAGAATGCGAAAGCTGTAGAAGCTCGACAGAACGAAGACGTCGAGCAGGGCGATCTTCTTCAGATAAAGCGAGTACAGCATGGTCAGTGCCGCATATCCGACCAGCACAAATGCGAATTGCAGATCGAGAAAGAATCCGACCACGAGCGTAAATGACAAAAGAGCGAACGAGGCGAGCAATCCCTGAGCAATCGAAATGTGTCCAGCGGCGATCGGTCGTTTTCTTTTCCATGGATGCTCACGATCGGAGTGGAGATCGAGAAGATCATTGAGGATGTAGAGCCCGGAAGCACACAGTCCATAAAGCACAAAGCCGACAGCGGTGCGGACGATTGGGGCGAAGGTCAGATTGTGCGAAAGTGTGAGGGGCAGGAACAGAAGCAGGTTCTTGGCCCAGTGGTGCCCGCGGAGAGCGTTGACCCAAACGCGCAATGAAGTTCGCGGTTCGACGATGTTGCCCTTCAGCGTGGTCACGGATGCGGCTTGTTCGGCGCGGGCGGACGTTCCTACGACATAGGCGGCGCGGGCGTGACGCCAGACTTCCACATCGGCGGCGGAATCGCCCACATATTCAAAACCAGAAGCTCCGAACCTGCCGGAAAGAAACGCAGCCTTGCAGGAACCCTTTAAATTGCGATCTCCGTCGCTAGCGTAAACCTCGTCAAAGAGGCCGAGATAGTTCGAAATTGATGCTGCAAGCGCTTGATCGGCAGCGGTCACCAGCGCGATGCGACGGCCTGCCAACTTTTCCTGATGGATGAGATCGAGGACCTGTTGCCGATAGGGCAAACGAGCAGGATCAAGTTGAACGCGGGCGGTAAGTTGCTGTTTTAGGAAAGCACGACCGCGAAGAAGCCAGAACGGCAATAAGAACAGGATGGCGGGCTTGATCTTGAGAAGGATGAGGAGACATTCCCACAGGAGATTGCTGCGGATGAGCGTGCCGTCGAGATCGACGCACAATACGGGCAACGGCTCGCGGGCAGTTTGGGTTCCTGTGAATGACCCCATGGAAAGTATGGTCGCAAAAGGAAGGATGAAATAGCGGAATAACTGGGACACCTAGGTAACCTGGGTAACATGCGCGGAGTGGATTGGGAGGTTAGTATGAGCGCACCTGGAGACGACTTAGCAGCTCTGGACGAGGTTACGAAAGTACATCGGCCGACAGGTGCGGGAGAAGATGGACAAGACGCAAGAGAATCCGGAAATCAGCGCGGGCGAAGTGTTGAGCAAGTATCTGCGGCGGCCGAGCTTGCTCTTGTCATTACTCGGGCTGACAACGCTGGTGCTCTACAGCGGAGCTTTGTCATTCGAATTTGTTTGGGACGATTGGCCGCAGATTGTTAATAGTCCAATTCTGCGGAGTTGGAGTAACCTTCCGCGCGCGTTTGGAAGCGACCTCTGGTACCACGTAGCACGCCATCAGGTTTATTACCGTCCATTGTTTGTCGCGTGGTCCATGTTGAATTATGCGCTCTTCGGGTTGCGGCCGTGGGGATGGCATTTGGGCGCGATCCTCACACATGTGGCCGCGACGGCTGCAGTTTTCTGGCTGGCGCGCAAGCTCAGTCTGGAATATTGGACGGCAGCGCTAGCCGCGCTGATTTTCGCGGTTCATCCGATTCACATTGAACCGGTGGTTTGGATTTCTGCGGCTTCGGACACGATGGTCGCGACGTTCGCCGCGTTGGGATTCGTGACGTTCCTGAACGGACGCGAGCCTGAGCGAAGGGCGAAGGTGATGTGGCAGATTGCCTCGTTCTTCCTTCTCGCATGCGCGCTCCTCACCAAGGAAATGGCGGTGACGTTCCCGGTTCTCGTGGGGATTTATGCTTGGCTGAATCCGGCGGGCGGGAAGACTGCGCCTCACGTGCGGCGGTCGCTCGATGCAATAAGAGAATCAGTGCCATATGTCGCGGTCACGGTCGCATACGTTCTAGTGCGCAAGCATGCACTGTTGCACGCAACAGGACAATTCGATCCGCAGCATGGGATGGCCGACGTAATCCGTACCTTGCCTTTCGTCTTGAATTTCTATTTACAAAAGCTTCTCGTTCCCGTGGGACTGACGGGGCTTTATTACACGCCTTACGTTACCGGCGCCTTTTTCAGCCAAGTGGTCGCACCGTCCCTCATGCTGGTCGCGGTGCTAGCGGGTTTGTGGTGGTGGAATGAGCGGGAAGAGAATTCGATGGTTGCCTTTGGCGGGTTCTGGCTACTGATCGGACTGGCTCCGGCTCTGTATCTGCGTAATTTCGGAAACGGCGATTTTGTTCGAGACCGTTATATCTACCTGCCGTCGATCGGCTTCGCAATTCTGCTGGCAATGGGGTTGCGGCGACTGCCGTCGATCGGCAAATGGAGCGCACAGGCGGTGCAGGTGACTGCCGTTGTGCTGCTTTGCGCGAGCTATATGGGAGCGTCGCTGGGGCAGCAAGTGTATTGGGCGAGCGATCTGCTGGTGTGGACGCGCGGGCAGGAGCTGTATCCGGGGAATCCCTATGCCGAGGTTGGGCTGTCGGCGGAATACAGCGAGCGCGGCGCACATGATCGCGCGATTGCGCTGGCCGAGCGGGCGGTGCGGGAGCATCCCGAATATGCTTACGGGCCGCTGGCACTGGCGGAAAGTTACATTCGCGCCGGTCGATATGACGAAGGACGAGTGTGGATGCAGAAGGTGGGACCCGATTATGTGAAGTCGGAGATCGGAATCGCGTCGTATGCAGGGTTGTACGGGCGCATGGGAGATTTTGATACAGCGCTGGAATTATGTGCTGAGATTCAACAGAAAGAGCCGGACCTCTACTCGGGACTTTACAACTGCGGGAACGTGAACCTGATGGACCACCGCTATGCGGAGGCGGAGCGTTTGCTGAGGCGAGCCGTGGCGCTGGCTCCTGAACAGGCTGGACCCAAACATTTTCTTGGACGCGCGCTTCTGGAAGTGGGCAAAAGTGCCGAAGCGCAACGCTACTTGCAGGAAGCGGCGTCGCTCGACCCAAAGGTGTGGGACTACCACTACTGGCTGGCACTCTCACTAGAGAGAAACGGAAATCTCAATGCCGCGAGAGCGGAATACCAGCAGACTCTACAGCTGAACCAGGACAGTACGGACGCGAAGATGCGGCTGACCGCGCTGGAGGCAAAGTGAACGAAGAAATCCGGAAGAGTTCGGACGAGTCGGGCGGGCGCGTTATCGTTCCGGGCCGCGAGGGTTTGAACGTCGAGGTGAGGGTCCGGGAAATCGGACCGGATGCGCGGATCGCAGATGGGGCGGTCGTTCATGACATTGGGGGACAGAGCCGAGTAGTTCGTTTGGTGGTGCTGGTTGCGATTTTGATGATCGCGGGTTTGTATGTTGGGCCGCGGATCAGCAGTGCCTGGGTTCCAGCGGACGATGGCATTCTGGCGCAGAGTGCGGTGCGCGTGCTGCAAGGGCAGCTTCCGCATCGGGATTTTACCGAGATTTATACGGGCGGCCTGAGCGTGATTCATGCGTTGGCCTTTCGGATATTCGGCGTCAACCTACTGTCGATGCGGATTTGCGTGTTTCTGTTTTTTCTGGCGTGGATTCCGGCCCTGTATTCCATTGCGCTGCGATTTACTTCCGCACTGGGGGCCGGGCTGATTGCGCTCGTCGCGGTGGCTTGGAGTTATCCGAATTATCCGTCGGCGATGCCTTCCTGGTACAACCTGTTTTTCGCCACGTTCGGAGCCGCGGCGATGCTGCGCTATCTGGATGTGCGGCAGCGGCGCTGGTTGTTTGTCGCGGGAGTGTGCGGGGGAGTTTCGATCCTGATCAAAATAATCGGGGCCTACTACGTCGCGGGTGCGCTGCTATTCCTTGCTTTTCTAGAGCAGAACGAAGCGCGAGAAGATACAGAGAAAACGAGCTGGGCGTATCCAATGTTCAGCGCGAGTGCATTGCTCGTGTTCTTGGGCACGCTGGTTTATGTGGTGCATGCGCGGCTGACGTTGACGGAGTTTTATCACTTCGTACTGCCTTCGGCGGCAGTGGTTGGAATGATCGTGCTGGGCGAACGAAATGCCGGCGGAACAACGGCAGAACGTTTTCGGGCACTTTTTGGATTGGTGCTTCCATTCGTTGGGGGCGTGCTGGCGCCGATCGTTATCTTTCTTACGCCGTACATATTGTCCGGTGCGCTGTCGAGTTTCTTTTCAGGTGTGGCGGGGAGTGTGATGGAGCGCGCCAGCGGGTTGGCTGTCATCCGGCCGGCGCCGCTGCAGTGCGCCCTTTATCTGCTGCCGCTCATTGGACTGTTGGCGGCGGCGATGTATTGGGAGAAGTTTCAGGGAGCAGCGGTCGGTGTGGCTATCGGAATGGGCGCGGTCGTGATTGTGGTACGAGCGACGCAGTCCATGACCATTCTGTCGCGTGTGTGGTTTTCGGCCGTCATGCTGACTCCGGCGGTGGTGGTTGTGGGCGTGGTGGCGGTGTTGGTTCGAGGATCGGGAGGCAAACGTACTGACATCGCGCGACAACGGGTCGCGCTGCTCGTGTCACTGGCAGCAACTTGCACACTGGTGCAGTTTCCGTTCGCCGCTCCGATTTATCTGTGCTATTCGCTACCGCTCACTTTTCTCGCCTTGACGGCGATTGTGATGACGACGAAGCGGCAGAGCGGAACTTACGTGCTGACGTCCGTAGCAGGACTTTATCTCGCCTTTGGCGTCGTATCGCTAGTACCGATGCACTTGGCTGAATTAACGCACGTGGTGGGGCACCTGGATACGCTCGAGCTTCCGCGGGGCGGCGTGAAGATTGAAGGAGCAGCCTTCTTTCAGGATTTGATTCATCTGCTGCAGGAACATTCCCCGAACGGTTTGCTGTATGCGGGAAATGATTGCCCCGAGCTCTATTTTCTGGCGGGGCTGAACAATGTAACACGCACCGATGGAGGCGCTTCGGCGGCAGATGCACTGCGGGCATTGGAATCCGACGATCTGAAAGTAGTCGTGATCAATGAAGCGCCGTTTTTTCCAACCGCGCAGATGAATCCGGAAGTGCGGGCGGAGGTCATGCGAAAGTTTCCTGAGAGCCGTCTGGTGGGGATATTCAGGGTGTTCTGGCGGCCGTAACAAGTCTTGAACATCCATGACCGTGGTAATTAGCAACCGGCTCTTTCATCGGGTAGATATACGTGAGGCGAGCATTGGGTCGGCAGAACGTTAACTCCAGAGGAATTAGAAAATGAGAAAGTGTCCTATCTGTCAAAGTGGGAAACACGAACTGGTGTGGAGCACGGTAGTGGCCTGCGCCGACTGCGGCCTGGTGTATGACCACGAGCCGGCGGCCATGGATTACAACAGCCTGGAAGCGTACTCGCTTGCCGAACCTGAACCGAAGCGGACGCAGCGTACGGTGCACATGCTCACGCCCTACATCGGCAAGAATGCGCTCGAGATTGGATGCGGGCGCGGCGAACTGCTGGCGGAGCTCCATAAACGCACGGCCGCATCGGGACTCGATCTGAGCCACGCGAACGTCGAAGCCTGCAGAACAAAGGGTCTGCGCGTGGTGGAAGGCACGATTCTTGACGTGGGTCCTATGGGAGAGTTCGACCTGATCGTGCTGGCGCACGTGCTGGAGCATCTGACCGATCCGATATGCGCGTTAAACAAGATGAGGGATTGGCTTTCTCCCAAGGGCTATGTGTATGTCGAGGTTCCGGACGCAACCCGGCATCTGGATCACCTGACGGTTCCTTTCCAGGAGTTTAGTCCGGAGCATATCAACCATTTCAGCCCGTTGCTGCTGGTTCGCATCCTACAAATGGCGGGACTCGAGGCGGTGACGATAGGGACACGCTCAATCCCATTGCCTAATGGGGACCTCTATCCGGCAATGGGAATCATCGCCAAGCGAGGCGCCGGGCATAGCGGGGTGCGGGATGAGATGCTGCCATGGCTCATGCGTGCTTATGCCGAGAAGTCCGAGAATAAACTACAGGCGATCACCGACCATGTTCTCAAACAGCTCAACGGTTCGAAGGCGATTGCCTGGGGAGCTGGAGTTCTGGCCAATCATCTATTGCCGCGTCTGGAGGGAAAGGTCACCAGCATCGTGGACCGCGACAAGTCGAAGCAGGGCCGTGTGATTGCCGGTATACGTGTTACTGCGCCGCCGCCAAACGGAAACGACCCCATCCTGATCACTTCAATTGCGAACGCGCCGTCGATCCATCGCGATCTGCGGGCGGCGGGGATAAAGAACGCGATCGTTGATTGTGATTATCTCAAATCGCAAGCCAAGACCAATGCCGCTATGGCGGGTGGGATGTCACGGTAGAACGGTAGTTAGTCGAGCCTCGCCAGTAGTCACAGTATAGAGTTGCAGTTCAAAAGGCCGCCTTGTGCAGCCGGGCTTTTCCATTGGGGATGCGGTAGAACATGAGCGATTTCGGACGAAGGCGCCT
>JBELAC010000116.1:0-14387 GCA_049509215.1 Terriglobales bacterium
GGAAGCTACGAGAGTGAGGGGCCATTGCAGGGGGCTGGGGAAGCCTCATTTCCCCGAGATTCCGGCACCGCATCGGTGGACTTTGCCAAGGTGCGGGGCCGTCACAAGCTGTCCTTCGGATACATGGCGGTCGCGGTGGATGAAAACGGCGGGCGCATAACACCCACCACGTTTAATTTTGATACTGGGTTCACCGCCGGGCCGAATCCGCAAGATATCACGGCGGGTACCGGACATGAGGTGGCGTCCTTGATGTTGGGGACGGCTCAGAGTGGAAGCACCGGTATATTCCTGTCGCAGGACACCCGTAGCTGGTTCCACGGACTGTATTTGCAGGACGACTGGAAAGCAACGCCCAAGCTTACTCTGAATCTCGGTATCCGTTGGGAGGTCCAGGTTCCCCTGCGGGAACGCCATAACCGGCAGGCGTATTTCGATTACAACGCGGTCAATCCGATCACCGCCGAAGTTAACAATGGAACGAATTATCTGGGTGAACTCGTGTACAGCACTTCGTCCCACCGCGGATTGTACAATACCGACTTCAAAAACTTTGCTCCGCGGCTCGGATTCGCTTATCAAGTACTCCCCAAACTTGTGATGCGGGGGGGCTTTGGCATCTTTTTCCCCCCTGCCCTTCGTGGAAACGGTCCCGAACCGGGCTATACTTCCACTACACCCTATATTGCATCCACCAACGGCTTCCTGAATCCGTCACAAACCCTGAGCAGCGCTTTTGCGCAAGGCATGGTGCCCATCGTTGGCAATTCCCAAGGCGGTCTGACCAATGTTGGCTACTCCACCGCCGCCATCGACCCGAACCGTAAGACTTACTATCAGCAACAATGGATGTTTGGATTCCAATTTGCGCCCACGCCGAACGACGTTATTGACTTGACGTATGTGGGCAATCACGGCGTCCACGTGATTACGAGTAGCCTTAACTACAATGAGTTGAATCCAACTAACTTCTCGGCGGGGAATGCACTGCTCAACCCAGTTGCAAACCCGTTCTTCGGCCACATCACCTCGAGCGGTTGTAACGGTTACGACTTGTCGGCAGCAACCGTACCGCAAGCCGCACTGCTTCGCCCCTACCCGGAATTCTGCGACATTAACGAAACGGATGCTCCGCTGGGCGGTTCGAATTACAACGCTCTGGAAGTAAACTACACGCATCGTGTGTCGCGAGGCCTCACCTTGCTCGCCTCCTATACGTTCTCGAAGTTTATCGACGACGTTACGGGGCCCACAGGCTGGGCCTTAACCTCCCCTTCTACCACTCGCAATGTCTACGACTTGGGTCTCGACAGATCGGTGGATGCAACCGACACGCCGCATAGCGTCGTTCTGAGCTATGTGTACGAGTTGCCGGTGGGCAGGGGTAAGCAGTTTGGTGCTGGGATGAACGGAGTCGTGAACGCCATTGTCGGAGGCTGGCAGACCACCGGCATAGCTACCATCAAGCAGGGCTTTCCTCTGGGGATTAGCAGCCCGGCCGGGGATAACCCTGCCTATTCCTACTTCGGCGTGGGACAGACTGTGGACGTCACGGGTGACGTCCACGTCTCACATCCGACCTATAACCAATGGTTTAATACGTCGGCCTTTGCTTTTGCCCCGCAATGGACCCAGGGGAACGCTCCGCGATACTTCTCCACCCTGCGCGCCCCCCACTACAACAACTGGGATATGGGTATTCAGAAGTTCTTCCCGCTTAAAGAAAACCTCCGGTTCCAATTCCGCGTGGATTTCTTCAACGCGTTCAACCACACCAACTTCTACGCCCCGAACATGAACTTTAACAGCGGCGCAGCATTTGGGACAATTTCAAACGCATTTACACCAAGGCTTACGCAGGCAGTGCTAAAGTTTTACTGGTGATGCGTGCGAAGAATCGGAATCGTTGTTGCTGTCTGTTGTTCGATGTTCTGCGGGTTGGCGGGCTCGGCAATCTCGCAAGAGCGCGACCAATTTGAATCGCTCCTGGCCTCGGCGCAACAAGCCCAGGCCAGGAGTGATTTTCAGGCCGCCGCCGAGTTCTACCGAAAGGCGGTCGCGATCCATCCTGAAATCCCCGAACTCAGAGCTAATCTCGGCTTGATGTACTACCAGACTGGGCAAGACGATCAGGCCATCGACGCTTTTCGCCAGGCGCTTCGGCTAAAGCCGGCCCTGCTGGTTCCAAACCTGTTTCTGGGCCTTGATTATGTGAGATTGAAGCGGTTCAACGACGCGATTCCGCACCTCAAACGAGCTGCTCTTCTTAACGCTACAGATACTCAAGCACAATTAGGTCTTGGGCAAGCCTACGCAGGAATCGGCAAAACACGCCTGGCCACAGACTCCTATTTGCGCGTGGTTCAACTCGATCCAAAAAATGCAGACGGCTGGTTTCACCTTGGAGTGAGTTATCTGGAACAGGTCGAGGACGATTCCCGCAGTCTCGTGGCGCGGCATAAGGATTCAGCATTTGTCCAGACGCTGGTGGCGGACAGTTTCGCTGAGCAGCGGGTGCTTATTCAGGCCGCCGACGCTTATAAGAAAGCGCTGACGTTGCCAACATTTCCTGCGGGCACACACGCAAGTTACGGCTTCGTCCTGCTCAACCAGCACGATGTCCCGGGGGCGGAACGCGAACTGAATGCCGAACTCGCCTCAAACCCCGGTTCCCTCGTGGCGAAATTGGGTCTGGCTCGATCGCACCTTGAGTCAGGCGCAGCCACAGAGAGTGCGCGGGGCATTGAAGACATCTGGAAAACGGACGCTGGCTTTCTTCGAGCGAACGTTCCGCTCTTCAACGGCGGACTCGCCGAGGCGAAACGTTCAGAACTACAGCGCGTTTTGGAAGAACGGGAAGCATCGGAGGAGATTTCGCAAGAGCTTGTTTCCCTTTTTCGCGGTGGCGCAACCGGTGAAAGAGCTCCTGAGATGCCCCGCGGCTCGGGTGCAGATGCTGGCAACCCGGGTCAACGCAGCAGAGCCGCGGCTGGCAACGCCACCGAGTTGTACCTCAGTGGAAGGTACGGGGAATGTGGCGACCTGCTTGCTCCGCGCCTTCAATTGCTCCCGGCAAAAGACCTCCGGCTGTTGGCGTCCTGCGCGTACTCAACCGGAAGTTTCCGAAACGCGTTTGATGCGGCGCAGAAGCTGGCTCGGAATGCCCCCACAGAAGCCGAGGGATTGTACTGGGAGATACGATCGGCGCAAAAGCTCGCTACCAACGCCCTGGCGCGTGCCAGCGAAATCGATTCCGCTTCGCCCTACTTGCATGTGCTGTTGGGAGACGTTTATCGCCAACGAAAGCTTTACCCGGATGCCGAACAAGAGTATCGCAAAGCCTTGGCCCTTCAGCCAGAAGATCCAGGTGCGTTGTTCGGTTTGTCTTTGGCGCTGCTTGCCGATTCGGACATAGATGGGGCGCTTCGTCTAGCCCAGGCTGCGTTGCATAAGAATCCCGATGATCCAGAGCTCAATGCTGTCATGGGCGAAATCCTCTCCGCACGGCATGACTTTTACGGAGCGGAGCCATACCTGAAGAAGGGTCTGAATACCAAGCCGGAGCTGGTCACCCATGTGCACGCTTTGCTCGGCAGGGTGTACGCCGAGACAAACCGTACGCAGCAGGCGATCGCAGAGTTCAAACTCGGCCTTGCAGATGACAAGGATGGCCGTATCCATTACCAGATCGGGCGCCTTTATTTGAAGGTTGGTGACAGCGATTCAGCGAAGCAAGCCTTTGAAGTGTCAGATCGGATGCGACGGGAACAGTTGACGAAGGCAGCCGTCGCAATGCAGCAGGGTGAAAACGACAGCGAATCTCAATAACAAATTCGCATCCGCGTGTCGCGGATGCGACAACTTTACCGATACCTCCGCACCATAGACAAAAGGACGCCAGGACGCCTAACCAAATGACCAACAAGTACGGAATCGTTCTGCTCTTCGTGATTACCAGCTCAGCGGCATGGGCTGCCGACAAACCCCAATTTGCCATTCAGGAGTCGCATAGAGAGTCGAATGGGGTCACCTTCCGAACGGCGGCCGGAACCATGCGGATTGAGGCCTGTGGCGATCGTGTCATACACGTGGTTGCCAGTCCCACCTCGGAGATTCCAAGCCCCAAGGTCCCTATCGTCACGCAACCGTGTCGGGCTAATAACGTTCAGGTCAAAGTTGGGAAAAAGGAGACCAAGCTCTCCACTGGGGCGATCACAATATCGGTCGACGCTATGACGGGCGCAGTGAGTTTCTTCTCCGGAGACGGAAAGACCATGCTGGCCGAACCAAAACAGGGAGGCAAAACCTTTGATGTGCCGTCCGCAGCGGAAATGAAGACCTGGCAAGTGCAGCAGAGTTTTCTTTCACCCTCCGACGAGGCCCTGTACGGTTTGGGACAGCATCAGGAAGGCATCTTCAATGTGCGTGGAGTCCCAATTCGCCTTCATCAGGCGAACACAAACATCTCCATTCCGTTTCTGCTGTCCAGTAAAGGATACGGTATCCTCTGGAACAACCCATCCCTGACCGACTTCAATCCAGCCGACCAAACCATAGCTATCGACCCTTCTACTGGGAAGGGCAAATTCACCACCGGCGCAAAGGGCGTTTACGGCTTCCTCCTGAGCAGCGATAACAGAGACCACCTCGTGGTCGAAGTCAACGGAAAACACGTCATCGATTTGAACAACATGTGGCTTGCAACGTCTGCTTCGGGTTCCGCGGAATTGGAAGCGAACAAGGAATATGAGGTCTTCGCGAAAGGCGGCCCTGGAGGCCTCCAACTGGCAGTCAGGCCTCCTCAGGACACCACGACATTCCGTTCCGAAGTCGGGCAGGCGGTCGATTACTACTTTTTCTACGGACCTGAGTTGAATCGCGTCATTGCCGATTACCGTCAGCTCACCGGCGAAGCGCCGCTGTTTCCAAAGTGGGCCTACGGCTACTTGCAGTGTCGAGAGCGATATCACAGCCAGCAGGAAATTCTCGATACCGCCGCCGAATTCCGGAAGCGAAAAATTCCCGTCGACGCCCTGATTCAGGACTGGCAGTACTGGGGCAAATACGGCTGGAGTGCAATGAAGTTCGACGAGCAGTATTATCCGCAACCCAAAGCAATGATGGATCAGCTGCATTCCGAAGACCTGCACATGTTGATCTCGATCTGGTCAAAATTTGGGGAGGACACGGACGTCTTTAAGCGGATGAAGGCCCAGGGTTTCATCATTCCGGGAGACGTGTGGACGGACTTCTTCAATCCCGCGGCTCAGAAAGCCTTCTGGTCGGAACTCGACAAGGGAATCTTCGCGGATGGAATGGACGGCTGGTGGATGGACGCATCTGAGCCGGAGTTTGACATTCTCAAGGGTAAACAGACGTTCCTCGGCAGCGGAGAGTCGGTTCGTAATGCCTACCCGCTATACGTCACCAAGGCCATCTACGAAGGTCAACGCGCAACTACAGATCGGAAGCGCGTGATGATTCTGACGCGTTCGGCTTTTGCTGGACAACAGAGGAATGCGGCCAGTTCCTGGTCCGGGGACATCACCGGCGACTGGATTACACTGCAGCGCCAGATTCCCGCAGGGCTGAGTTTCAGCATGTCCGGGATTCCTTATTGGACAACCGATGTCGGAGGTTTCTTTCGGCCAAAGGATCAATACACATCGGACGCATACCACGAGGTGCTGATTCGTTGGTTTCAATATGGCGCGTTCTGCCCGCTTTTCCGCGTTCATGGATATGTCTCGAATGCTGAGCTTTGGAACTACGGCCCAAAGGTAGAAGACATCCTTACGCAATATGATGAGCTGCGCTATCGTCTGATGCCGTACATCTACTCCGCCGCCTGGGGCGTCACTGACAAAGGCGAAACGCTCATGCGGGCATTGCCGCTCGAGTTTTCGTCGGATCCGGGCGCGCGAGCCGTTTCGGACCAGTTCATGTTTGGTCCCTCATTACTGATCAATCCCGTAACCACCGAAGGGGCGACACAGCGAACCCTTTATCTCCCAGCCGGCAGCGACTGGGTGGACTTCTGGACAGGCAAACGCATGAAGGGCGGGCAGAGTATCACCGCAGATGCTCCGCTCGAAAAGATGCCTATCTTTGTAAGGTCTGGCTCAATAGTCGCTTTTGGCCCGCGAGTGGAATCGGCCTCAGCAAAAGCAGATCCAATCGATCTCCGCATTTATGCGGGGACGGATGGAGATTTCACACTCTACGAAGACGAAGGCGACAACTACGACTACGAACACGGATCTTATTCCGTCATTCCGATACATTGGGACGATACAGCGGAAACGCTCACAATTGGGAATCGTCATGGGAGCTTCCCGGGAATGCTGGAGCACAGAGTTTTTCGCATCGTGCGCGTCGCAGACTCCCGTGGCGTGGGGATAATTCCCACCTCTAACTTCGATGCGACCGTCCAGTTCGAGGGAAAGGTTGTTTCGGTGCGTGTTCCCTAGTAAGTAACGCAGGAGAGTCTCAAAAAATCCGCCGGACCTGATACGCTGGTGGTCGAATCGGAGGACGTGTTTTGTTCTGGAGTCCTTTTCCGAATACCTGCAGCCGAATGCCGGGAGTTGATGCTGGATCATGAGCATAACTCGTCGTTCATTCCTGATGCTCTCGCTGTGTGCGGCAGCGCAGCGAGCCCTTTCTCAACAAGGAGTAGCATCGCGCGATCTCAAGGCCCAGGCTGCTCCACCGCCATCAGGACGGCCGTTCAACGCCCACTTTACCGACATCGCGGAAGCGGCCGGGCTGCATTCACCCGTTATTTACGGAGGAGTGGACAGTAAGAAATACATCCTCGAAGCCAACGGTTGCGGCTGCGCTTTCATTGACTACGACAATGACGGCTGGATGGACATCTTCCTGCTTTCGGGAACCCGTCTGGATGGAGATCCGCCGGAGGCGACGAATCGCCTGTACCGAAACAACCGCGACGGCACGTTCACCGATGTTACCGACAAAGCGGGGTTGAAAGCTGTCGGGTGGGCAAACGGTGTCTGCGTTGCCGACTACAACAATGACGGGTTCGATGACATCTTTTGTACCTACTTCGGACACAATTGCCTCTATCGCAACAACGGCGACGGAACCTTCACCGACGTGACCAAGCAGTCCGGCCTTTGGGAGGAAGGTCCGCCGCGATGGGGCGCCGGCTGCGCGTTCCTGGACTACGACCGGGATGGCCACCTCGATCTCTTTGTCTCAAACTACATCCGCTTCGATCTCCAACATGCTCCTGTGCCCGGACAGAACTCTACATGCACCTGGAAGGGCATTCCGGTTAACTGCGGGCCGCGCGGGTTGCCGACGGGCAGCCACGTGCTCTACCACAATAATGGCGACGGGACCTTCACCGATGTCACCAAGAAAGCAGGGATTGCGGCGGCAACTGAAACCTACGGCATGACCGTCGTCGCAGCGGACTTCGATGAAGACGGCTGGACCGACATCTTCGTCGCTTGTGATTCCACTCCCAGCTTGCTTTTCATGAACAATCATGACGGCACCTTTCGCGAAGAAGGTGTGATGCGCGGTGTTGCCCTTAGCGACGACGGTTTGGAACAAGCCGGAATGGGTGTCGGTATCGGCGACTACAATCTCGACGGCCATCTGGACCTTTGCAAGACCCACTTTATCGGGGATACATTTGGCTTCTATCGTGGCGATGGGAAGGGCAATTTTGAGGACGTCACGCGCTTGGCGAAAGTTGCCGTGGAGATCCGTTACACGAGCTGGGGCACCGGCATGGTCGATCTCGATAACGATGGCTACCCCGACGTGTTCATCGTGACCGGGAGCGTTTATCCGGAGGTTGAGCGAAAACTCCCGCAATATTCCCACAAGACACCGCGAGTTTTGTTTCGCAATCTCGGGGACGGCACCTTTGAAGAATTGGCGACACAGGCCGGAACAGGAATCACAACCCCTCACAGCAGCCGGGGGTGCGCTTTTGGAGACTTCGATAACGACGGCGACATGGACGTCCTGATCATGAATATGAACGAGCCGCCGTCGCTGCTGCGCAATGATGTTGACCCGAAGCAACACTGGATTAAAGTGAAATTGGAGGGCGTCAAATCCAACCGAAGCGCCATCGGGGCTCGCGTGATCGCCCATTATGGTGGTAAGAAACAGGTGCAAGCCGTAGTCAGTCAGTCGAGCTACTACTCCTGCAATGACTCCCGGTTGCATTTTGGCCTCGGGTCCGTGGCCTCGATTGATATAGAAGTGTTTTGGCCCAGCGGACTGCACGAAACTCACAAGAACTTGGCCGCAGATCAACTCGTAACACTGCGTGAAGGGGCCGGTCGCGTTGCGAACAAAGGCTGGAGCAGAATGTGACCTTGCAATTTGATGGAATAGCTCAGACTTGATCTGACATTCTGGTTAAGCTCAAGCGGCCATACCCGCGGCCGCGCCCCCGCCTCCGCAGGGCTCCGCTCCGGCTCCGGTGCGGAGGAAAAATTTGCGTCGAGCATCTTCTCCCGCTCCAGAAAAACCGAATCCAAGAAAGTCTGCATCGGAGTCTTGCCGTAGCAGTGATCCTCTCCGGTGCTTTCCGTGCGGCCTCCTGAAGTCATCACGATAGATTCTCCGGCGGTTGCCCGCGAATAGGAATCGGTCGAGCCAAGGCTTCTCGAAAAGCAACGTTACCGATCCGATTTTAAGTGATGGACGAGAGTTCGCTCGCGCCCACCAAACAGATGCACGAATTTGTCGGACGCAGAAGCAGGAGCAGGCAATTGCACCGCAGCGGGAGATCGGGCAACGGCAGGGGCTGGGCTTGGGAATTAGTATGTAGACGACACTTGCACGGCCATAGCTGAGTTGTGGAAATCTACGAATAAATACACAGTGTATTACACACGTTCACATCTGCCACATACCAATACCATTTCTTACAGTAACGTGCTGGCAGCCGCACGGGACTCAAAATCCCGGGTCCCTAACAGGACGTGTCGGTTCGATTCCGACTCCGGGCACCAGGTTTCACAAAACCGCCTCCACCTGAAGCGCTCCCGCGGCAAGACGGCAAACGCGCTTACCAGCAAAGTTCATCTGGTTTACCTGCCCCAAACAAGGCGCTGTGACGCAGGTCACTGCGGGACGTATCGCTCCGGCTCAGAATCGCCCGCATCCGTCGGCCCGTGCCGGCGCATCGTGAATTGCCAAGGAGCTCTTGAATGGCTGCGACCACCACCCCTACCAACATCTCCAACCTGCTTTCCGTGGAAGAAGAATATCCTGCCCCGCAAATCGTGGTGGATCAGGTTCAGAACAAGCACTGGAAGGCTGATAACGAGAGATCGATCAAGGATCCTGAGGGCTTCTGGGCCGACGAGGCTCGCAAATTTACATGGACTAAACCCTGGTCGAAGGTCCTCGAATTCGACGGCGTAAACCACAAGTGGTTCATCGGCGCAAAGACTAACATCACGATTAACGCGCTCGACCGCCATGCCAATTCTGACCGCCGCAACCGCGCGGCTTTCATCTGGCTCGGCGAAGACGGCGCCGAAAAAATCGTCACCTACGGTCAGCTTTACCGCCAGGTTTGCCGTTTTGCCAATGGACTGAAATCCCTCGGCGTTAAAAAGGGCGACCGGGTCATCATCTACATGCCGCTCACCATGGAAGGCGTGATCTCCATGCTGGCCTGTGCGCGCATTGGAGCGATCCACTCGGTGGTATATGCCGGCCTGGGACACACCGCGCTGCGCGACCGTATCAACGACGCGCAGGCAAAGGTCGTCATTGCCGGTGATGTGGGATTCCGGCGCGGCAAGACTGTAGCTCTGAAGCCGATCGTTGATGAAGCCCTCGACGGAATCGAATTCGTCGAAAAAGTCGTCGTCTTTTCGCGCCAGGCTGCCGTCTTGACAGGCCGCGAGATCGACTTCAATGAGCTCATGAAATTCCCGCCCGAGTGTCCCGCTGAAGAGATGGATTCCGAAGATCCGCTGTACCTGCTTTACACCTCCGGTTCAACCGGCAAGCCAAAGGGCGTGCTGCACGTTCATGGCGGCTATATGGTCGGCATCACGTATCACCTGAATAGCTACTATGACGTCGGCGATCAAGACATTTTCTGGTGCACATCTGATATCGGCTGGGTCGTCGGCCATTCCTACATCGTTTACGGGCCGCTGTGCGCGGGCGCGACCACGCTATTCCGCGAGGGCGCAATCGACTTCCCGAATCCCGGCATCGCGTGGGAGATCGTCGAGCGCTATGCTGTCACCAAGATGTTCACCGCTCCGACCGCGCTGCGCATGTTCATGCGTTTTGGCGAGGCCTATCCCCAGAAATATGACATCACGTCTCTGCGCTTGATTGCTTGCGCAGGCGAACCCCTGAACCCCGAGGCATGGCGCTGGGCGCAGACCTACCTGGCTGGTGATGGCAAATGGGGGTATGTCGTGGATAACTGGTGGCAGACCGAATTGGGAGGTCCATCCATCGGCACACCGCCGACCTATCCCATGAGACCCGGAAAGTGCGGTGTCTCCGTGCCCGGATCCGAGGCCGACGTCGTCGACACCGAAGGCAAGCCCGTGCCTCCCGGCGTGGGCGGCCGTCTGGTGCTGAAGCGTCCGTTCCCCTACATGCTGCGCACGGTTTGGGGAGACGCATCGCGCTATGAACGCGACTGGAAGGTGATCCCCGGCTGCTACATCACCGGAGACGTGGCATTGAAAGATAAAGACGGCTACATCACAGTCCTCGGCCGAGCTGACGATGTGCTCAACGTTGCCGGACATCGCATCGGTACCGCCGAAGTGGAGAGCGCTCTGGTCTCGCATCCGGCAGTCGCCGAAGCGGCCGCGATTGGAATCCCCGACAAGTTGAAGGGTGAATCCATCAAGTGTTTCGTGCAATGTCGCGCGGGACACGCTCCATCCGATGCACTTGCAGTCGCGCTCACGGAACACGTTCGACGCGAGCTGGGCCCGATTGCCACACCTTCGGCCATCGAGTTCGTCGCCGGACTGCCCAAGACCCGATCCGGAAAAATCCTGCGGCGATTCCTGAAAGCGAAAGAACTAGGCGTCGACGCCGGCGACATTTCGACGATGGAAGGCTAGATTCAGAAATCCACCGCCGAGACGCAGAGGAAGCCGAGAAAAGAAACTGCGTGATGCAAGTGCGTACGCAGGGCAGGAAACTGTTCTAGACGCCGATCTTCTTGATGTTAAGTGCTTACATTTTCTCGGCGTCCTCTGCGTCTCGCCCTCGCCCACGATCACTGGCGTTCCCCTCGGCGCCTTCGTGCGACCCGCTCTCGGGTTCAAGCGTCACTGCGAAATTCTTGGCCTCGACGCCTTCCGGCAGCGGAGGATTCACCACGGTCGCGCTCCCCCGTGCATCCGGCTTGAACAATCCGGCCGCAATCGGCGCGCCGCCGTTGGCAGGGAACAGCCATAGCTCGTAGATCTTCTAAGGCGGCAAAGGAGCCAGATTGCTGGCGAAGAAAATCGGGTTGCGATGGCGGCGCTCGTAAATCGCTTTGCCGTGCGGCCGCGTCTTGCTTCCAGCCGCGACGAGCTCAACTTTCTTCCGGATCGAGCAGCGTCGGAACAATTTCGTTCGCTTGTTGCAAGTTGCCGCTGGATTGCCGCAGGCCCAAAGCCTTCATGTGCCAGCGAGACAGTTCAATGAAAATATCAGTCTGTTCGCCGAGAAATCAATGAGGCCTGGTACTAACTCTCCGCTCGCGCCGCACGCTTCATCAGGTCTTCAATCGCCTCCTGCGGAGACTTTCCTTTTTCGAGGATCGCGAACATCTGTTCGGTAATCGGCATCTCGACGTTTTTCGTCCTTGCCAAACCCACCGCTGCTTTGGTCGTGAAAACACCTTCCGCCACCGCGCCGTGCATGCCGGCAATAATGTCGGGGAGCTTCCGTCCGTTCCCCAGTTCCACTCCAACGCTGCGGTTTCGCGAGAGATCGCCCGTGCACGTCAGCACCAGATCGCCGAGCCCCGCCAGTCCCGCCATGGTATCGAGCCGTCCGCCGCAAGCCACAACCAGTCGCGCGATTTCCGCCAGGCCGCGTGTAATCAAAGCCGCGACCGAATTATGCCCAAGCTCAAGCCCGTCACAGACCCCGGCAGCAATTGCGATGATGTTCTTGAGCGCGCCTCCCAGTTCGACTCCAATCACATCGTCGTTGGTGTAAACGCGAAAGCGCGAGCTATTCAACGCCTGCTGCACGGCGCGCGCCAGTTCGCTATCGGCCGAAGCCACGGTCACCGCCGTTGGATCCCCGCGCGCCACTTCCTTCGCAAACGATGGCCCGCTCAACGCTCCTACCCGGGGAGTGAACCCGCACCCTCGCACTACATCGCCAATCACTTCGCTCATTCGCAGTAGCGTCCCGTTTTCGAGACCTTTCGTACAGCTCACAATCATCGTCTCGGGTCGGAGCGCGCCGGCCATCTGTTCGAACAGCGAGCGGCAATGCTGCGATGGCATGACGCTGACTACCATCTCTGCGCCTTCGAGCGCGGCACTCAGGTCTCGAGTTGCTTCAATCGATTCCGGAAGCTTGAATCCTGGCAAGAAACGTTCATTGACGCGTCGCTGCCCAACGCTCTCGACTACCTCTGTTTCGTTGGCCCACAGGCGGATGGTATGAGTCCCCTGGCGTCCAAGCGCGATCGCCAAAGCCGTGCCCCAGGCTCCAGCGCCGATCACAGCGATCCGGCTCATGCGTGTTGTTCTCCGGATTTTTTCCCGAGCCGTGATTCGGTTCCCGCTGCCAATCGCCCGATGTTTTGCCGATGCTTCCATATCACCAACAAAGACACCATAAGGATGATCAATAGCTCAAGCGGTTCCCGATATTCGCCGAGTGCCCAAACCAGCAGCGGAAATGCCGCCGCCACTGCGATCGATCCGAGCGACACATAGCGGAACGCGACCGCCAGCAGAACAAAAAGTCCCACCACGCACAGAATGGATTTTGGGGTGATTAATGCGAACGCTCCCAGACTGGTGGCGACCCCTTTACCTCCCCGAAACTTCAGCCAGACCGGAAACAGATGACCGCATACGGCGAAAAAAGCCGCGGTCGTCATGATGAGGTGGCGATGGGGCCCGCCGAATGTCGTGCCGGCGAAAAAGAAAAACACGGCTGCCAATCCCTTGGCTGCGTCCAGGACCAGCGTCGCGATCCCGAGCAGAGGCGATTTGCGCGCCACATTCGTGGCCCCAATGTTGCCGCTTCCGCTGGCGCGCACATCATCGCCGGTGAAAAGGCGCACCAGCAGGTAGCCGAAGGGAATCGACCCCAGCAGATAGCCCACCACGGCGGCGATGAGATACGGCATTGCGTTCATAGGGAAATCTGAAGCCAGCTCATAAATCGGTTTTGAAAGGGCACGGCTTCTAGCCGTGCCGCCGAGGGTCGCCAACCAACCGGGCTTTAGCCCCTGAGGAACTTCGGCGTTTGCCCCCGTGGTTTATTGCAAGTGACCTCTAGCTGCCTTGCGCCGGTTTCATCGTATAGCGTTCCAGCGTCGTATACTTCGACCCTCCGGGCGCAAGCTGGCTCTGGTAGAGAATAAACTTGTCGGCCGTCATTGTACCGAACTCCAACTCCTCCATCGCACCCAGCCGCTTCTGCAGAATGGAAAATGCCAGGTTCGGCCCGTCGCCCTTCCGCCATTTAGGATCGCCCGACCTGCCGCTTGCGCGAGCCAGCGTCAAATGTGGGCTGAAAGGCCGATCTTCTCTCGGGACGCCAAGCTCCGCGGTGGCCGCATCGATCTGGCCCGCAAGTTCAGCCAGCTTTGCCCCTGCCTGAATGCCGATCCAGAATACGCGCGGTGCCTTCGGGGTCGGGAAGAATCCATAAGCAGCCATGCGAATCTCGAACGCGCTGCCTGGCACTTGCCGAAGCCGCTGGGTGATAGCTTCCACCTGTTCAGGCTTCTGTTCGCCAATGAATTTCAAAGTGACGTGCAGCGACTCCGGACGCACCCAGCGCGCCTCCGGCGCAAACCCGCTCACGCCCTCCATAAAACGCGAGATCCTGCCGCGTATTTCCGGGTCGAGATCGATGCCAATGAAAATTCGCATCGACTAGATCGGCCCACCGTTAAGCAATCTCTGAGACGTGTCATAATGAGCAAAGTGGATGTGGCGCGAAGCGCCGCAGCCACGGAGTCGAAGGCCCCCTATCCGATCAAAATGACAGTCAGATGCATGCAGAATCACAGCAGCGCCCTCCGAATCATCTCCAGCGCCTGCTGCGTCGAGAACTGACGAATCCGCGCCCGATCCCCGGGAAAATTCCGCTCGACAACCTGCGTGCCTTCGCCGCCGGCAAGCGCAATGTAAACCAGGCCTACCGGCTTCTGTTCC
>JBELAC010000117.1:0-14303 GCA_049509215.1 Terriglobales bacterium
ATTTTCATGGCTAACTCCTTATCCCGGAAGATTTTGCGGGTAAGTAATTGATCCCAAATGGTTTGCACGAATTTGGCAGGGGGGAGGGGGGGAGGGTACGGCATTATCCCTATTATTTTTCTCGTTACTAAACGCCGCTCTTGAGAAACCTCCCGCCGTTTCATCGGCACACTCCGATCATTGGCGAAAAATCCAGATTACACTCATCTTCCCGGCATGGGGCACTTGAGTGTAATCGCGTCTTTTACGTCAACTATCCTTCGGCGGCGACCAGTCCTTCGTCAATTTGAGATAAGAGGGCTACCGCCCGCTGCTGCGTACCAAATCAGCAAGGCAAGAATCGCTACGAGAATACAAAGGATAGCTCTGTTTGTCGGCTTGTACGCTGCGGTCAAGGCAAGCCCACACTGTCGGCAGAATTGCGAATCGTCGGATTCTCAGTGCCACATTTTGAACAGAACACGTCAGCCCTCGGGAACCTCACGACTACATAACTGAAGTCAAGTCGCCTTCGCCAACGCATCGCCTTCTCATCGTGTTCCGTTCGCCTGGCCGGCCGGCCGAAACCGGACTGCCAATGTGCTGAGCAGAGAAAATTGGCCGGAAGACTCGCCAAGGGATGTTGGCTCACATTTTCTCCGGTCCGGTTTCGAAGGGAATAATCGCGAATTGGCGGGCATTTGCGCGATCTTTAGGAGAAAAGCGAGCAGAATTCTCTGCACGTCAGACTAGATGGCGGAGGGAGAGGGATTCGAACCCCCGGTACCCTTTCGGGTACATCGGTTTTCAAGACCGACTGTTTCAACCGCTCACACATCCCTCCGCGGAGGCCCGCAACCCGACGCTGGCTTGCTGGGGGCAGCGGCTAAGGAGAGTCTATCAAGTCAGGAGGGTGGACTACATTCCTATTATCCATGGCCCGATTTGCACGCTAGCTCGAACCGGCATCGTTCAGGATGCAACGAGTGTGACTCTTGCCCTTCACGCCGCACCGGCTTGGTGTTACAACGATACAGGAAACCGCGAACCTGATCGCATCCATGTGAACAGATAACCTGCGTGCGCGGACAAGTCCGGTGCTCGCAGGGGAAGAAAGGATCCCCAATGAAAGCCTTAGTGAAGAGCCGTTCTGAGCGCGGTCTCTGGCTCGAGGATGTGCCGGAACCGGAAATCGGCATTAACGATGTCAAGATTCGCGTACTTCTTACCGGAATTTGCGGCACTGATCTTCATATCTATCAATGGGATGATTGGGCGAAGTCGACGATTCCGGTGCCGCTGGTCATCGGTCATGAATTCGTCGGCGAAATCGCCGCCGTTGGGTCCAACGTCTCCGATTTTCGAGTCGGGGAATTGGTCAGCGGTGAAGGTCACGTAATCTGCGGGCGCTGTCGCAACTGCCTGGCTGGTCGCCGGCACTTATGCGCCCATACCAAAGGTGTCGGGGTCAACCGTCCGGGATGCTTCGCGGAATACATTGTTCTTCCCATGAGCAACGTCTGGAGGCACAATCCCAAAATCAATCCCGAGATTGCGGCGATTTTTGATCCCTTCGGCAACGCAGTCCACACAGCATTGTCGTTTCCGGTTCTCGGCGAAGATGTCCTGATCACCGGTGCGGGCCCGATCGGGCTGATGGCCGCCCCCGTCGTGCGGTACGCGGGAGCCCGTCACGTGGTCATCAGCGATCTGAATCCTTATCGCCTGGCGCTCGCCGAGAAAATGGGCGTCACGATGGCCGTCGATCCGCGAAAAACGCCGCTCAAGGAAGTGCAAAAGCAGTTGGGCATGCAGGAAGGATTTGACGTGGGTCTTGAGATGTCGGGTTCGCCGGTGGCGTTTCGCGAAATGCTCGACAACATGAGCCACGGCGCCAAGGTTGCGATGCTGGGCATTCCAGCGTCGGAGATGTCAATCGACTGGCACAAAGTGATCTTCAATATGCTGACGATCAAAGGCATCTATGGACGCGAGATGTACGAGACCTGGTACAAAATGAGTGTCATGTTGGAGTCGGGCCTGGATATCTCACCCGTCATCACCCACCGCTTCTCATTCCAGGATTATGAGAAAGGGTTTGCCGCCATGGAAACCGGTAACGCTGCGAAAGTTATACTGAATTGGCACGCAGCTTGAGGGCGGCGATTCATAGAATGGATGAATTGTTGTTGCGTGTTGCCGCATCCCGGCCTGCGCGCGCTTGTTCAGCGGGTATCCTCCTTTGCGTTGTAACTTTTTGCGCACCATTGCCGGCTGCGGATTCCCGTGCGGCATTTCTACAACGGCTAGTCAACGCGGCAATTGAACGCACTCATCATTCCGTTCGCTACGATCCTGCCTACGTTCGCATTGGTTACCCCAATGGGGATGTTCCGGCCGACACTGGAGTCTGCACCGACGAAATTATCCGCGCCTGCCGTGCCGTGGGAGTGGACCTGCAAAAAGAAGTGCATGAAGACATGGTGAAGAATTTGTCCGCTTATCCGCACCAATGGCAATGGGCTGCAGGGCACACGGATACGAACATCGACCACCGCCGCGTGCCAAATCTGATGGCCTTTTTTCAGCGCAAGGGTGAGACGTTGCCGATGAGTCGAAACGCCATCAACTACAGCCCTGGTGATTTGGTGACCTATGACCTCGGCGGAGGCGTACCTCACATCGCGATTGTCGTCGACCGAAAAGGGCAGAGCGGCGCCTACATGATTGTGCACAACATCGGAGAAGGACCGAAAATGGAAGATGCACTATTTCGCTGGAAGATCACAGGACACTATCGCTACTTCGGCCCTCAGAGTTGACACACACACTATTTCCCCACGTTCGTCTCGTGCTCCGCAACCAACATCCATTGCCCATCGCGTTTAATCAGGACTTCCGTAAATCTCTCTCGTCTTGTGTTCACGCGTCCCGCCTCTCGCACCCAGGAAGTTCGTTGTCCCTGCAGGATTGCGGTTTCGCCGTAAATCCTTACATGCAGATCTTCCGGCTCGCGGACGATAACCTTTCGCGGTCCGCTTCGGAATCCAGCCATCACCTCTTTCTTGTCCTCCAACGTTCCGCCGCTCGATATACGCGTGTAATCGTCCGCGAGATATTTTTCATATTCATTCCACTTTTCATGGACAATCAGATCAGCCCGTTTCAACTCTTCCTTCTTGATTTCCTCTTCCGCGCTGCCGGAGGCATCTGAGCCCATCACTGTCGATTGCGCAGGCGCCGTTCGCGCAATCACCGGCCGCGCCCCCGCAGTGAATGCGCCGATTGCGATTAGAGTAATTCCAACGATGTTCCTCATGCGCTATTTACCCCAATTTCTGAATGACCCGCTAGCCCTTAGGATCGCGGCTGCCCCGGCTGTATCCCTTCGGGCTGCCTATCTTGTAGTCTTCGGACTTCCCTCGCGGAATGCTCAGCGTCTTCCACGCTGCCGAACGCAGGTGCTTGGCGAGAAACACGATCTGTCCAATGTGCTGCGCATAGTGCGCCAGCGCCCGGTTAAGCGCCTGCATGACGGTGTGCGGTTCTTGTCGAATGGTGACGGTGCGAAGCACGTCCTCCGGTTTGAGTTCATCGATTGCCGCAAAGACGCAAGACCATCCCTGCTCCCACCAGCGCATTACTTCTTCGCGCGCCGTCTCGCCCGTGAGCTCAAATTCCCGGTCGCGAAAGCGATCCGGCTTCTCCCCATCTGTCGTAAGAAAATCCGTAAATCGAGAGCGCGCATTTCCGGCGACGTGCTTCACGAGCAACGCGACCGAATTCGATTCGGGATCGATGGTCGCAAAGAAGTCTCTGTCTTCAAGCTGCTCCATCGCACTTTCCGCCATGCGTCTGTGTCCGCGCAGTTGCCGCCGGATTTCATCGAGATAGGAAGATGCCAAATCGCTCATGTATTCCTGCGTTTGTTTTAATTTCACTCAATACGTCTCCGCGAGACGCTCACAATCTACACCGGATTCATGTCGCACGCGACCCTGAACCCGTAATCCGCATATTGAAACTCAGGCGGAATACTCGACCGCGCTGCGCATCTCGTCATCTTGACGTGATGGCGCCAGGACCCTCCGCGAGATACGCGCCGTTCTCCCGTTTCCGGTCCCTGCGGCTTGTGCTCCGGTGAGACCGCGTAATAATCCGCCGAGTACCAATCACTGCACCACTCATGCACGTTGTCGCACATGTTGTAGAGCCCATATCCATTGGCCTCGCCCCGGCCAACGGGCTCCGGACCAGTCTTCCACCAGCGGTCGCAGCGCTCGGCATACTCAGAGAGCAACTGCGGAGCCGTATCGCCCCATGGAAAGAGCGCACGCTCGCGCCCTCCACGTGCCGCACGCTCCCATTCTGCTTCGGTCGGCAAGCGAAACTCGCGACCGGTGCAGAAGCTGAGCCAATTGCAATAGCGAACCGACTCGTGCCAAGAAACCCCAACCACTGGCTGCTCGGCCTGGTTGAGGTTCGGATCGCCACAGAATGGAGAAGCGGGCGCCCCAGTGGCCTGCACAAAGCGCGCATAGCCTGCGTTAGTGCATTGGTGCGCGGCCATCAGAAATTCGTCAATCCAGACGCGATGCACCGGCTTCTCAACATCCTGCCCGGAATCGCATCCCATCAGGAACCAACCCGCCGGAATGCGCGCCAGCATCAGGCTGATGTCCCCTTCCGGCGTGCCGTGAATAAAAATTCCAGCTCCGTCCATAGCTCAAAGCCCGCGCAGCGCGCGGACAACGTCTTCAATTTTATTCTCCTGGAACAGTCGAATTCCCGCGATCCCGCTGGCGCCCTCCGCCAGGCACGACGCGGCATTTTCAAGCGTCACACCTCCCAGCGCGAGAACAGGGATTTTCACTGCGCAAGCCTCGCGCAGCGCGGAAAGTCCTTTCGGTTGTGTCGCAGGAGCATCCCTCTTTTCGAAAACCGGGGCGAAGACTACGAAATCAGCGCCTTTGGATTTGGCCCGGAGGACGTCGGTCACGCTGTGGCAGGACACCGCGATGAACGGCAAGGGTTCGCGGTCGGAGACTCTGGCGCTGCAGCGAACCCAGACGCTGCGGAGCTCATCCGGCGAGATATCATCCGAGCGCAGGTGCACGCCGTCTGCATTCGCGGCAATCGCGACATCAGTGCGCGAGTTAACCAGAAGAATCGTTTTTAGCTTTCGGTTCTTACTTCTCAGTTGTTCAATCTGGGCGACAGATTCGCGAGTGAGCGCTTCCAGTTCCCGCGTGCTCAAGTCTTTTTCACGAAGCTGGATGCAATTGACGCCGGCGCGCGTAGCCTCGGCAATCTTGGCCAGCAACGCGCGGCGGCGTTCGTGCTCGTCGCCGGAAAATTGCCTGCGGCCGGTAATGTAATAGAGCAGACAGCGGTCAGCCATCAGCTGTCAGCCTACATCATTTGCGCCGTCATTTCTTCGTTGCATCGGCTGATTGCGCAACCGTGCCCGTCGGTTGCAGCGCGCTCTCCGGGGCTGCTTCCGCCCGCGGCGTGAACAACTTCAGATTTTCCGCTTTCCATCGCATCGCCGCGTAAATGCGATTTCTTCCGCTTGGATGGTCGAAAAAAACCAACTCCTCAATCGGCCCCGGATTCATCTTCCGGTATTCACCCAGATGGATCGCCGCCTGCGCAAATCCGTCCGGCTGCCGGCTCGTATTCAACCCGTACATATCGGCTTCATATTCCTGAGTTCGGATAAATGTGTTGAAGATGGGCGTCGCCACGAAACCCATAATTGAGAAGATCAGCAGCGCCAGCGGGAGCACAGCAACATCGCCGATCCCCCGGATCTGCCATTTCTCTCCCCACTTCTTGAGCGACCAGTCCAGCGACCACCGCAGGAACGCGAAGGCCACCACAATCGTGATCAGGCCAAACATGATGAACTTCGGGATATGGTTCATAACGTAATGTCCCATCTCATGTCCCATCACAGCCTGAATTTCTTCTGGAGACCCGCGCCGCAGCAGATTGTCGTTCAGCGTGATCCGCATCGTGTTCGCGAAGCCGCTCACGTTCGCGCTCATCCGTGTCGTTTGCTTTGAAGCATCGACCTGGTAGACGTTTTTCGCCGGGATTCCATTGGCTCGCGCCATGCTCAAAATGGGGTCGACAATTTTGGGGTCGTTGAGGGGGGTCACTTTGTTGAAGACCGGAACGATAAACACAGGCACGATCATCACGGAGAAGATGAGGAATGCCGTGCTTGCCACTGCGCCCCAAATCCACCATGTCCTCGGCAGCCGGCGAACGATACCGAAAAGAAGAACTGTAATTAACCCGCCCAGTACCACCCCAATTCCTAATCCCTTCAGTTGGTCCACCATCCACGGACCAAATGTCTGCGTGGCGAGCCCATACTTATGTTCGCGGAAATAATCCTCGTAAACCGAGAGTGGGAAGAGCATGATCGAAGTAAGAACGATGTACTGCAGCCAATATAGAAGTGTCTGCAGCGGTTTGAAACGCGTGATCCGCTCCGCCGCATCGCGCATTTTGGCGGACCATCGCAGGTTCAGCAATATCAGCGCGACCACTACGCCATAAAGAAAATCCCAAAGGATCATCCAATAACCGCCTTCAAAATAAGCGTCGGACTGGGCGGTCTTGTCGGCAGGAATCTGCGCAAGATAGGCATTGGTGGCCGCATTCGCGTCGAAGTTCGCCGAAGGTTGCGCAGCCGCCGGGGCCTCGATCACCGAGGGCATCTCATTTGGGCCGGGTGGTTGCGCGAGCGCGCACGCCGCGCAGAACAAAATCAGCACCCCTAGAGCCGCTGGTATCATTGTTCGCAGGTTCATGGTCGTTTTGTCTCCGAAAACACTAATTGTCAGGAGTGTATACGCGGGAAGGGCCGCTGAAGTTTCAATTCAAATGATGAAACGCATGGAACCTACCGAGCTGGGGCGCCCACCTTTTGCGACGCTGCAAGGGGTCTGGAGCTGCACGACCGACGCCTAGGGGCGCGTCTTAGCAATTTCCGGGGTGGCGGCCTCGCCCGTACGCTTTGGCTGCTGCGGTCCGAGGTGGTACTTCGTCAGTCCTTCTTTCAGGAACTCGAAGCTCTCTTCCGGTGAATCCGAAATCTTAAAGAGCTCCAGATCTTGCGCCGAAATTACGCCCGCATCCACCATGGCATCGAAATTGATAATCTTCTTCCAATACTGGCTGCCATAGATCACGACCACGATTTTCTTGGCAAGTTTCTCGGTCTGCGCCAGCGTCAAGATTTCAAACAGCTCGTCGAGCGTGCCGAAACCGCCCGGGAAGATTACCAATCCTTTCGCCAGATAAGCGAACCAGAACTTGCGCATGAAAAAATAATGAAACTCAAAGTTGAGTGACGGCGTGATGTAAGGATTAGGGAATTGCTCGAAAGGAAGATTGATGTTGAGCCCGATCGTTTTCCCGCCCGCCTCGTGCGCGCCCAGGTTTGCGGCCTCCATGATCCCCGGCCCTCCACCTGTCGTAACGACAAAACGCTGGCGCCGCGCCGGAATCTGCGTCGACCACTCGGTAAGCAGGTAAGCCAGGCGGCGCGCATCCTCGTAGTAGCGAGCCATATCCACAGCGGCCTCGGCCCGCTTCATATCCGCATCGCGCTGCGCCGCCGCGACCGCGGCATCTTTTTCGCGCACGCCATTCAGTTGCGTGTCGGCCGAATTACGGCTCTTCACCCGAGCTGAGCCAAAGAAAACCACCGTGTCCTGAATCTGCTCCCGCCGGAAGCGCGACAGCGGCTCGCTGTATTCCGACAACAGGCGCAGAATCCGGCCGTCCGGGCTATTGAGAAACGATTCGTTCTTGTATGCGAGAGGCGCGGGCTTCAGCTTCGGTTCTGTCATAGTCAATCGCTTGATCTTGGGCGTTATGGTTGATTCCTTGCAACGACAGTGGCAGCGCCCCACAGCGCCGGCCGCGTCTAGTCCTCTTCCCGGTACCGCAGGGCCTCCCAGAATCCAATCCACACATTCACCAGGCCCAGACCCGTCACCACGCCGCGCATGAACCCGCTGCCCACCAGATCACGCAACGTCGGATACCGAAGAAGCAGGGGATTGTCTGCCCACTCCGGGCGCCATGGCACAATCATCAGCATCACGCCAATCGTTGCGCACAGGAACACAAACAGCAGTACGCCGACGCGCCGCAGCCATACCTGTGCAACCGAGGGCCCCCGGCGCGAAACCACTTTCGCTTCTTCCGATGTGCCGGTATTTCCGGGAGATACTTCCGCGGAAACGCCGGTTCGGATTTCGACACTCGCGGGCGGGCTGTCAAAAGGGAGTTTGGGATCGGAAATCATTCGCACGCGTCGTAATGGGATGGTCGTCCTGCGTGGTCGCCCTGCAACAATCGTCCAGTTACGAGCGCGGGATCATTCCATCCCCAGCGCATGCCGCAAGACCCACTGCTGCATTCTACGACTTCAAGGCCTGTATGCGCTCGGCCACGTCGCGATAATCGATATTCGCCCCATATACATACGTGAAATGCCGGAGAGCTCCTGGCTTGTCCTGCGCGCTCTCGCAAGCCGACCCTAGCTCGTAGTTGATGGCAACCCGCGCTTCACCGTCGATTCCCGGAATATTCAATGCCTTCTCGTACCACCGGATGGCAGCCTCGGGCACTCCTTTATCGAGGAAACACTGTGCCAGCCAGGTGTATGTTTGGATCGCTTGCGCAAACGGGTGTCCCCGGTCGATCCAGTTGCACACTTTTTGCAGTTCGGCAATCGCTTCGTCGAGTAATCCCATCTCCCGGAAGGCGACTCCCATGTTGTAATGGGTCTCCGGATCGTCATCTCCGGCCGCGATTTCTTCTTCGAGTTCGTGTTTCAGCTCGCCGAACATCTCCGCCAGATCCACGCTGTCCGCATGTCCCGTCACGGCGTCTGTTCCTGAAGGATGCTCCGGAGAAGTCGCCAGGCTCATTGCGGGAGCGGCCGCGGCCCCTCCCGCGCCGGCTGTTACCACCGGCAAGACTTCGGGTGCAACTGGCGTCACAGCGGCTTGTGCCACCGGCTCCAGCTCTGGTTCGGGTTCAAGCTGCGGAGGTGGCGCCGGAGTCCATTTCGACGGTGCAACTGTCGGCCAGCTCGGCAAAGTTTTGCTTACCGGTTCGGTCACTTCTGGCTCAACCGCCTCGTGCTGGGCAACCCCTGGCTCCGGCTCCACTGTAGCTGGCTCTTCCGGTGCGGCAGCCGGGAGAGAATCCCCAATCGAGGCTTCCAGATCCGCCACCAGGGCGGATAACTCATCCGAATTTTCCTGCGTCGCCGCTGCGTGCACAGGTTCCGCTGGAATCGGCTCCTCATGCTTCAAGCCAAAGTGCGTGGCGTCTGCATCCTGAACCGGTTCCAGATCTTCCGCTTCCGGTTCGACGGCCGCTTCGTGGTGCGCATGCTCGAAGCCCGACATCAGATCGGGCGATGTAGCGAACTCTTCCGCCGCTGGCTCAGCCGGCGTCTCCAATCCGATATTGAAGGTTTCCGGATCATCGGCATTAATCTCGATTTCCGACGCATCGGCCTCGGGCACTTCAGCGTCGGCAATCTCAACCTCAGGTTCTTCCGCAGCCTTGCCGCCCGCTTCGAGCGCGCAACGCAGCGGATCGAGAATCGCCGCATCCTGTGTCAGCGCTTCCAGTTTTTCAAATGCCGATCGCGCCTGATCGGTCATGAAGTGTTCGAGATAGAAACGGATCTCTTCCACGGTCTCGTCGATCTCGGGGCTGGCCTCCATGTTCTTTGTATCGGCAGAATGCGCTTCGATCGCACGTGTTTCCGCCGCCGGATGCTCGTCGACCGCAGCGCTTTCTTCGACCGACAGCGATTGCTCCCATTCCGACGAAAGATCGGACGAGAAATCGTGCCCGTGTGCGGGCGCTTGCACGTCCATTTCCGGGATGGCGAGTTCTTGCGGTGCCACCTTTTCCGGTTTGGGCACGGTTGCAGTCGGCCAGGACGGCGCGGGCGCAGGCTCCATCGGCACGGTTCCAGCCGGAAGCGTCTCCTCGTAGCGCGCCGCCAATTCTCCGTAACGCATCGCTTCATCGGGATAGCCGGCATCGTGGTATGCGCTCTCCAGCGTGCGGCAGCAAACCGCCGCTTCGCGAAAACGCTCAAAACGCGTGTGCAGCGCCGCCAGCCTTTGGTTCAAGCGTACGTCGCGAGGCGCCTGAGGCAGCACTCCCAGGAGAGGAACAATCGCCTTGTCCGGCAGATTGTACGAGAGGAACAAGTCCGCATCGGTCACCGCCGAACGCACCTCGATTGCGATCTGGTCCGGATACGACTGGTCGATCACCGGCGCCGTGGCTTCGAGTTCCTCGACGATCAGCGCCCCCTCTTCAGCCGTAATTCCCGGATGGACGGCGGGCGACGCCATGCGTTCCACCTGCTGGTAGTTCTGCATGTGCATCGTGTTCTGCGGTTCGCTGTCGGCCAGCATCTTATACAGTTCGCGAGCCCGGTCCAGGTTCCCGTTTTTCACCGAGGCGTGCGCCAGCAACTCAGCCACCTCGTTGACATGCGTGCTCTCACCCGACTTCCCCAGCAGGTCCATCAGCTTCTCGAGGGCGCCCGCATCGCCCTGCACGTGCGTGATCAGGCTGTGCAGGTTTCCCAGCAGCTTGGCCGAGTCCGTTGTCAGCAGCCGATCGGCGTGCTTGGTGTAAATCTCCAGTGCCTGGTCGTAACTGCCAAGACGGGTTGCTCCATCCGCCAAAATGAATAAGCCTTCTGGATCGTTGTGAACGGTGAGCAGCTTTTCCGCTAGCGGAGCACACTTCGGCAGTTCGCCGTTTTCCAGGTACGCCTTCAGGAGGTCGCGCAAACCCTCGGGATGGGAATCGATGTCCGAGACCTTCTCCAGGTACTCGATCGCTCTTTTCGGGTCGCCGCCCTCAACTGCGGCTTTTCCCCGCAGCAGCAGCACGTAGCTGTTACCGGGGTCCAGTACCAGCATCCGTTTCAATACGTCTTCGGCGGCCGCCGCCGAACCACGCGCGCGCAACGACTCCGCTGCCGCGCTGAAAATTTCCCACGCTTCCTTTCTCTTACCCAGCCTGAGATACACTTCGGCCAGTTTGAGCCTCATCGGCACGTTTTCCGGATCCATCTCCAGGACCTTCTGGAAAAGCCGCACCGCCTGGTCCAGATCGCCATTCTTCATGAAGTCTTCGGCGACCTGCAGATACTGTGCCCGCGCGTCGTTGAACAATCCCTGTTGCGTGTAGAGTTCCGCCAACTTCAAAGATCCATCCACGCTCGGCTGCAGCTTGGTGATCTTTTTGTACATGGCGATGCCCTTGACCGTGAATCCTTGCGCGGCGTAGGCATCGCCTACCGTCTTGAAGCACTCAATGGCTTTGGCTGTGTCGCCCAATCGGGCGTACAGATCGCCGATCGTGTTTGCGACGGTCAGGTCCTTGTCGTCGTTCTTGCGGACCTTTTCGTATTCGGTGATGGCATTCTGCAGTTTGCCCTGCTGGACAAACTTCTCGGCAGCACTGAGAACCTTCTGTTTGTTGAATCCAAAACCAAATGCCATAGGATTACGGACTCCAGCCTTATTTCCCGCTAAACGCCCACAAATCCTGGAGAGCGTTGCTCAACGGGTGCGACCTCGCCATGATTCCGGACAAAAACACTACAAACCACGCAGCCGGGATCGCGGAGTAATGTCATTGTAAAGCGGGGTCACTCCAGCCCAACGGTTACCGACGATTACCCGCGTTACCGAAAGGGAGTGTACGTCCGGTTCCAGGAAGCAGGCCGGGAACGGTAAATCGGCAGCGCCAGCTCCAAGCCTCACTCCGTTGCGGACCTTCGAGATTCCTCTGTGCTCTCCGCCCCCTCCGTGGTTAAGATTTTCCTGGCTCCCGGCAAGAGCCTCGCCCGGCAATTCACGTGGCCCAATCCCCACGCCGTGTTTCCGCCGCCACGCCCGGAATCGACTTCCAATCCGCTAAGTCCCCGAAAATCAATCGCCTCCTTAGTGGCGCGCGCCGTGCCATATCCCTTGCATCTGCGTCAGCCGCAGGGAGGTGACACGATGGCAACACTTAGGAACTCCACGAACAAGTCAGAATGCAACCACCCATTTCTTGAAACAACCGTCTCATCCTCGCGCCAGCAGAAACTGGCCGTGATCGCGTGCTGTGCGATCCTCGGCCTGTTGCTGGCCGCGAGCGCATGTTCGAAACAGTCTTCCAAGTCCACGCTGGCCGGCGTCGCTGCTCCGGCACCAGTTTCGCCCTCGCCGGCAGGCTGGACCTCAGCGACGGCAACTCAAGTGGCCGCTCTGAATACCGAAGAGGTCGCAGCCAAGAAAAAGACGCACAAAAAAGGCCACAAAAAGCCGCCCGGGACCGTCGCTTATAGCGATCCCAACTCCGGCTTGTCGTTCGACTATCCGAGAACCTTTGAACTGGCCTCCGGCGAGAAAGCGCAGCCCGATTTCGGCGAGATGGGTCCGGTTCCTATGAATTTCGTCCAACCCGGTGGCGTGCCCGTCGCAACCGTTGAGTTGCCGGACGCGTCTTACCCGGGCACGGACTTTGCTTCCGCATTCTTCAGCGTGAACGTAAATCACGCTCTCTCTGAGCAGGAGTGCCCGCACTTTGCTTTTGTCGACACCAGCGACGCCGACGGCGAGCCGATCGATGCCGAAAAGGTCAAAGTCGGTTCGACCGATATGGATATGACTTCCGAATTCGCCGGCAGCGCCACCAAACAAGCCGAAGCCCGCTACTATCACAGCTACGAGAACGGAGCCTGCTACGAGTATGTCCTCGGCCTCGGCACAGCGGGCTACGGCACCAAAGAAGGAATCAAGCCAGTCGACCGGGACGCAGTTTTCGACCGCCTGGAAAAAATCCTCGCCACAGTGAAGGTTCACCAATTCGTTCAGCCGCAGTCGGCGGAATAAGCGTCGCTGCAAGCTCCACAAAGCAGCCGCTTCGTAGCTGGCTGCCCCACCCTTGTATCTTCCCTCTCCAGACGCGACTAGGATTAGGTCGCGTTTCGGCGGAGAGGTCGTCCCACCCTTAGGCCGCGAGTGAGCCTGTGCGAAGAACGACCCCCGCCCCTCTCTTTTCGACGCCGTGGAGAATCGAAGGCCTTTTGAGCCTGCATGTTCAAGGTCGGCGCCAAGAGTTTGCCCGGGGCGGAAGCCGGAACCGCAGATTAACTCTAGGAGCCACTCATGCACAAGCTGTCGGCGGATGTTTTTCTCTGCTGTGGAATCGATGTCAGCGCAGCCCAACTCGTCGTCGCTCTCGAAGGCGAGGGCGGCAGAGGTTTGCGGCGTAGTTTCCCCAACCGCGCCAGCGGACACGAGGCGTTGATCCTGTGGTTGCAAAAGAACGGGACTCGGGTCCGGGTTTGTCTGGAAGCCACCGGCCTCTACAGTCTCGATTTAGCCCTGGCGTTGCACGCCGTAGCTGGAATCGAGGTGGCGGTGCTCAATCCCAAGAAAGTGAACCGGTTTGCCGCGACCCTGTGCCGCAGCAAAACTGATCCCGCCGACGCCCAGGTGCTGGCCGAGTATGCTCGTCGCATGCCGTTCCAGCGCTGGCATCCGCCGCAAGCTGCCGCGCTGGAACTGCGCGCCATTACGCGCCACATCGCCGCCCTCACCCAGCAGCACACGCAGCAGTCGAACCGCCTGCACGCCGTCTCCGCTTCCCGCGCCGGTGCTCGTTGCGTGCAGCAAGATCTGAAACGCTCGCTCCGCGATCTGGAGCACCGGGTCGAAAAGATGCGACGCGCAGCCTTGGCCGTGATTGAGCAGGACGCAGAACTGCGCCTACGTTTCGCCTTGCTGTTGAGTGTGCCTGGCATCGGCGAGGTCAGCGCCTTGAGCCTCCTAGGAGAACTAGCGCTGCTCGCCCCCAGCCTCACCGTGCGTCAATGGGTCGCGCACAGTGGACTCGATCCCGCCCATCATGACTCGGGCACTTCCGTGCATAAGCGCTCCCGCATCAGCCGCGCTGGCAACCGCTATCTGCGGCGCGCCCTGTACATGCCCGCCTTAGTGGCGGTGCGTCACGATCCCCACCTGCGCGCCTTCTACCAGGCTTTAGTCGCACGCCACAAAGCCAAACTCCAAGCCCTGATCGCCGCCGCCCGCAAAATGCTACACGCCATCTTCGGCATGTTCCGCGGACGCACCGGCTATGACGGCTCCCGCTTGTTCCCCGCGATTGAACTCGCTGCGGCCGCTTAAATAGAGAGAGGTTCTCCTGCACCTCTCCAGAGAGAAAAAAACTGCTTGACTGGAAAGAGAGAATCTTCG
>JBELAC010000118.1:0-14297 GCA_049509215.1 Terriglobales bacterium
AGTGGAACCGCGCCCTCCGCCGAATACGCGCGTGCTGCCGGTGATCAGAATAAAGAAAAAAGCGACCGCACAGGCGATCACCGCGAGCGTCAACAGCCATCCTGTAATGAATTGCCATACCGGAAGCGTGAAGAGGTAGAAGTGGAGCGACTTGCCGAAGATCGGGTCTCCGGCGGCGGCCGATTGCGGCGCATACCAGTAGAGGGCGAAGGTGGGCCATTCGGCGCTCATGCTCGCGCCGGTCAGGATGGCAATGATGAGCGCGATTACTTTAACGATCAGGCGCAGAATGCGCTCGACGGGAAGCTTTACCGGCTGGCCACCGATATGAATGATGCTGCCGCTTTGCAAGTCGGGCTCATAGGCCCGGCGGAGGGCAAGAAACCATCCATAGAGGATGAGAAATGTGGCAGCGGAAAAGGCCGCGAAAACTGTCCACTGAAGGCTCAGCGTTTTGAGAAAGACTTCTCCATAGCCAAGTGACTCGAACCATAGGCGTTCAATGTAATAGGAGAGCGCCGTGCGACTACCAAAGAGGATGAAGGCCAGGATGATGACGGGGATAAGGATTCGCCGACGCGGCGATCGTCCCCGTCCGTCGATAAGTTCGGGCATTATGTTTACCCTGCTTTCAGCAGTGAGTTAAGACTGAGGTTGTGAAGTAAAGGGCATTGTAACGCGTTAGGCGGCGGCACAAGAGCTGGCGGGAATAGACGGGGAAGTCCCTGCGGGAACGATGGCTACAAAGAGGGCCTGCGAACGTAAAAGGACGTGAAGAAATCGGGGGCCGTTTTCTCCACTGCCTTGACCGAGTTGCTTACGCGAGCCTAACATTACCGCCGACGGCACTTGAGCGTTTCGCATGATAGGCCAGACAGTCTCCCACTATCACATCATCGGAAAACTGGGTGGTGGGGGCATGGGCGTGGTCTATGAGGCGGAAGACACGCGGCTGGCGCGGCACGTTGCCCTGAAGTTTATCCCTCCTGAAATGGCGAAAGACCGCAAGGCCCTGGACCGCTTTGTGCGCGAGGCGCGGGCGGCTTCGCAGCTTAACCATCCTGGAATCTGCACTATCCATGACATTGAGGACCTGGACGGGCATCCCTTCATTGTCATGGAAAAGCTCGAAGGCACCAGCCTGAAGGACCTGATCCGGAGCAGGCGCGTAGGGGTCGACGAGATTCTTGACATTGGAATTCAGGTAGCCGACTCGCTGGCAGCGTCGCACGCCAAGGGGATCATCCATCGCGATATCAAGCCGGCGAATATTTTTGTGTCGCAGAACGGGCAGACGAAGATCCTCGACTTCGGGCTGGCGAAGATTGTGCACGATCCGAATTCGAGCGAAGCGCAACTGGAAGATTCCCTGACCGCGATGGGCGTGATCCCGGGGACGGCGGTTTATATGTCTCCGGAACAGGCGCGGGGCGAGGAGTTGGATGCGCGCAGCGATCTGTTTTCGCTGGGAGTGGTGCTGTACGAGATGGCGACGGGGAAGAAGCCGTTTGCCACGGGGCATGTGGTCACGACGCTTGATGCAGTGTTGAATCAGAAGCCAATTTCGCCCCTGCAGCTAAACCCGGCACTTCCGGTGGATCTCGAGGGCATCATCGGGCGGGCGATGGAGAAAGAACGGGGCCATCGCTATCCGACGGCGCTGGCGATGAAAGGCGACTTGCAGTCGCTGCGGAAAGAAACCGAATCGGGCGTGACCCGGGCTCTGCGCCGGCCAGCCCTGCCGTATCGCATTGCGACGACCACGTTTCAGGCCACCACGAGATGGTCCACCTATATCTTGCTGGGCGTTTGCGCGGTGCTGCTGATGGTGCTGGTGACAGTGGGAGCGTGGTGGTACAGGCACCGGGGCGTGATCACTGGCGGCGCGCCCAAGAACACGATCGCGGTGCTGCCTTTGCAGAACATGAACGGCGACATCAGCGTGGAGTTTCTGCGCTTCGCGCTGGCCGATGAAATTGCGAACACACTAACGTACACGCGAACTCTGGATGTGCGACCTTCGGCGATGACGCGGAAGTTTGTGGGGAATGATGTCGATCCGGAAAAAGCGGGGCTCGAAGTGCACGTGGCCAACATCATCACGGGGCATTTCCTGAAGCAAGGCGACCACCTGCTGATTACGCTGGAGGCGATCCAGGTGGCGGGGAACCGGCTTTTGTGGCAGACCAACGTGACGGCTCCCGCGGACGATTTGATTGCACTGCAAGCACAGATGGGAGCGCAGATCCGGCAAGGGTTGCTGCCGGCGATGGGGGTGGCGGGAGGGTTCCTGGAGACGAGTACGCGGCCGAAAAATGCCGAGGCCTACGATCTCTATCTGCATAGCCTGGCGCTGCCGCACGATGCCCAGCCAAACAAAGATGCGATCGCGGTGCTGGAGCATGTGGTCGAGGTCGATCCGACGTATGCTCCGGCGTGGGAGCAACTGGGCGTGCGCTGCTACTACGACGCCGATTATTCGGATGGCGGCGAGGCGATGTTCCAGCGCTCGAACAAAGCCTGCGAAAAGGCAGTGGAACTGGATCCGAATCGAATTACAGCCGCCCGGCAGTTGATTGCCAACCGGGTTGAGCGCGGCGAACTGGGCAAGGCATATCAGGAGGCGGAGGCACTCGTCAAACGCCGCCCGGAGAGTGCCGAGGCACATTTTGCGATGGCGTATGTCTATCGCTACGCGGGGATGCTGGAGCAGGCGACCAGTGAATGCAATACGGCGCTGGCACTGGATCCGGGGAATTATGTATTCCGGTCATGTGCGTGGGCATTCATGGAGCTTGGGAAGACCGAGCGGGCGGCCGATTTTGTGCGCCTTGATGCCGGGTCGGAATGGGCCGCCTATGCCATGCCTTCGGTGTTGCTGCGGGAGGGAAAAGTTCAAGAAGCACGCGAGGCCGTAAAGAACATGCCGACCGCGCCGCGCTATCATCGCGATTTGCTGGAGTCTTGTCTGGGTTTGAGGCCGGCATCGGACCTTGATCGCATCGCGCAGGCTGCCGAAACCAATGTCCCAACCGATCCGGATGCAGAGACGTGGTATTACGAGGGCGCGCTGCTCGCATACTGCGGCAAGAAGCAGGCGGCTTTGCATATGCTGGAGAGCGCGGTCGAACAAAATTATTGCGCTTATTCGAACTTGCTTTCGGATCCGCTGCTGGCAAAACTTCGAACCGACCCGGCGTTCGACAAAGTGTTGACCGCGGCGGGTAAATGCCAGGAGGCGGTGCGGGCGGCCGCCAATGGGCCAGTCCAGTAGATGATGAAATTCTTCGGCTCACAATTTGTGATGCCGAACGTCTAACGACTTTTAAGCTGGTACAATCCCACGTTGTTCGCATTCGATTGCAACCTACAAAACACCTCCGTAAAGAATTTCCGACAGGAGCCTTCCTCATGATTTCGATCCGCAATTTTGCTGTGCTTGCCATTCTCGCGTGCGTTGTCGCGAGTGTTTTTCCGGCCTTTGCGCAGGAGACACAAGAAGGACGTTTGCTGCGCTTTCCCGACGTCTATAAGGACAAAGTCGCATTTTCCTACGGTGGCGATCTCTGGCTGGCGTCGAGTTCTGGAGGCGAGGCGCGCCGCATCACTTCATCTCCGGGGCGGGAGCTGTTTCCGAAATTCTCGCCGGACGGCAAATGGCTGGCATTTACAGGTCAATATGACGGCAACTTCAATGTGTATGTGATGCCCTCCGATGGCGGCCAGCCGAAGCAACTGACTTTTTACCAGGGTCAGGCGCAGCCGCTCAGCGACCGCATGGGCATTCTCAATCAGGTGATGGGATGGACGCCGGACGGCAAGAGCATCATCTTCCTTTCGCGGCGCGACGCGTCGAACGGCTGGACCAAGCGTCCATACACGGTGAGCGTGAATGGCGGACTGCCGCAGCCGATGTTCATGGATGAAGGCGGGCTGCTTTCTTATTCTCCGGATGGCGGGAAGATCGCGTACAACCGGATTTTCCGCAATTTCCGCCAGTGGAAACGCTACACAGGCGGCTTGGCGCAGGACATTACGGTTTACGACGTGAAGAGCAATGCTGTGGAACAGGTTGTGCCGCACACCGAATACACCGATACGTTTCCGATGTGGCACGGAAACACGATTTTCTTTACCTCGGATCGCGGACCGGAACATCACCTGAACATTTACAGCTACGACCTGGCCAGCAAACAGGTCGAGCAACTGACCAAGTTCGACGAGTTCGACGTGATGTGGCCGAGCCTTGGACCGGATTCGATTGTTTTTGAAAATGGCGGCTATCTTTATACGTTCGATCTTCAAACGAAACAACCGAAAAAGCTGACGATTTACGTGAACGGCGAGCGCGACCAGGCCATGAAGCGCTGGGTCGATGCGAGCCGTCACATCACCGATTTCGATATCGCGCCCGATGGAAAGCGCGCGGTATTTGCGGCGCGGGGAGAAGTTTTCACGGTTCCGGCAAAAGAAGGGAGCATCCGGAACCTGACGCATTCGCCGGGAGTGCGCGAGCAGAAAGTGGCCTGGTCGCCGGATGGAAAGAGGATCGCGTACGTTTCGGATCGCACGGGCGAAGACGAAATTTACATCGCTCCGCAGGATGGGATGGGCGCGGAGGAGCAGATCACGAGCGGTCATAAAGGGTTTTTGTTCGCGCCGGCATGGTCGCCCGACAGCTCGAAGATCGCGTGGGCGGACCAGACTCTGAGGCTCTGGTACGTCGATCTGAAGGCGAAACAGCCGGTGGAAGTGGATCGCGCAAAGTTCGGGGAAATCCAGAACTACAACTGGTCGCCCGACAGCCAGTGGCTCACTTACGACAAGCCGGAGGAAACAGGCTTTTCGATTGTTTATCTGTACCGTCTGGCGGACAAAAAGATCACAGCGGTTACGTCGAGCCTGAACAACAGCAACGCCCCGGTATTCGATCGGGATAAGCGCTACCTGTATTTCCTTTCGGATCGCGATTACAACGAGGTGTTGGGCAATTTCGATTTCGAATTCGCGAATCCCAAAACAACGCGGGTTTACATGATCACGCTGACGAAGGACGAGCCGTCGCCCTTTCCGGCGCTGAGCGATGAAGTAAAAGTGAAACCGGAAGAGCCGGCGGCGAGCGCGACCGGGCCGGATCAGAAGCCGGAAGGCAAGAAGAACAAGTCTCCGAAAAATCCTCCGTCCAATGGTAAAGAGCAGAAGAGCGACGAGAAGACGGCCGAGACCGAGACCAAGGAACCGCCGAAGGTTTTCAAGATTGACTTGGACGGCATTCAGGATCGGATCGTAGCGCTGGCCGTGCCGCCCGCCGTCATACGCTCGTACGATGCTTCGAAAGATGCGATCTACTATTCCACGGTTCCGGTGGCTGGGTTATCGGGGCCGCTGCCGGGCGAGAATCCCGCCATCCATGCCTTCGATCTGAAGGAACATAAGGACAAGGTGCTGATCGAGGGTGCGGACCGGTTCGCGCTTTCGTTTGACGGCTCGAAGCTGCTTTATCGTGCCGATGGCGGTGCGACCGGGATTATTGATGCCAAACCGCCGGATTCGCCGCACAAGATGGGGGATGGCGCGATCAGCCTGAGCGGGATGCGGGCGCTGGTCGATCCGCCGGAAGAGTGGAAAGAAATTTTCAACGAAGTGTGGCGGCAGGAACGCGACTACTTTTTTGAAGCTGAGATGAACGGAGTGGACTGGCAGAAGATCCACGACAAGTATGCGCAGTTGTTGCCCGCGGTTGCTGACCGCTATTCGCTCACCTACATCATGGGCGAGATGATCGGCGAGCTTTCCAATTCGCATACCTACGTGGGCGGCGGAGAATTTCCGGAGCTGCAGCCTGTGAACGTCGGGTTGCTCGGAGCCGACTATGAGGTCGATGCGGCGACCGGAATGTACCGCTTCAAGAGAATCTTTGCCGGAGAGAATTGGGATGCGCATGTGCGTTCTCCTCTGACCGAGCCGGGAGTCACGGTAAAGGAAGGCGATTACCTGGTGGCGATCAATGGCCGAGCTCTGCGCGCTCCGCAAACTCCCGACGAACTGCTCGTCAATACGGCCAACGATGTGGTCACGCTCAGCGTTAATTCGAAACCGGCGGCTGAGGGCGCGCGCAAGGTGGTCGTCAAACCCATTGGCGATGAATTCAGCCTGCGCGAATACAACATGATTGAAGGCAACCGGAAGAAGGTGGATGCGGAGAGCGGCGGAAAGATTGGCTATGTCTATCTGCCGAACATGGGTGAAGAAGGACTGAACGAGTTCGTCAGGCAGTACTTTCCGCAGGTCCGCAAGGAAGGGATTATCTTCGATGTCCGCTACAACGGCGGCGGGTTCGTCGATCAACTGATCTTCGAGCGCTTGCGGCGTATCGTGACGGCCATGGGCACGTCGCGCAATTTCGGAAACAACACGGTTCCGGGGAATACTTTTTATGGCTACATGGCTTGCATTACGAATCACTATGCTGCTTCTGATGGAGATTTCTTCAGCTATTTCTTCAAGCAGTACAAGCTGGGGCCGCTCATTGGCGAGCGAACCTGGGGCGGAGTGCGCGGCATTCGCGGCGAAATGCCTTTGATGGATGGAGGGTATGTCACGCGGCCGGAGTTTTCGATTTATGGCATGGACAGCAAATGGCTGATCGAAAACCGGGGCGTGCAGCCGGATGTCGTCGTGGACAATCCTCCGGACCTGGTTGTGAAGGGTCAGGATCCGCAGCTTGAAAAAGCCGTGAATATGCTCATGGAGGAGATCAAGGCTCTTCCGAAGGTGCTGCCGGCGCGTCCGACGGACTTGCCGACGTATCCGGATGGACCGGGGATGTAAAGCAGGTCAGAGGTTCGAGGTCAGATTGCAGAGGTGAAATTCTCGCCGGTCACGGTGAGGGTTTCACCTTTTTTCGTTTCCTGGTTCGCAGTTCTTGGTTCTCAGGTGTCAGTTCTTAGGTGCAGCCACTAGCTCCCGCTACCTTCGTACGGATGGTCCGTCTGAGCGATCTTCCACACGTTTGGCGCAGTCCCCTCCTTCCGGTCCCTGGCGTGCTTCGGGGCATGAGTACCTCGGTAATTCATGAGCGCTCTCCAATGAAACCCAAAGAATGCTCCGACCGTGTGGAACTGTCCGTACGCCGCCGGGTCGCCCGGCACCTCTGTGTTGAACGTCAGCCGTTATTTTTCCGATTGAGAAGATGATCCGCCATGAATGACTGCGATGACATTGTGAAAGAGTTTCTGGTCGAGAGCCACGAGAACCTCGACCGGCTGGACCGCGACCTGGTCGCGCTCGAAAAGCAGCCCTCGGACCGGGAGATTCTGGCGAGCATCTTCCGCACGATCCACACGATCAAGGGAACCTCGGGATTTCTTGGCTTCGGGAAGTTGGAAGCCGTGACCCATGTGGGCGAAAGCCTGCTGGCGAAGCTGCGGGACGGGCAACTCGGTTTAAGTCCCGAGTTGACGACCGCGCTGCTGGCGATGGTCGATGCGGTCCGGCAGATGCTGGCCGCGATTGAGGCGGGTGGAAGCGAGGGCGAGCGGGACGACGGGGAACTGATTGCCACGTTGACTCGCTTGCTGGAACCGGCTGCGGCCGCGGCATCGGCAGCGCCGGAGACGACGGAGGCAAAGAGCGCGGCGTCTGGACCGGTCGCGACGGAGCAGCCGGCGGCGCAGGCATCACCGCTGCCGTCCGTAGCGGAACAAGATTCGCCTTCACGAGCTGCAGCTGCGCCGGTTCCGCCAGCGCCGGAAGCCGCCAACCTCGGAGACATCTTTATCCGCCGTGGCATGGCGACCGAGGGCGAAGTTTCGCGGGCGGTTGCCGAGCAGAGCACGGGAGACCCACGGCGGGTGGGCGAGATTCTCGTGGACCAGGGCGTGGTCAAGCCGCATGACGTGCTCGAAGCGCTCAATGCGCAGCAGACGCATGGGCAGGGCGTCAGCGAAAGCACGATCCGCGTGGATGTGGGTCTGCTCGACCAGCTCATGAATCTGGTGGGCGAGCTGGTGCTGGCGCGCAACCAGATTCTGCAATTCACCAAGACGACCGAAGAAGCCAGGATGGTGACGGCCGGGCAGAGGCTGAACCTGATCGCGAGCGAGTTGCAGGAAAGCGTCATGAAGACGCGCATGCAGCCGATCGGCAGCGTCTGGAGCCGCTTTCCGAGGACCGTGCGCGATGTGGCGCTGGCCTGCGGCAAGCAGGTGCGGATCGAGATGGAAGGGCAGGAGACCGAACTCGACAAAACGCTGATCGAGGCGATCAAGGATCCTTTGACGCATCTGGTGCGCAACGCGGTGGATCACGGGGTCGAACATCCGGAGGTGCGGGGCGCCGCGGGAAAGGATCCCGAGGGCGTGCTGTTGCTGCGCGCTTTTCACGAGGGCGGACAGGTCAACATCGAAATCAGCGACGACGGCGCCGGAATGAACCTGGAGAAAGTGGTGCAGAAGGCGGTGCAGAAAGGGCTGATCAGCGCGGACCGGGCGGCGCGGTTGAGCGAGCGCGAGGCCGCGAATCTGGCATTCCTGCCCGGGCTTTCGACGGCGGAAAAGGTTACGAACGTGAGCGGGCGCGGCGTCGGCATGGACGTGGTGAAAACCAATATCGAGCGCATCGGGGGAACGGTTGACCTGCAGTCGGTGCCGGGGAAGGGCACGACGGTCCGGGTAAAAATTCCGCTGACGCTGGCCATCGTACCGGCCCTGATTGTGACCAGCGGCGGCGACCGCTTTGCCATTCCGCAGGTGGCGCTGACCGAACTGGTGAGTCTGGATGCCACGGAGTCGAAGCGCGGCATTGAAACCGTACAGGGTGCGCCGGTTTACCGGCTGCGCGGGCGTCTGCTGCCGCTGGTGGACTTGAACGAGGAGCTGCATCTGGAAAAAAAGAAACACGGCGGACCGGTGAGCATTGTCGTGCTGCACGCGGAGGACCGGCAGTTCGGGCTGGTTGTGGATGAGATCAACGATACCGAAGAAATCGTGGTGAAGCCGCTGCACAAACAGCTCAAGAGCGTGAAGGTATTTTCCGGCGCCACCATTATGGGCGACGGAAGGGTCGCGCTCATCCTCGACGTGCTGGGCCTGGCGCAACGCGCCAATGTGATTGACGAAGCGCGTGCCCCGGCCGAATCGAAGCAGGATGCTTCGGCGCAGCCGTCGCTCGATAGACGCCAGACGCTGTTGCTGTTTCAGTTGGGCGCGGGCGGGCGGATGGCCATCCCGCTCTCCTCGGTGGCGCGCCTGGAGGAATTCAACCGCTCCTCGATCGAGCGGAGCGGCCGGCAGGAGGTGGTGCAGTATCGCGGGCGCATCCTGCCGCTGGTGCGGGTGGCGGAAGTAGTCGAGTCGGGCGCGGAGACCGCTTTTGAGAAGGTGTCCGTGAGCGACGCGCAGGCCCCGTTGCAGGTCATCGTATACACGCGCGCCGCGCAGAGCGTCGGGCTGGTGGTCGATCACATCCTGGACATCGTGGAAGAAACCCTGGTGGTGGAGCGGCCGGGCCGGCGTTCGGGCGTGCTGGGATCGGCATTGATCCAGCAGCGGGTGACCGACCTGCTGGATGTCGAAGGTGTGGTGCGGGCGGTCGAGCCCGGTTTCTTTGAACAGGCGAGCGGCGCGTGAAGGCGTGACGGTGGCGCGCGAGCCGCGTGGCGGGAGAGAAGTTGGCGGGAGAGAAGCGCATGGCAAATACGAAACAGTTCTGCACGTTTTATCTCGACCGCCATTTCTTCGGCGTGCCGGTCGATGAGGTGCAGGAAGTGATCCGCTACCTCGACATGACGCGGGTGCCGCTGGTGTCGGAGATGGTGCGCGGGCTGATCAACCTGCGCGGGCAGATTGTGACCGCCATTGACTTGCGGCGGCGGCTGGCGATAACAGACCGCGCGCCGGACCAGTTGCCGATGAATGTCGTGATTCGTACCGACGACGGCGCGGTGAGCCTGCTGGTGGATGAGATCGGCGACGTGCTCGAAGTGGAGCAGGAGGTGTTCGAGACGCCGCCGGAAACGATGCCGGCGCAGCAGAAAAAGATGGTCGACGGCGTCTACAAGCTCGACTCGCGCCTGCTGCTGGTTCTTAACACGGAGCGGGCCCTGGCCGTGCCGGGAAGCGAGAGGGAAGTTCCGCTCGGCCAGGTTTAGGTAGCAAATTTCGGGAAGGGAACAGCGGGGGAGGGACCGTGAAGGCCGGAGCTTCAAGGATCGACCATGGCGGGTCTTTCCATCCAGGCGCACCGGCAGCTGTATTTCGATACCGGCTTCGATGCCGGAGTCAGCCATTTTGCTCCGTGCAGTAGCGGACACCCCGGCGGGTTAGGAATTGATGCATCGGCGGAAATGACGGGTTAAGGCAGACATCCGGAGGACGATCAAATTTTTCCCGGTCAAACGACCGGACCTTACTAGGAGCAGAAAATGAAACTCACAATTGGCAGGAAACTTGGCGGTGGTTTCGGAATCGTCCTCGCTCTCATCGTCATCAGCACAGCGCTCAATTACTGGAAGACGGGCGATATTACCTCCAGTGTAAACGTCCTGGTCGGTCGCCGCGCTCCCACTTTGATCGCCATCACAAAGCTGAGCGGCGACTTGAACGATACCGGGAGCCGGACGCGGCAGGCCATCCTGACCGGTGGCGCGACCGGGCCGAAGGAAGAGGCCAAGCAGCATCTGGACGCTGACTGGGCCCTGATGGACAAAGATGTCGCCGAACTGGACAAGTACGCGCCCCAGTGGTCGCTTCAGGAAAATCGCGACCGGCTGGCGCAGCTGAAGCCAATGCTGGCCGAGTACCGAAAGCTGCAATACGGCACCGTCGAACGGGCGCGGGCCGGCAACGAAATGGTGCGAATGGGGAATGAGTACACGCAAACGGGCTCAGCTGCCCATAGGCAAATCCAAGGTGTGCTGGATGCGATGAACGATTCCTTTACGACGCTGGTGAGCCAGACGACCCAAGAGATCGAATCGTCGATCCGCACGATCGTTCTGGTGATGATTATCTCCGGAGTGGTGTCGCTCCTGTTGGGCATCGGCGTGACCCTGTTTGTGACTCGGAGTGTCGCCACCTCAGCCGCCGCCTCCCTTCGGTTTGCCAATGCCATCACGGCAGGAAATCTCACCCAGGAAGACCTGAAGGCCCAGGGACAGGACGAACTGGGCGAATTGGCCCGCGCGCTGAACAAGATGAAAGCCAGCTTGTGCGAGAAAGATACGGCGACCGCGCGCATGGTCGGTCTGGCGGAGAGGACTCCGGTCAACATCATGTTTGCCGACCGCGACTTCAAGATCCAGTACATGAACGATGCATCGACGCAGCAACTGCAGAAGGTGGAGCAGTACTTGCCGGTAAAGGCATCGCAGATGATCGGGCAGTGTATTGACATCTTTCACAAAGACCCCCAGCGGGTCCGGAGACTGATGAGCGAACCCCGGAATCTGCCCCACACGACGCTGATCTCGGTTGGCCCAGAGACGCTCGAGCTGGCCGTGGATGCCGTGTACGACAACCACAAGAACCTCATTGGCTACATCAATACGTGGCAGGTGGCGACCGACAAGCTCCGCCTCGAGGCCACCAACGCCGACTACGCCGGTCAGATCGCCGCCATCGCCAAATCGCAGGCGGTCATCGAGTTCAACCTCGATGGCACGGTAATCTCCGCCAACGACAACTTCCTCAAGACCCTGGGCTACTCCCTCGACGAAATCAAGGGCAAACATCACAGCATGTTTGTCGATCCCGTTTACCTGCAGAGCGCCGACTACCGGGAATTCTGGGCGAAGCTCAACCGCGGCGAGTACGTGGCCGGCGAGTTCAAGCGCATCGGCAGGGGCGGCAGGGAAGTCTGGATTCAGGCCTCCTACAACCCGATCGCCGATCGCGCCGGCAAATACTACAAGGTGGTCAAGTACGCCACCGACGTGACCGAGCGCAAGATGGTGGTCGACCAGGTCGCCGGCTACCTCGACCTGATCGGCAAGGGCGATATCCCGCAGAAGATCACGGCGCAGTACTCGGGCGACTTCGAGATGATGAAGAAGAGCCTCAATACCTGCATCGACAACATCAACACGCTGGTCGCGGACGCGGCCATGCTGGCGAAAGCCGCGGTCGAAGGCAAGCTCGCGACCCGCGCCAACGCCTCGAAACACGGCGGCGACTTCCGCAAGATCGTCGAAGGCGTGAACCAGACGCTCGACGCCGTCATCGGCCCCCTGAACGTGGCCGCCGAATGTGTCGACAAAATCAGCAAAGGCGATATTCCCCCCAAGATCACCGACAACTACAACGGCGATTTCAATACCATCAAGAACAACCTGAACGCCTGCATCGACGCGGTCAATTCTCTGGTCGGCGATGCCGTCATGCTGGCGCAGGCGGGGGTGGACGGGAAACTGTCGACGCGCGCGGATACGGCCCGGCACAAGGGCGATTACCGCAAGGTGGTCGAAGGCGTCAATGAAACGCTGGACGCGGTGATCGGCCCGCTGCATGACGTGGGAGCCGTCCTGGACAAACTTGCGGCCGGCGATCTTACGGTGCAGATGGCCGGACACTATGCGGGCGATTTCAAACAACTCTCGGAAGCGGTGAACACGGTGGCCGAGCACATGCACAGCGCGATCCGGAAAATCGGCGGCAGCACGGAGTCGCTGGTATCGGCCTCGCAGCAGCTCTCGGCTTCGAGCCAGCAGATTACAGCCAATTCCGAAGAGACGACGGCCCAGGCGAAGACGGTGGCTGAAGCCGGGACACTGGTCAACACAAATCTCCAGACGCTTTCCTCCGGCGCAGAGGAGATGAACACCACCATCGGCGAGATTGCCAAGAACGCGACCGAGGCGGCGCGGGTGGCGGCCGAGGCGGTGGCGGCCGCGCAATCGACCAACCAGACGGTGGGTAAACTGGGCGAGTCGAGCGCGGAGATTGGCAAGGTAGTCGAGGTCATCACTTCGATTGCGCAGCAGACCAACCTGCTGGCGCTGAATGCGACGATCGAGGCGGCGCGGGCGGGGGAAGCGGGCAAGGGTTTTGCCGTGGTCGCCAACGAAGTCAAGGAACTGGCGAAACAGACTGCCAAGGCGACCGAGGAGATCAAGGGGAAGATCACAGTCATTCAGGAAAACACGACGGGCGCGGTGAGCGCGATCGGCGGGATCCGGGAGGTCATCGACAAGATCAGCCGCATCTCGACGACCATTGCAACCGCGGTCGAGGAACAGAGCGCAACCACGGGCGAGATGTCACGCAACGTGTCCGAGGCAGCGCGGGGCGCGAGCACGATTGCCAGCAACATTGCCGGGGTCGCGCAGGCGGCGCAGGACACATCCTCCAATGTGGGCGAGGCGCAATCGGCCACGCAGCATCTGGCAAACATGGCTCACGAGCTGCGTGAACTGGTTGCCCGCTTCAAGGTAGCGGAAGCGGTGCCGGACGGTTCGGCTGTGGCCCCGGCGAATCGCCGTGCCGCGGCGGCGTCCCGCTGATCCACTGGCGTTGATCCGCCGGCGACCGGAGTCTGGCTCCGGGACATTGCCTGACTGAACTACCGAACGTGGGAAGGGAACCGTGTCACCAATCCGGGTATTGATCGTCGACGATTCGGCCGTGATTCGGCGCCAGTTGAGCGAAGTGCTGGGGGCGGATCCGGAGATGGCCGTGGCGGGCACGGCGGGAACCGGACTTCTGGCCCTGCAGCGGATTCGGGAACTGAAGCCGGACCTGGTGACGCTCGACGTTGAGATGCCCGGGATGGACGGGATCGCAACCCTGGTCGAGATTCGCAAAATTTATCCCAGACTGCCGGTGATCATGTTCAGCACGCTGACCGGGGTGGGGGCGGCGGCCACGGTGGAGGCGCTGGCGCGCGGGGCGACCGATTATGCGACCAAGCCTTCGCAAACGGGGGGCTTGGAACGATCGTGCGACCTGGTGCGTCAGGAACTGGTGCCCAAGATCAAGGCCCTGTGCTCGGTGCGCGGCCCGCTGCAAGTCAATGCTCCCGTAGTCGCCGTGCCGGCGCATCCCCGCATGCCGACGCGCATCGATCTGGTGGCGATCGCTGCTTCGACCGGAGGTCCGAATGCGCTGGGAGAACTGATGCCGCAATTTCCGCAGGATTTTCCCGTGCCCGTGGTGATCGTGCAGCATATGCCGGAGATGTTTACGCGGCTGCTGGCAGGACAGCTCGATGCCCTGACACCGCTTCGGGTGCAGGAGGGCCGGGACGGAGAGAAGCTGGAAAAGGGGCAGGTGTGGATTGCGCCGGGCAACCATCACATCGCG
>JBELAC010000119.1:0-14005 GCA_049509215.1 Terriglobales bacterium
CGAGCCTGATCGTAATGGGTCTCGCGGGTATAGACGTTGAAGCCGGCCTGAATCGGACGGTCGAAGAGATAAGGCTCCGTGAACCCGAAAACCAAATCGCGCTGGCGGCTGCCCAGGTTGGCCTGCACCGAGAGTGTTTCACCCAAGCCGAGGAAGTTGTTGGTGGCGTAGTTGAGGCCGACAAAGGCGCCGGCCAGACCGCTGACTCCGCCCTGCAGCCCGATGCTGTTCTTGCCTTTCTCGTGGACCTTGAGTGTCAGGTCAACCGTGCCGTTCTTTTCGTCGAGGTGCCGTTCGGTGGTGTTGGGATCGTCTGGCTTGAGCTGGTCGAAATAGCCGAGCTGGTTCAGGCGCAGGAGGCTCAATTCCCAGAAACGAGAGTTGTAAACCTGGCCCTCTTCGAGGGCAATTTCGCGCCGGATGACCTTGTCGCGGGTGGTAGTATTGCCCTGAAATTCGATGCGGCGCACGTAGAACTGCTTGCCTTCGTCGACATCGATGACCAGGTCAACGGTTCTTTTCTCGTCGTTAAACTTCGTATCGGGCACAGCGGTGAAGTTAATGTAGCCAGCCTCACCATAGGCTTTGCGCAGGTTTTCGAGGCCCTTGGCGATTTTTTCACGGTTGAAGATATCGCCGTCCCTCATGGGGAAAAGGCCGCGCAAGGCTTTCACGTTCTGGATGGCTTTGTTGTTCTTGAAAGTGATGGAACTGAGGTGGTAGCGGGCGCCCTCGGTAATGGGCAGCAGGATATCGACCGACTTTCCCTGGCCGGCCTGAATGAGGGGAACATGGAACCCGGTGTGGCCGGTGTCGTGGATTTCGGTCTTCGCGTCTTCGACCAGGACCTTGAAGTAGCCGCGGTTCTGGAACTCCGCACGGACGCGCTCGGTATCTTCTTCGAGTTTGGTGGCGTCGTAGGTTTTGTCAAAAATATTTTCGAGGAAGATGGAGTGCGGAATTCCGATGGGCTTGAGGTTCTTCATGGCCGCGCGCAGAGTGCGGTCATTAATATGCTTGTTGCCGCGGAAGCGGATTTTGCCAACCTTAACCTTCGGGCCTTCCTTGACAACGAAGGTGACGCCGATGGCAGCGGGCGGGATAGGACGGATTTCCGTGCGGATGCTGGCGAACTGGCGCCCGTGCTCGGCGAGCAATTCCTTCAGGACGACTTCGGCCTTCTTGACCTTGGTGGGATCGTACTGGCTCTCGACCGAGAGGCCGACCTTGCGATCTTTAAAGCGGTCGAGTACGTCGCTGGTGGAGACAGCATTCAGACCGGTGTAGTTGATCTCCCGGATGGTGGGACGTTCCTTGAGATAAATGTGGAGGATCCATCCTTTGGCGCTTTGTTCACGCTCGAAGCGGACGTCTTCGAAGTAGCCGGTGTTCCAGAGAGCATTGAAATCGCGTTCCAGGGCGGCCGTGTCATAGACGTCGCCGACCTTGGTGAAGATGCGGGCTTTCACGGTCTCGGCGGGGATCCGGCGGTTGCCGTGAATTTGAATGCCGACCACCAAATCCTGCTGGCCCGCCGAAGAAGCTGCCAGAACCAGAAGGAGGAGCGAGATCAGGCTCAACCAGACAAAGCTGCGTCCCCAGACCCTGGGAAGGGACGATGGGGCGTGGGAAGTTTTGTGGCGACCTAAGAACCGGGCGCACACAGGGATAGCCTGATGACGGCGATGAATTGCAACTACCTCGAAAAACTAGAGTTAGGAAAACGGTAATTATACGGTAGAGAATGGAAACCGTCCAAGGTGGGAGGCAGATTTTCTCTGCCAAACTCGCGCCCGAAAAAGTTCCACCTCAACACAGACGGAATAGAACGTCGCCGCGTTGCCCATGTCCGTAATTTTTCTGAGGTCAGGACATTTAAGTTGCGGGCGCCGACACCAAAACGGTCCAAAAATATAACTATTTGCCGACGTTGAGCATCATCAGGGCGAACAGCGCGGGCAGGTATAGGATGGTGGCCTGAAGCAGGCGCCGGGCTGGGCCTTTGGAGGCGGCTGCGGTTGCTGGAAGTTGCGGGAGGGCCATCCCCATGGAGACGCGGAACAGCATCGCTCCCATGAGAACAGCACCGACCAGGTAAATCCGTCCCGCCATACCGAGGGCGACCGGCAAGATGCTGACCGGAATCAGCGCGGCCGAGTAGACGAGAATCCGCCAGATCGTGGATTTGCCATTCGAGTCGACGACTGGCAGCATGCGAATTTCTCCCTGTGCATAGTCTTCACGGTAGAGCCACGCGATAGAGAGGAAATGCGGGAACTGCCAGACGAACATGATGGCGAATAGAATGACCGTTTCGATTTCGATACGGCCGCGGACGGCGGTCCAGCCGAGGGCGACGGGCATGGCTCCGGGAAAAGCGCCGACAAAGGTGCAAATGGGCGAAACTTTTTTCAGCGGCGTGTAGGCGGCTAGATAAACGAGAGCGGTGAGAAAGACGAGCAGTCCGGTGAGCAGGTTCGCGAAGACGGTAAGATACAAAGAGCCACCGAGGGTGAGCGCCAATCCGACGGTGATGGCGTGCATGCGCGACATGCGCCCGGAAGGCACTGGGCGAGTGGCAGTGCGGCGCATGCGAGCGTCGACGCTGGACTCCATAACTTCATTGAGCGCGGCGGTTCCGCTCGAGACCAGAGCGATGCCCAGCAGGGCATGCAGGAGGCCGAGCGACCACGACGACACTCCCGCGCGATGAGCGCCAAAAAAGTAGCCGCACCACGCGGTGAGCACAATGAGCGTAGTGATGCGAGCTTTGGTCAGTTCAGCGTAATCGCGCAACAACCCCGTAACTCGGCCGACAGAAATATTCTGGAACATGAACCCCACACTTGCCATTTTTCCCTCCGCCCCACACGGCGGCCATCCTCAAACGGCAATCATAAATCAATTTCGATCAGAACCTGCAAAGGACAGCATTCCTATCGCTTCGGTTGTCCAATGTCAAGACAAAACTCAAAACCCAAAAATCATACTCCCATAATCGCACTCAAACCAAGTCCCAGTGTGTGCTAATGAGCTGCGGCGGTGCTCGACAGGCTGAAAGTTTCGGGCGGATCGAAATAGCACTGATGCCAAAGGGCTGCGTCGGTGAGGCCTCCGGCTTTCCAGCGGCGGATGGTCGGCGTGGTGGCTGCCATCATTCCGCCATCGACGGAATCAAAAATCAGAACCAGTCCCGACAGGCCGGGGGATTTTGCCAGCTCGCCATAAGTTTTGTCGAGCAATGACTTAGCGAATTCCAGCTTGGCGCTTGCGCCGCTAGCCTGCTCGTTTTCGCGGCGTACTCGGATCTTTCAACTTCGCAGATGCTGACCCGGATGCTGATCCTGGCGTGCATCGAGGGAGCCATCGCGCTGCTGTTTTTCATGCACCTTGCCGACAATAAGGGACTGCGGTGGCTTGTGCTGATTTTCACGGTCGCGGTCATCCTGGGAATGCAGTACGGGTGGACGGACAGCAATCGGCTGGCGAACGGCGTGCAGTGGTCGAAATGAAGAATTGGAACCGAATCCGGAAGAACCGGCGCGGACTGCGCTTTGTCGCGATCCTGGCCGGTTTGCTGGCGTTGACAGCCCTCCCCGCGTTTTCGCAAAGTTGCGCGCTCTGCTACACACAGGCCTCCCTGGCCGGTTCGAAGATGATCCAGGCGCTGAAGAGTGGAATTCTCATTCTCGTTATCCCGCCAACGCTGGCATCCGTCGGCATGTTTTTTGTGCTGCGTCACAAAAACAATCAGGTTCGGCAGACGGAGAGCGACGAGGCCAACCTGGGCTGGTCTGACCGGAATTCGTAACCACGCTGTACCTTGATTTACTTCTCATAGAAACTGTCGATAAGTTCCTCGCTGGAAGCGCCGGGTGCGTCCCACGCCGCCGCAATGACTTCCCCAAACAGGAATTCTCAGGACCGTGGCGTATCGCCTTGTTCCGCGATATCCCTACTCATAGGGATAGTATGGACAAGCGAGAAATCGTGACAAAAGGAATTCAAGACGCAGTTTGACAATATGAATGTCGATGAAAAAGGGAAAATCATGGCTCTTGCAAAAGTTGATTCGGTCGCACCGCTGTAGTGATCGACCTGCAGTGAGTGCTCACGGCATGCCCGTTCTCTAATCTGCAGGTCTTCGCATCGCCGCGCCGAGTACTTTACCGGGGCCTGATTCCTGCACGAACGCCACGATCCGAATGTTCTTCGGATCTGTACCGGGCTTCAGTTTCAACTGAACGGTTTCGCCAAAATTCTTTCCTTTTCGCAACTTTCCAACCTTCGTGAGTTGCTGGACCACAGCAACATGTGTCAAGTGTTTCCCGCCGTTTTCGCCGTGCAGGACCTGCGACTCCACACGGTTCAGCGCAACCGCAACGTAGACGTCGGCATTGTGGTTGTTGGATTCGCCGTCTGCCTCAACACGCGCCCGGAGTATGGTTGGATTTGTGGCGTCGAAACTGACCTCGCCAATGCGGACTGCAATCTTGGGATCCGCGAGAGCTTTCTGGAAGGCTTGGCTGACTTGCTGCCCATTATTAGCGCGCATCTCAATGGTGCCATCGACAATAGTTTGGGGCGTGTACGGCGTCTGGAGCCCGAGAGCGTGTACATAGTCATCTTGGCGTTGGGTCAGCGCAGCCGAAGAGTTTGGATCTTTCCAACCGTCGTGATCCCAATAGTCCACGTGTTCGCTCAGGACGATGAGTTGCGCACCAGGAACGGGCTGAGATGAATCCATGTTCTCGATAAGGCGATCCGCGGGAGGACAACTTGAGCAGCCCTCCGAAGTGAACAGTTCAACGAGAATGGGGCGAGCATTCGCTGCCGCTGGCCCGGTCGAAGTGCCAACTTGCATGCCCTGCGCACCTCGATCCGGGACCATTTGCAGGAATAACAGGCCGCAGAGTAAAACGGCGACGTGCACTGACCATTGCCCTGAACGTGAACGATACATGGTAATAAGAGTGGGAAATGGCACGGAAAGTTGCCAATAATCACTTACCCAGGTTTTATCCGACCATGGGGCGCTCCTCAGTCACGGCATGTTTTGTTATGGAGACTCTCTGTGAGGGCGTCCGCAGCCCTCGCTCAGACGTCGGCAGTAGCCCGATTGCTTAGACAGAGACCTTTGTATCGAAGGTCTTCATCAGATCGACGATCATGCGCACGGCGGCGTCATCGCCGATCGCCGTATTGATCATGGTGTGGTAGATGGTACGGTCGGGCCATTCGGCGTGAAAATACTTCTCGATGAAAGCGGCGCGTTCCCGATCCACGGTATCGACGAGCTCTTCGGCTTCAGCCACGCTCTTGCCGCGAGCCAGCAATCGCCGCACTTTATCTTCTCTAGGAGCATAGAGAAACACACGCAGCGTGTCGGGACGGTTCTTCAGGAACTGCTGCGATCCCCGTCCGACGATAACCGAATTTCCGGTTTTCGCCGCCTGCTGGACGACTTCTTCCGTAAACTTCAAAATGCATTCGCTGTCGACCAGCTTCAGCTTGTGCGCGTTAATGCTTCCTTCATAGCTCCCGCGCAGGAACGATTTGAAGAGCCGGTAGTACAGGGGGTCGGGTCGTTCTTCTCGACACTCGACGACTGCCTTGGGACAGTCGGCCAGCCTCGCGATCTCCTCCGTCAGCAACTCATCCCAAATCTTCCAGCCCAGCTGCTTGGCAAGCAGGTGAGCGATTTCTCCGCCGCCGCTCCCGTATTCGCGTTCAATCGTGATGATCTTGATCATCGATCCACACCAATTTCGTCATGTCCAAGTCCTAAACGATTTTCACACGGGCACCGCGAGAACCGGACAAGGTCCCAACTGCATGACCCGATACGTCGTCGAACCAAATACTGCAACATCCAAAGCCCCGCGGCCATGCACTCCCATGGCAACCATGTCGATCTGTGCCTCTTGAGCCAGTTGAATGATTTTCTGGTAGGGCTTTCCGGTGCGTACCACCATTTTGATCTTGAGGGCCTTGCGTTCCTCGGGCGGAATCAGTTTATCAAGCTGGCCCGTCGCTGCTGCCAGGTCTTCGTCCCTCCTGGCCGGGCCTGAACTCTCCTCCAGTACGTGCAGCACAACCAGTTCAGCGTCGTATTCCGCTCTGGCAGAGAGCGCGAAGTTGAAAGCTTGTTCTGAATTTTCGGAGAAGTCCGTGCAGAAAAGGATTCGGTGCAGGTGGTGGCGTTCCCCAATCACAGAATCGCGCGGTGGATTGCATACGGCGAGCACCGGGCACGTCGTCTTGCGCATCACTCGGTTGGTGACCGACCCTAATACCAGACGGTCAAACCCGCGCCGGCCGTGCGTTCCCATCACGATCAAATCAGTTTTGTGCCTTTCGGCAAAAGAGAGAATACAGTCGGGGGCAGTTCCCTGGTGCACATCAAGTTCGGGCCGAAGTTCAAGGCGGGTATGTTGCTTGACGAATTCCCCAAGTTGCTCCTTGCCGCCCTCGCAAAGCGCATGGCGGAAGGCCTCATAGTTCCCCTCAAAGGCGGCATAATCCGCGTAAGGATATCGGCTCAGTTCTACGATATGCAGGGCCACCAGCTTCGCTCGATAGTGTTCGCCCAACGATAGCGCATGATGATAAGCCCTTATCGAGAACTCGGAGAAATCGATGGGACAGAGGATGGATTTGATTTGAAGCATGATTCTTCTTTACTTACTCTACTATCGTTGCGCCGCCGCCTGGGTCATTCTTCTTGAGGAGAAAAGACAGACAGAACATGATTGCCGAACCCACGCAAAGAACCATGAAGGTATCGACGTATGCCAGAGTCGCCGCTTGCGCTTTCAGGGATTCATAAATCCTGGCATATGCCAGCAAGTGAGAATCATGTTTGTCGGCACCTGATACAACCAGACGCTGCGCCAGTCCGTTCGCGGAGTTCATGAAATTGGGGTTGTCGACCCTGACTTTTTCCACGAGCCTTGCCTGATGGAGTTGCGACCGCCGCGCGATTAACGTCGTGACCAGCGAGGTTCCGACGCTGCTTCCCATATTCCGCATGAAGTTGACGATGCCGGCGACTGCATTGTTCTTCTCCGGGGCAATTCCGACGTACGCGACCAGCGTGATCGGCACAAACAGAAACCCCAACCCGATCACCTGCGCGATCCGCAACCAAGTGGCAGCGCTAAAGCTGATCTGAAGATCAATGCGCTTCGTGGAATAGAACATCGCGATGGACAGGGCCAGCCAGCCGAAGGCGATCAGGCGGCGAGCCTGGACCTTCGTCGTCAGTTGGCCCATGATGGGCATCTCAATGAGCAAAACAACGCCTCCTGCCGAAAGCGCAAGCCCGGCCAGTTGCGATGTGTATCCCAAAAGCGTCTGCAGGAACTGCGGCATCAGGACCAGGCTGCTGAACAGCAAGATCCCCAGAGTGAACATCATCAGGCTGGAACTTGCGAAGTTGAAGCTCTTGAACATGCGGACGTCAATGATCGGCGCTTTTTGGTACCACTCCCAGATCACCAGCGAGATCAGGCACACCGCAGCGACGACCACCAAGGTTGTAATAAAGTTCGATCCGAACCAATCGTCCTCCTGGCCCTTGTCGAGCAATACCTGCAGCGCTCCGATGCCCAGGGTCAAAAAAGCGATGCCGATGTAATCCAACTTGACGCCAGCCGCCTTGAGCCGGGCTATATAAGGAGGATCTTCGACGAAGCGGCGAACCAAAAACCAGGTGGCCACGCCGACCGGTAGATTAATGAAAAAAATCCAGCGCCAGGAATAGTTGAAAGTGATCCAACCGCCCAGCGTTGGTCCGATCGTCGGCGCCATGATGGCTGTAATACCATACAGCGCGAATGCCAGCCCGCGCTGTTGCGGCGGAAAAGTGTCCGCAAGAATTGCCTGGGCCATCGGCTGAAGTCCGCCGCCGCCCGCCCCTTGCAAGACCCGGAAGAGGAGAAGAAATCCCAGACTCGGGGCGACACCGCAAAGCAGGGAACTGATGGTAAAGATCCCGAGACAGGACATGAAGAAGCGCTTCCGGCCCAGAGTGCTTGCCAGCCAGCCGCTGATCGGCAGGATGATGGCGTTCGAGACGAGATAGGAAGTTAACACCCACGTACTTTGATCGTTGCTCGCGCCCAGATTCCCGGCCATGTACGGAAGGGCAACATTCGCGATGCTGGTGTCGAGAACCTCCATGAAAGCGGCCAGGGCCACAACCACGGCGATCAACCAAGGGTTGTACTTGGGTCGCCAAACTTCCTGGTCGAGAGTGAGGGCGGCAGCACTCATTGCGGGGAACTCTTTGGGTGAAAATCATTCATCGAAATAGGCGAAACGAGCTCATTCAAGGTAGACGTCTGGCACGACGTTCATGCCGGGCCGAAGCCGGCGATTCTTGTTCTCGCCCGCATCGAGAACGATTTTCACCGGAATTCTTTGCACAATTTTCACGTAGTTTCCGGTGGCATTCTCAGGCGGAAGTAAGCTGAACAGCGGACCGGTCGCGCCCGCAATGCTGTCGACGTGGCCTTTTAAAGTCTGGCCCGTGGAATCCACATGGATTTCGGCCTTCTGTCCAACTCGCATTTTCTTGAGCTGGGTCTCCTTGAAATTGGCAGTTACCCAAATTTCATCGAGAGGAACGACCGTGAGGAGTTGTTGTCCGTCCGCGACGTTCATCCCAATGACCACCGTTTTATTCACTTCGCCGCTTACCGGAGCAACGATCTTCGTGTATTGCAGGTTCAATTGCGCCTGCTCAAGGAGCGCTCGCTTTTGCTCAACATCTGCGATCGCCGCTCGCACCCGGGCCCGGGTGGACGATACTTGCTGTGGCCCGGTTTCCGCATATTGGTGGTTCGCATCTGCTTGCGCCAGGCGGCTGCGGGCTTGTTTCACGAATTCCCGCGCCGCTGACTCACTGGCGTTTGCTCCAGCTACCGTTGCGGTGCTGGATTTAGCGGCCGCCAGCGCCTGATCATAAATTTGCTGCGAGACCTCCCGCTTGTCGACCAGCAACTTATAGCGATGGAGATCGTCTTGCGCCTTTATATCGTTCGCTTCGGCCGATTCGACCTGGGCGTGGGCCGCCGTCAACTGCCGTTCAGCAACGATGACCCCGGCATTCGCGTCTTCGATGCCGGACGCGGCGAACTTCAATTGGCTTGAAGTGTTCACCGATGTGATCGGAACCGTAATATTCAGCGCCTCCGCCGTTGCCTCCGCGTTGGTTAAATTTGCCTGCGCCTGCTGAACGGCGACCTCATAATCTTTGGGATCGATTTCGACCAGTACCGCGCCCTTTTCCACCCACTGGTTGTCGTCTACGTTGACCTTTACGACATACCCCGAGACGCGCGCGCTCACGGGATACAGATGAACATCGGCCTGAGCGTCATCGGTGGATTCATAGCTGCTCAAGTAGCGCCACAACAAAACGCCCGCAACGACCAATACCACGACGAGGACCAGAATCACGACGTTTCTGCGCCGGTTGGAACGACGCCGCACGGGCGGCGTGTATTCTCTGCCCCCCGAGGGCGATGGGTCCGCCGATCGATCGGCCGGGGACTTCGTGCCAGTCTCAGGCCCTGAACGGGCTTGGTTCTCTTCCGCCATGTTCATTTTCCTTTGAAATATTCTTTGACGCCTTCCTCTGCAACACCTAGGGCGCGAACCAGGGAAATCTTTGCGTAGTTGTAGCTGTAGAGACTCGATATGTACTGCTCGTGCGCGCTCGCGACTGTTTCTTGCGATTGCACGACCTCAACCGTATCCGTCACGCCCGCGCTGAAACGATCCCGTGACTGAACCAGCGTCTGCTCGGCCAGATCGATGTTACTGCGGGCTACATCGACCTGCTCCGCTGACGACTGCAGGTTGAGCAGCGCCGCGCGCACGTCGGCATCGATCTGCGCCAGCAGATTGTTGAGCCGCTCCCGGCTTTGCTCGAGTCTCGCATCAGCCTGCAAAATTTCTCCATGAACACTGCCGCCCCGAAAGATCGGAATCGTCAGCGTCCCGCGCAAGTCCGCGACGGGTGTTGCATTGGAAGGATGCGCCCCTCCCAGCCCGTAATCCGCATCCACAGAAAAAGAGGGGAAATAGCCGGCCACCGCCGCTCTGCGGGCAAACTCCCCTGCTCGCACGTCGCTCATGGCCGCCTGATAATCGGAACGCGAAGCATACGCACGCTTCAAAGCTTCATCGATCGTCATACTCTCGATTGGCTGGTAAGGCGACTTGTCCGTCAATTCGAATTCCTGTCCGGGAGCCAGCCCGATCACGCGCGCCACGGTCAACTTCTGGATGGCGAAATTGTTCTTCGCCTGGATCAACTGTTGTTGGCGGGTCTGCAGTTCCACCTTCGCCCGAAGTGCGTCGATATCCGGCGACGTGCCGGCATTCACCTGGTCTGAAGCTTGGTCATAGATCGCCCGCGCTGTCTTGACCTGTGCTTCTGTCGTTTCAATGCGGGCTTCGTCCGCGATGCCCTGCAAATACACATAACCCACGGCCAGTACAACCAGATCTCGAGCATCCTTGAATGTGTAGCTCACGGATTTCAAATTCTGATTGGCGGCGCGCGTTGCGCTGATTGACTTCCAATCGAACAGCGTTTGGCTTAGAGCGGCACGCGCGTCAAAGTAAGAAAACGGGCCGACCGAGGGCGAGATATGCAGAAGGCTCGCCAGACCGGCAAAGCCAACTTCATCGACGTTGAGCTTCGACTCCGCTGCATAAGGCGCCGCCGTGACATGGGGCAAGAGAGCGCTCAACTCCTCCCAACGCTCTCCTCTTGCCGAGCGAACGTCCGCTTTGGAGAGGAGCAGTCCGAGGTTTTGCTTCAATCCACGACCGATGGCATCGCGCAGCGAGAGGGGCAGCACTCCAGGAACCGGCTTTGTCGTGACACTGCCTGCGAATGGGCTCACCCCACCAGTTCCGGGGATCGCTTGACCTGGAGCGGTTGTTGCCACGGTTTGCGCCTGGGTGGTTGACACAAAACAAATTAAGATCCATGCCAGCAGGAAAAGGCGGCAGTGTTTATGACCGGACCTCAAGGGAGTCTCCTTGCTTTGCGTTTCAAGTGGCAGCACCAAGGGGCAATCTCGTAATTTTCTTCGATATTCTCTCGCAAATGATTTGTCTCTCTCATTCAGAAGATCGCCGATTCCTCCTTCCGATTTTGCTTTTGGGAAGCGCTGTCAAACTGATAAGGGTCACTCGGCCAGTTTTTGATGGTACCGTCAGCGCGCACGATGGATTTTTTTTCCGGGGTGTCTAGCGTGGGCGAAAAAGCTGGGCGCTTCTCCTGGAAGCGCCCGAGTTCGCTGCAATGATTACTGACTGGGACTGGACTTCGGTAGTAGGCAAAGATTGCCTTGCCGAAAGAGCAACGGCGCCCACTGGGGCGTTTGACCCGCCGCTATCCTGAAGGTGAGGGCTTATACGTGCTTGATCTTCTCGTAAACGACCATATCGTTTTCGCGCCGCAAGTCGCCGGGGTGGTAGATCGGAATCGGAAATTCAATCTGTTTGAATTCAACGGGCGCGACTTTCTTGTCGACCAGTCCGAGCGCGACGGCGACGCCGTAGATGATCGCCTCGGGGCGGGGAGGACATCCGGGAATGTAATAGCTGACTGGAACGACCTTTTCCACGGGGCCCAGCACCGAGTAGCTGTCAAACCAGACTCCGCCGCCGCAGGCGCAAGAGCCGATGGCGAAGACAAGTTTGGGTGCGGGCATGGCATCGTAGGCGCGCTTCAAAGCATGCGCGGTCGAACGCATCGCGGGTCCCTGACAAAGCATGACGTCCGCGTGGCGAGGTGAGCCGACCAGTTTGATGCCGAAGCGTTCGACATCATAATAGGGAGTCAGGACGTTAAGCACTTCGATGTCGCACCCGTTACAGCCCCCGCTGTTCGCGTGGTAGACCCATAACGATCGGCCGAACATTTTTTGGCAGAGGTTCTTCAACATATCTAGTCCAGTTCGATCTTGATATCGTCCACGGCCGGCTCGCTTTCAAGAAAACTTGTCGCGCGATAGATCCAGCGCTCGTTCTGTATGTCGTCCGAGCGATAGCCCTTCATCTTGAGTTCTTCGAGCGCGGCCACGCCTTTGAAGCAACGTCCGCAGCGCTGGCATGTGCTCATGAAAAGATCGAGTTTCTGGCCAAGGTCGGAGATATTGGCGGTTGCGTTCTCGAACTCCAGGCTCATAGTGATGGCTTTTTCGGGACAGACATCGGCGCAACGCCCGCAGTAGGTGCACCTCCGCCCGAGATATTGCAGAATGCGTATTTCCTGGCAGACGTCGTAAACGAGAATTTCGCGCGCGGGGCAGTTGTTGGCACACCCGGCACAGCCAACACACTTCGCGGCATTGAAGATCGGACGGCCGCGAAAGTTTTCTGGCAGCGGCCGAGCCTGCGCGGGATAGGGCAACGTCACGCGCCCGGCTTTCAGGCAGATGATCGTTTCTTCGAATTTGCTCAGCACCGACATGCAGTGAAGCCTCTAATATCCATAGCTCGCCAGCACAAGCGCTCCGAGCGCGACCGCGAACAGGCTGGCAAAAAAGCGGATCGCCTGATCAATGCGATAACGCGCGTGTGTCGCCGCCACCAGCGTAACCAGGAGCACCATGACCAATACCTTGACCCAGAACATAGCCCAAAACACCAGTCCCGCCAGCGGAAAGGTGAAACCTGAACCCCAAGGCACGAATAACCTCACGAAGAGTGCACTGTAGACGACGAGCTTCGCCATCTGTGCGTATTTGAAAAGCGCCAGCTTAGGGCCAGAGTACTCCATGAGCGGCCCTTCCATGAGCTCGGTTTCCGCTTCTGAAGTGTCGAAAGGAACGCGCTGCACGAAAGCCTGAAAAGACAGAACCATGATCGCCAGCATGATGAGTCCCGACCATGGAAACCGGCTGACCTGGTAGACGGAACCATTCAGCACCGCGTCAAGCCGGAACGAGCCAGTGTGCACGGCGCCGACGATGAGTGCGATCGCGAGCAATGGCTCGAGAGTAATCATGCTCATCATTTCGCGGCTGGCGCCGACCAGTGAATACGTTGAGCCGGCCGCCAGTCCGGCCAGTAGTGTGCAGACACCACAGAGCGTGAGCAGGTAGATCAGCAGAATGATGTCCGCGGCTCCATTCATCGGCGAACGAAAGCCCATCGGCACCAGGCATGCCACCGTAAGAACGGCGGCCAGTGAAAGATAGGCGGCAAAGCGCTGCATGGGCGGTGTTTCGCCCGACTCGATGTCTTCCTTGCCGAGCAATTTCAGCAGGTCGAAGTAAGGTTGGAGCAGCGGCGGTCCCTGCCGCGATTGGACACGCGCCGTGACTTTTCGGAGCACGCCGTGGCCGAGCGGAGCGAGCAGCAATACGAGGCCCACGTTGAGGGCTCCGCCGAGGATTCTCCAAACTACGCTGCCGTCCATAAACGTTCCTATTTCGCCGTTACCTTCTCCCAGGTCCTTTCAAGCAGTTCTTCTTGCGACCACACCTTCACCGCGCCCGAACGCAAGTCGACTGTTTCCAAACGATCGGTGCAGGAAAAGCAAGGATCGATGCTGCCCAGGGAAATCGTCATGTCGGCGATCTGCTGATCTTTGATCATTGCCGGCACGCCTTGCAGGTTCTGATAAGTTGGGGCCCGCACTCGCCAGCGGCGCGGGCGATTGTTCTCTCCTGTTATGACGAAATGATGGCTCTCGCCGCGAGGGGCTTCGACGGAGGAGAGGCCCATGCGTCCGGCCGGCAACTCGTCTTTGATCTCCAGTTGCAGCGGTCCGTCTTCCATTTTGTCGAGACACTGGCGGATGATTTTGATCGACTCGAAGACTTCGTTCATTCGGACGACGAGGCGCGACCAGACGTCTGCGTCCTGGGCAGTGATGACGTCAAAGTTCACGCGATCGTAAGCGGCATAGGGATGATCGCGACGACAATCGATGTCGACGCCAGCCGCGCGCGCCACCGGCCCGACCAGGCCC
>JBELAC010000012.1:0-40813 GCA_049509215.1 Terriglobales bacterium
AATTTTGGGACCCGCGTATGCAAATGACGACTGAGACAGCGCGGTCAGCCAACCCGATCAGCCTGGCGGAACTTCGCGGACTGCTTCTCGCCTATCGAGAAGAGAACTGGCACGGCATTCAGACGCCGGAAGTCCAAAAGCAGATCGTGGAAGCGATGCTTCAGCCGGATGCGCAATCAGTGTTAACGCAAGTTTCGCAATTCTGGCAAATCCCCGGGCGAGCGTGTGTGCTCGACATCGGCTCCGGCGTCGGCGGATTCGTGGTTGGGTGCCGTCAGCTTGGCCATCGCGCACTGGGCGTGGAACCGGATCGAATTGGCGCGGGCGGCCGTGTCACGTCCATTCAGATTGCCTCGCGGCGCGTGGCGGAAAACGTGTTTGCAAACGCAGTGGGTGAGGCGCTGCCCTTCGCCGGCCAAACCTTTGACCTGGTCACGCTGAACCAGGTGGTAGAACATGTGCCCGATCCGATGGCTGTTTTACGGGAGGCGGTGCGCGTACTGCGGCGCGGCGGAGCGATGTATGTGGCTTGCCCAAATTATCTTCGCTTCTATGAACCGCACTACAAGGTCTTCTGGCTGCCGCTTTTTCCAAAATTCCTGGCACGTTTCTACCTTCGCTTGCGAGACCGGAACCCGGTCATGCTGAAAGACCTTTACTACACGACGAACGGCCGGTTGAAAAATTGGCTGCAGGCGCTCGGGGAGGACTACACAGTGATTGATTTCCACCGGGAACAGTTCATGCGGAAGTGCGCGGGGCAAGGACGATTCGAAAGTTCTTCCGCCCGCTTCGTGCAAAAGCTGACTTCTCTTCCTGTGCTCGGACCGGTCATCAAAAGCGCTGCGCTCGGGTGGTTTCGGCTGCGCGAGGGAGGATGCGAAATGCTTGTCCTCCGCAAGGGGGCGGTCGATTGATTACGCGCCTCAAGCGGGTTTGGGAGCGCGCGACAGGCGAATCGGCCGCGCGCGGTCTGCGCTTTGATCGCCCGTTGCTGCTTTTCCAAAGTGACGATTGGGGACGGGTTGGAATCCGCGATCGACCAGGATGGGAGCGGCTGCGGGCGGCGGGATTGGCCTTGGGCGAAAAGCCCTATGACTTCTACTCCCTTGAAACCGCCGCCGACGTGCAGGCTCTGGGCGAATTGCTGAAACGGCACCACGATTCGGTAGGGCGCAATCCGCCGTTCCTCATGAACTTCATCATGGCGAACGTGGACTTCGATCGCGCCTTGGCATCCGGCGGCAACGAAATACCGCTGCTTGCGTTGTCGGATGGTTTGCCTCGCGATTGGCAGCGGCCTGCTTTGTTCGAAGCCTATGGGCAGGGTGTTCAGGATGGAATTTTCTTTCCCGCGCTGCACGGGCTCACTCACTTTTGCGAAAAGGCGATGCTGCGAGAGTTGGCTGCGGAGGCCGAGCGCGCGGAACTAATCAGAAAAATGTGGAGTGCGCAGACGCCCTACATTCATTGGCGGATGCCGTGGATCGGATACGAATATTGGGATGCTGAACTTCAACCCGAACGTCGTTTTCTATCGTTAAACGAGCAGCGTTCGGCGATTCATCGCGCCGGGGAAATCTATCGGAAATTATTCGGCGGGAGGCCGCTCAGCGCGTGTGCTCCTGGCTACCGCGCGAATGCGGACACGAGGACGGCATGGGCCGAAGAAGGCGTGCGCGTCGTGCAAAATGGCCCCGGAGGCAGCAAGGCGCCTTATCTCGACGAACACGGAATGCTGCATACATTTCGTACGATTGAGATCGAGCCAGCGATCCATCACTGCGAATTGCAAAGCGTAATGAGAGACGTTGCTGGCTGCTTCGATTCCGGATTACCTGCCGTCATTTCAATCCATTCGATCAATTTTCATTCCACGATTCGCGATTTTCGCACGCAGACGCTGGCTTTGCTGGACGATTTCTTAAGCGCCATCGAAGAGAAATATCCGAGAGTGCTCTATTTGCACGACGGCGATCTGTTTCAAATCGCCACGGAAGGCTCTTACCGGGCGCATGGTGCGACGGTCGCTGTCGGCGCAAGCAATATGGAAACTAAAAGCCGGAGATGAGTGCGCAACAAAAATCGCTGATTCTGGTGACGGTCGACTGTCTGCGGGCGGATCACTGCGGTTTCTACGGCTACCAGCGCCCCACGACTCCTTTTCTCGACACCATGGCAGCGGAGTCAGTCGTGGTGCCGACGGCGGTCATCGCAGGTGCTCCCACTTATTATTCGTTTCCTGCAATTCTTGCTTCGCGCATGCCGTTGGCACTGGGTAGAGATGTGATTGGATTGGCTCCCGGCGAAAACACCTTGGCGGCCGCATTGCGCGAGGCCGGTTATGCGACGGCTGCATTTTCGGCGGCAAATCCGTACATCTCTCAGCGGTTCGGCTACGGGCAGGGATTCGACGTTTTCCAGGATTTTCTGGACTTCGACCCGCCCCCAAACCAGGTCGGTGCGGAAGATAGCGGCTCGGAGCAAGACTCGGCGGAAATCGTCGGCGCACGGGGAAGAATCAATCGCGCGTTGAAGCGCGCAGCGCATGCGGCTGGATTGGGACACCTTTATGACGATCTCTATTTCGAGTATTGCATTCGAATTGCCGCGCCGCCGGTCGACAGCATGGATGCGCTCAGGAAGTTTCCGTCAGCGGAGGCGATCGTTGAACATGCGACTGTGTGGCTGAGTTCTGTTGGGCCGCGTCCTTTCTTCTTATGGCTGCACCTCATGGATCCGCATTCGCCGTACTACCCATCACCGGCAGCTTTTCAAGAATTGACGGGGCGGCCTGCATCGCCAATTCGCGCTCGCTATCTGAATGAGTTCTGGAATCGTTCCGATCTGACGGTGGGACGGCTGCAATCGCAGAAGGAATCCGTGGTCGAGTTGTATGACGCTGGCATTCGCTCTGTGGATAGCCAAGTCGCAAAACTGGTTTGTTTCCTAAAGCAGGCTAAGCGTTGGGACGATTGCACGTTTGTTCTAACGGCGGATCATGGCGAGGAATTTCTGGACCACGGCCGCCGCTATCACGCACCGGTAAGCCTGCACGAAGAAATCGCGCACGTTCCTTTGCTGATTCGCGTCCCAGACGCAACCAAGAAAGAAGTTCCGGCGGCTCCGTTCAGCCATCTCAACCTCGCGCCTACACTGCTGGAGATCCTGGGCGTTCCCGCGCCTCAAAGCTTCCAGGGAACAAGCCGATGGTGCAGGCTTCAACAGGCGGCGCCATCGGACGATCCGGTGATCACCGAATGTGTGTATGGGTGCACCAACCCCTTTCGTTCGCGAGACCGGATGGGGGCGAGACTGTTAAGTATCCGCAACAGCCGTTACAAACTGGTGATCCGAGTAGCGGAAGGAACAGGCGAAGACATGTATGACCTTGAGATGGACCCAACGGAACAGCGGCCCATGCGGCAGGGTGAGCAAAACGAAGTTCGGAAGCGCTTGCTGCAGGCTGCCTGTGTGCACATGCAGAAGATGTTGGATGGCACAGATGCGAGAGCGCCTCTGAGAGCCCGCATGCGCGACCTTCGAATAGAATTACAATCAAACTCTCGCTAACTGTTCTGCGCGACTAGAGTGTTGTCAGCAAAACGCAGGGCTTAGGGCCACGAGTTGCAGACGCATGATCACCGTCTTTACTCCTTCATTCGCGGATGACAACAACACCAACGCTCAGAATTTGACCGTGAAAGAAGTGGTAGCGCGGATGGATCCCAATCTCTTTCGCGTGATTCTTCTTGGTTCGGAAATCGCCGATCCGCGGATCGCGAGACGTCCAAATACGCAAATCATGCCCTGGCGAAAACGCGGGAATACGCCCCGAGTTCTTTTTCAGCTCTTCACGCATCTTCCCGACGTGTACTTTTTTCCGCGCGAGGGACAACTGGATGCAGGCTTTCTGGCCATGCGACGAATGCTGGCGCTGAAGACAGCGCTCGTGACCTACGTGATTTCGGGTGGACTCGAAAACGGTCACCGTCCGCTACTGTTCCGTTCCATCCTGGAGAGCGATGTGGTGGCAGGCAACAGTCGGCGCATGACCGAAACCGCGGGAAAACTTGGGGGCAAAAATGTGCAGACGGTCTATGATGGCATCGACCGCCGCTATTATTTTCCTGCTTCCAATATCGCCAGCGCTGGGACCGGCAAAACTGTTCTGTTCGCGGGTTCATTTCGCCGCTACAAACGTGCGGACCTGGTAGTGCGCGAAGCGATGCGGCACCCGGACTGGCAGTTTCGGCTGGCTGGTATCGGCGAAGAACAAATGGCGTGCCGCGAACTGGCGCGGGAAGGGAACTGCAAGAACGTCCATTTTCTCGACCACCTGAATGCCGCGCAATTGGGCGAGGAAATGCGGCAAGCGCAACTGTTTTTCTTCCCCAGCGAGATTGAAGGACATCCACAGGTACTGGGACAGGCTGCCGCTTGCGGGCTACCCTGTATTGCACGCGATTCTTATGCTCCCGACTATGTATTGGATGGCATCACGGGTTCGCTCTGCGAATCCGATGATGAGTTGAGCGCAGCCTTGCGGAGGCTGATCGGCGATCCCGACCTTCGGATGCAGATGTCCGTTGCAGCCGTCAAGCACGCCCAGCAATTTGAATGGGATGCTATCGCGAAACAGTGGGAAACGATTATGGAGAAAGCGGTTGCCAATCGGCAGAACCATCGTCACCAACGAATTTCCTGAATCTGTGCCGTTAGAATACGAGGCAGCAGGCTCTCGCGGAATGCCAGACCAAAAACGCCGGTTGCTCCTCCTCTCGGAGATTATCTCTCCCTACCGCATCCCTGTGTTTAATGCTCTGGCCGGGCACGAGGCAGTGGACCTGCGCGTGGTGTTTCTGGCGGAAACCGACGCCGCCCTGCGGCAGTGGCGGGTCTACAAGGATGAAATTAACTTTTCCTATGAGGTGCTGCCGTCGTGGCGTTTTCGCATCGGTAAGAACAACTTTTTGCTGAACCGGGGCTTGCGATCCTGCCTTAAGAAGTTTGTGCCGGAGGCGATCATTTGTGGCGGCTACAACTACTTCGCGTCGTGGGAAGCGCTCTGGTGGGCGCAGCGTCACCATACCGACCTTATTCTCTGGTCTGAGAGCAACCGGCATGATATTCGCGATGGCCGGCCCTGGATTGAGTCGCTGAAAGCCCGCTTCCTGTCGCGTTGTAGCCGATTTGTGGTGCCCGGGAAGGCAGCGCGCGAGTATCTGCAGTCGCTGGGATCGGTCCAGGAGATCGTGACGGCTCCAAACGCGGTGGACAACAACTGGTTTCGCACGCAGGCGGATCTTATTCGCGAGCACGCACCTGAATTTCGAGCGAAGCTTGGACTGCCCGAGCGATTTCTTCTCTTCGTCGGTCGGCTGGTTCCCGAAAAAGGTGTTTTTGATCTTCTCGATGCGTATGCGAAACTGGAGAGCAATGTTCGATCCCAGTTAGGATTGGTGTTTGCCGGCGATGGGGCCAGTAGACAAGAATTGGAATGGCAGGCGCGACGGATCAATCCGAGCACGATTTGTTTCCCCGGCTTCGCGCAGCGCGAAGAACTTGCCGGACTGTACGGCCTTGCGGAAGGTTTGACTCTGCCGACGCACAGTGACCCCTGGGGCTTGGTTGTGAATGAAGCGATGGCCTGTGGACTACCGATCATCGTGAGCAATGTTGCCGGTTGCGCCGCGGACCTGGTCGAAGACGGTTGGAACGGTTACGTCGTTCCCCCGCGGGATTCGGAGAAACTCAGTCTGGCAATCGACTCGGTTGCGCGGAGCCCTGAACTTAGACAGCAAATGAGCGCTCGAAGCCTGGAACGAATTCAGAATTATTCTCCCGAGACCTGCGCCAATGGTCTCGCGGCTGCTGCATTCTCCAAGAGAGGCGAAGCCCAATGAACGAGCTGAAACCCTGGCAATGGGCCGCATTCTCGCTGGGCTTGGTCGTCGCTTTATTTCTTCTTTATAACCATCTGCAGTACTTCGGGAGCGTTTCGTTCCTCGGGGGAATCCTGCTGATCGAACTTATCATTGCCAGCCTCTGGAAATACGACCAGCGTTTTTTTACTCTGCTGATGATTGCGTTCGTTTGGGCGGGCATGAACCTTCCGATGCAGGGTGCGTGGACCGGAGGCCGTTGGGTTGTATTAACGGCCGGTGCGCTGATCGGCTATCTGATCTGGATGAAGACTCCGCGCAGCGGCTTCAAGTCAATCCACCTGATCGGCGCTTTCTGCGTGGGCGCCGCCTTTGTGTCGGCCACCGTTTCCCCCTTTCCCGGCATGGCATCGTCCAAGGCTCTCAGTCTGTTCATTCTTTTTCTCTATTGTGCCTCGGGAGCGCGCCTGGCTGTTCTGGGCCGTGAAGAGCGTTTCTTCAGTGGCCTGACTCTGGCCAGCGAAATCGTGGTCTACGTCACAGCGCTTTGCTATCTCGGCATCGGAGAACAGATTTGGGGCAATCCCAACTCGCTCGGCGCTGCCATGAGCATCGGGATCTTCCCGATTCTGTTGTGGCGATGGTTAACCACGAGTGAGCGCGTGAAGCGGCTCCGTCGACTCTTCGCGTTGCTGCTTTGTGTCTACCTCATCGTTTTCAGCATGGCGCGGGCCGGAATGGCGGCGATGGTCCTGGTCACAATTGTTTTCTGTTTGTCTCTGCATCAATACCGGTTGCTGCTGAAAGTCGCAGGCCTGGCTCTGCTTCTGATTGCCGTGACCGGGATGCTGTCGCCGGACAAGCTCAGCAAATCGATGCATGAGCTTTCTGACGCCGTGCTTTACAAAGGACACAAGGACGAGGGAATTCTAGGCTCACGCCTTTCGCCTTGGGAAAAATCGATTACCACGATCAAAGAGCATCCCTGGTTCGGCACAGGTTACGGAACAAGTCCCACCGGACAAGATCCGGGCCTTGCGTTCGGAAGATTTGCCTCCAGCGCCGAGACTTCTCGTGAGCACGGCAGTAGCTATATGACGATCGCAGAGTGGGTGGGTCTGCTGGGCGTGGTTCCATTCGTATTGCTCCTCGGCCTTACCTTTGCGAATGTCTGGCGAGTTTTCCGGTGGATGATCCGGACTTCCGATCCCTGCCATTACTCGATTCCGTTGGCCATGGTCATATTCGCCGGGTTTGTTCATGCCGGGTTTGAAGATTGGCTTTTCGCCGTGGGCTCCTATCCCTGTGTCTATTTCTGGTCTTTCGCATTCCTGCTCGCCGATCTCGTGCCCCCCGCCCTCGCCGTACCAGATTCTCGTGTCTTTTTCCGGATTCCCTCGCCGGCCGGTTTTGGAGCTGTCGTGCCCAACCGATGATGCGATTGTTTATCAATGGCCTTGCGGCGAGTGCGGGCGGTGGTCTTACCTACTTGCGCAACGTGGTTCCCGATTTCGCGCGCAGAGGAGATGTCAAGACCACTGTTCTGCTGAATCCCGAACTGTGCCGCGAATTCGGACCCCTTCAGAACATCTCGTTTGTTGAATCCCCGCACTCCTTGAATACGCCCCGCCGTTTCTTTTACGAACAAACCACGCTTCCAAAGCTCATTCGGCAGAGCGGCGCGGACGGTTTGATTTCTGCCGGGAACTTCGCGCTTTGGAACTCTCCTGTTCCCCAGATCCTCCTGTCACGTAACTCTTTGTACACTTCCGGGGATTTTGTCCAGGATGTCCGGACGCGCGGAGACTATGCGCTCTGGGCGGATACCCTTGTTAAGGGTTGGTTCGCAAGGCGGTCGATCGAGTGCGCAAACATCACGGTTGCTCCCAGCGATGCCTTCGCCCGCGACCTCTTCCGGTGGAGCGGCAAGAAAATCCTCGCCATCCACCATGGGTTCGACCCCGCCGCCTTCACGGAGGACGCTACGCCTCTTTCGGACCAAGTGCGCGATCATCTCGACCATGGACAAGACGCTCTGCGCCTGCTTTTTGTGAGTCACTACAACTACTATCGCAACTTTGAGACTCTCTTTCGCGCAATTCCCATCCTCAAGAAACGCCTCGGAAAAGCTGTGAAACTCTATCTCACCTGCCGCCTGAGTTCTGCCGACAATCCCGGAGCCTACAAAGCTGAAGCTGCCTCATCGCTGGTCGGCGATCTGCGCGTCGCCCATGACATCGTCGAACTCGGAACTATTCCGTATCGCTCTCTCCACCATCTTTATCGCGCCTGTCACATTTATGTAACGCCGACCTATACCGAATCGTTCGCACACCCATTGGTCGAGGCGATGTCGAGCGGACTGCCGATCGTGGCATCCGACCTGCCTGTTCATCGCGAAATATGCCAGGACGCCGCCACTTACTTCCCCCGTTTTTCGCCGGAGGACCTGGCGGAACGTGTGCTGCAAGTTCAGCGCTCGCCACAGTTGGCGGAAAGCCTCTCCCACCACGGTCTCAGGCGGTCACAAGACTTCCGATGGGACACGCATGTGGAACGGCTGGTCAATTTAGCCCGGCAACTGGTGGACGCGAAGTTAAAATCGGCCTGAGTCTTCAGCCTTGGCCTCCAGGCTGCCTGGTTCCGCCGTACTATACTGTGTTTCCAGCGAATCTCACGATGCGCGGAAAACGATGATATGGATAAGACAGAAATTGCTACGGAGATTCGCCGGTTTGTAGCGCGCGAGAGCAACATCAAAGATGACAGTCTGCTGGGTGACGATGTAGACCTGTTTAGCGATGGTATTCTTGACTCTCTCATGGTCGTTTCACTGGTGTCATTCTGCGAAGAGAGATTCGCCTGTGAGCTGACCGGTGCAGAGTTTTCCGAAGAAGACCTGCGGACGATTGCAGCACTGGCCAGCTTGATTGCTGGCAGAAAGCCCGAACAGCATTGAAACGTGGAGTAGAACCCAGTGGCTTCCTGGCGCGCGGATATGAAGATGGTATGTTCGATCTCCGTGGAGCGCTGTTCGAAGCTGCCCAGGAGCATCCAGTAAGTCCGTTCCTGCAACACAAAAACGCTTGCATCCCATTCGCGGAGGGCAGTCCCGCGCTTGCGCGGATTGCTTTGCAATTGCCCTCGCTCAGTGGACTGCGGGTTGTTATCCTTCTCGCCGACGGTCTGAGCGCGGCGCTGCTTCATCTGGAATGCTTCTCACAAGGCGCAACGATCGTTCCGCTCTCTCCATTTTCTCCCGCATCGTACGTTCAATACGCTCTGGACCGAGTACAGCCGGACCTGGTGTTGACTACGCCCCTGCTCCACGCGAAATTCTCCAGCCTTCTCAATCGAACATCGGTGGCTGTGGTTGGACCTGGCAATCCGATGAGTTTCGAGATACTGGGCAAAATACCACTTCGTGACCTTGAGAGACCGCGATCGCCGGTCCGGGCCATCTTCTTCACCTCTGGAACCACAGGCGAACCAAAGGGCGTGTGCCTCAGTGAAAATAACCTTCTGAGTGCGGCGTGGATCAACCGCACCATCCTTGGATTGGATTCATCGCGTCGGTCGCTGATCACAGTGCCCCTGTATGATTACTACGGTTGCATCCAGCTCTACTCCCATGCGATGGCGAAAGCGTCATGCACGATTGGAGAAAGTGGACAATTCCCAAGATCCGCCTTCACAGTCATCGATTCGCAGGCGATCACTGATATTGTGCTCGTGCCTTTTACCCTGAAGGCCCTGCTGGATTATGCGCAAAATTCGGAGTGTGACGAAGCACGTGAGACGTTCGGTAAAGTGGCGTACGTGGCCAGCTCCAGTGATCACCTTTCCCCTGATTTGCTGAAAAGCGCCTTCCTGCTCAATCCCGGTTTAACGGTCGTGAATGTCTACGGCCTCACCGAAGCCGGTCGCGCGTCCTACCGCCTCATCGTTGACGGCGCCAGCTTCACTACGTCGATTGGCATTGCATCACCTTCCATGACGGTGCGGGTGGACGCTCTGCCGGGCAAGACCGGAGAGATCCTTATCAGCGGCCCGACTGTAATGTTGGGCTACCTTCAGCGCATCGCTGATGAGGAGATTCATTTCATGCCTGTCACGGAGGTAAGGACTGCCGACGAGGGCTTCGTCGACTCCGGCGGAGAGATCCACCTGCTAGGGCGGAAAGATCACCTTATGAGCCTGCATGGCATGAAACTTCATCCCTCTGAGATCGAAGTGCTTGTAAACCAGGTCCCCGGAGTGAAGGATTCGTTCGCCCACCTTCATCAGGATGCCCGGGGAAACAAGGCCGTCGTTCTCGACCTGGTTGCGGATCAGAGCAGTGTCACGCAAAATCAGATTCTCAATCTTCTCCGCGAACGCGTGCCCCGAGTCTTTCTTCCGCAGGTCATTAATTTTGTGGAAGCGATTTCCCGTACCGAGATCGGCGGCAAGCTGATCCGGCCCAGGCATTGAGGCAGAATGGGGATCATTGACGTACATGCGCACCTCTATTACCCGGATTGGTACCCGCAGCCGTTTCAGAGACAGCTCGCGCTCGACTCTATCGGTCGGCGCAAGATCACTGTTTCTGAGGATGCCGTCGGGCGGGAACTTCGCACGCTCAACCGGATTCTGTCGGACAAGGACGGATCAACTTGCCTCCGAGTGATGGACAAGGTTGGTATCGAGAAGCGAATCCTGCATGTATTAGATTGGGGTTTAGAACTGGGTGAGCCTGTCTCTGCGATTGAGGAGATTCATGAAGCCGTGCTCAGCGTCTGCCGCCGCCGTCCCGATCGCCTGATTGGCTTCGCGGGTGTCGACCCGCGCCGGTCCGATGCGGTCGCCTTGCTCACTCGGGCATTCGATAATTCTGGGGCCGCTGGTTTGAAGCTGCACCCAACATCGCGAGGCTGGGCCCTGGAGGATGACCGCGTCGCCGCACTTGTTGACCTCGCCGGGCAACGCAAGCTTCCAGTCATGGTTCATACCGGCGGGACTGTGAACGTGCTCTCCGACGAACATTGCCAGCCCAGCGCGCTTCTCCGGCTTGCCGCCAGGTTTCGAGAGGTGAACTTCATCGCAGGCCACAGTGGATTCTCGAACTGGCGTGCTTTTCCATCCGACACGCCGCCGAATCTGTGGTTCGATATTTCTGCGTGGCAGGACCGCTTGGCAACCGAAGGAAACCAGCTGAAAGCGGAGATGCAGCAATTGTTCGCGCGTTTTCCTGCTCGCGTTTTCTTCGGCACCGATGGCCCGTTTTACGGGTTCAATATGGCTTTTTCGGAAGCGAAGTGGATTGCAGTCGTCCAGGACTGCGCCCGACAACTCGGACCAGAAACCGTCCGGTCCGTCTTTTCCGGGCAAATACCTGGGCTTACGCGGGATTCAAAATGATACGTTCGGGTCCACACCAGGCGCAGTCGGAGAATGCCACCTTGGGGCCCGCAAGACGCGAGCCGGGCAGCGCGCTCCACATCCTCACGCTCACGCCATTTTTTCCCTATGAGGCGAACCCGGTTTACGGCACATATATCTCGGAGTCCATCGAGCACTTCGCCGATTACGACCTGCAATCCACGGTGATCGGAGTCTCACCGCTCTACCAGGGGCCCCGCCGCCCACTTTCGGGTTCGAAAGCGAAATGGCTCCGCTACCCGCAAATTCCCGGCAACCGGGGTCTGCCGGCGGCCGGCGCATTTCTCTACTGGCGGCTGTTACGGTTCGTTGGCAAGATGCATCGGCAAAGACCGATCGACGCAATTCATGCGCACGCTGCACTGCCTTGCGGACATGCTGCATCGTTGCTGGCAAAGCGTCTCAATATTCCTTTTGTCGTCACCATCCACGGGCTCGACGTTTTCAATGCCTGCTTCGAGACGGGAACTCCTGCGGCGCGGCGGCGCGCCAAAATCTCTGCCGAGGTCTATCGGCGCGCCGGGTCCGTGATCTGCGTCAGCCATGCGATTGAGAAGATACTCAAAGATGGGCTTCGGCAGCCCCTGCGCAGTTGCGTAATTTATAACGGCACGGATGCCGACGTGTTCAAACCCGAAGAAACGACGTTTCCGGATGAAACCGCAACGGCCGGCAAGCCAGCCCCGACGATCTTGATCGTCGGCAACCTACTCCTTGCGAAAGGACATGGAGTTGTTCTACAAGCGATGGCCCAGCTTTCATCGCAGTTCCCAGGCTTGAACTGCCAGATCATTGGAGAAGGCCCGGATCAGAACCGTTTCGCCAATCTCGCGCGCGACCTCGGAATCTCCCATCGAGTGGTTTTCATGGGACGGCAGGATCGCGAGTCCGTGGCAAATGCGATGCGGGCATGTACTGTTTTTGCGCTCCCAAGCCGTTTTGAAGGGTTGGGTTGCGCCTACCTTGAGGCAATGGCCTGCGCGAAGCCGGTCATTGCCTGTGAAGGGCAGGGCATTGGCGAAATCATTCAGCACGGCCACAATGGTTGGTTGATCCCGCCGGACGGCGTGCAACAAATGGCTCAGGCATTGTCGCAACTTCTGGGGTCGGTCGATTTAAGAGCTCGCATCGGCGCCCATGCGAGACAGACGATCACCAGCGGTCTCACGATGACAGATCAAGTGCGCCGCCTCAACGATGTATATCGAGATGTGACGCGGCCATGACCACTCCGAGCACAGCAACTCCGTCCTCGAAAGTAACGCTGGTCGATCTCGCTGAGAACGACCTGCCGGAACTGTCTGCGTTCGTAGCGGCGCAATCAGGAAGAGACACGGACGAAACTCTCCGTCATTTGAAATGGTTGCTGCTTGACAATCCAGCGCGTCAAGAACGAACTCCACTAGGTTGGGGCGTGCGTTCTTCTACCGGCACTCTGGCCGGTTGCATTCTGTATCTTCCACAAATGTTCGTGCTGAACGGCAAGCCATTGCTCCTGCTTGGCTCAAGCTGCTTTTATGTGGACGAGTCGCACCGCGGCTCGGGCGGCTCACTTTTTCTTAAATTCACTCGCGCGGCGAAAGGCACGCCACTCTTTGGAAATTCCGCGAATGCGATCGCCGCACAGCTATGGAAGGCGCGCGGAGCAACTCCAATTGCCGACTCGGACCACGAATTACTTGGCATTTTGCACTGGCCACCAGTGATCGAGGAAGTCGCGCATCGTCGTGGCGTGCCCCCAACGCTTTCGAAGATGCTGGCCGCAGGCGTGGCCCCGTTGTGTCGTTTTCGAAGGCTGAAGCTTCCACGTGCGGCAAAAGCTGAACTCAACCGGCTTTCCACTATCGACGAGGTGATGGAACTCAGGCTCGTTCAGCCGACCGAAGGCCTGACCGCGCTTCGCCACGAGCCGTTCCTTCGCTGGCGATATTTTTCGGGTACCGATCCTTCTGTCTCTCTGTTCGCGTTTCGTACCCATGATTCGAAGAAGCGGTTTTTCGTTGCGGTCAATGAAAGGCCGCGTGGGTATCGAGGACAGATCCGCGCTATCTTTCTACTGGACGTCTTTCCGAAGCCACAACCCGATACCCTGCTCGCCATTGTTGCTGCGCTCCACGAGCGGTATCGCAACGATGTGCACATGATTGTGTTGCGTTGTTTGGACGGTCCATCGCAGGAGGTATGCGTACATGCCGGTTTTCAGCGGCGCGCGTTCGAATCGCCCAATGGCTGGCTTCTCGACCGGCAGCGTATCCTGCCGACACATGACTTTCATTTTGTTCCGGCCGATGGCGACTGGGTTATCTGATTAATCTTCCGGAGAATCCGACTTGGGGTTGAGAGCTGCCGCCAGACGTTGCGCGCTGAAGACCGCGTCCGTTCTGCGCCTGAACGATCTTGCGTTGGCCTTGCAAGCGCGTCGCGACGCTGGGCCCCGGATTGTCGTTGTGGAAATGCATGAGACCCTTCTCGCCCATGCGGATCGGCTGCGAGAGCACCTCGACTGGGTTTCCAACCATTTCACCCTTATCGACCCTGCAACCTTCGGGTACGCTTGGGAGCGCAAAGCCCAAACGTGGCCCGGTTCGAAGCCCGCTGTCCTTTTCACTTTCGACGACGGACGAGAGAGCAATTATCACGTCGCCGCGCCGATCCTTGAATCATTCGGCGCGCGCGGAATCTTTTTCATTGCGCCGCAATTCATCGGCCTTCGTTCAAAAGAGGCAAAGAACTTCTACTATTCGAAAATCGACATACGAAACTGTGGCCGCCCTGGCATGACTGATACAGCCGGCGCAACTGAGGAAGTCTGGACACCGATGACGCCGCAACAGCTGGCCGATCTCACTCGCCGCGGACACTGGATTGGCAATCACTCCTTTTCGCATTCTCGTCTGGCGGGCCTATCGGCGTCTGATTTGCAGCGCGAGGTCCGCGAAAGCAGAGAGCAGATTGCAGCATGGACGGGCAAACCCGTCGATGCCTTTGCCTGGGCCTATTCGTGGGATGCAATCGACACTGCTGCGTGGCAGCTCATCAGAGAAACGCACCGATTCTGCTTTACGCCGTGTCCCGGCACGGTCGATCTGGCCGGCGATTCGCCGCATCTCATCTGGCGTAAGGAAATCGAATCCTACTATGCACCGTCTGAGTACCAGTTCATGTACTCGGGCCTGGTGGACCCAATCTGGTCCGGGAAAAGAAAGGCGCTCAAGAAAATGCTGGGGCGGCAATGAATCAACTTCCTGCTTGTTTCTGACTTGCCCACCTGCGTGAACTATAATCGCCTAACCGTTTCCGGAGGATCGTTTGCTTCACCAGCGCTATAAGGACGTCGTTTTTTGGGGCATTTCCAAAGCTACACTTCCAAATTATCTGCTGCATCGGTACCTGCTGCCCTTGTCCTCCAGGGATGGCGCGCTCCATTTGCATTTAGGTTGCGGTCCAAAATACCTCCCGGGGTTCCTGAATATCGACGGCAATCTATTCAATAAGCTTGATCTCTGGCTCGATGTAAGAAACGGTCTTCCGTTCAGAAGCAGTTCGGTCGACTCTATTTATTCCACGCACATGTTCGAGCACTTTTATTCCGATGAGTTAGATTTGTTGCTGAGGGAATGTTTTCGCGTGCTCAAGCCCGGTGGGGGACTGCGATTAATTGTTCCGAATCTCGAAAGTGCAATCCAGGCCTACCACCAGAATCGGACCGCTTGGTTCGACTCATTTCCACGCAATTTCGATTCGCTGGGAGGCCGGTTCTCAAACTTCATTTTTTGCGATGGCCAGCATCGCGCCGCTTTTGACTTCTCGTACATGGAAGAGGTGCTCGGCCAGGCGGGCTTCAGAACGGTTGAGAGCTCCGCCGAAGAGCAGAGCCGCCTTTATCAAAGCAAAGTCCCGCCCTTCGCGCCGGGGGACCTGAAAGATCTGCCGCACTCCCTCTACGTCGAGGCGTTCAAGTAAACCGACCCTATGTGTGGGATCTTCGGCATCGTTGCGAAAGATGGAGGTCTCTCCCAGGACATCCTCAACAACGCCGTTCGCTCGCTCAAGCATCGCGGCCCTGACGATTCCGGCACCGTCATCATTCCGGGCAATTCCAATTCAAACCTTCAAACCGGCTTCGCGCACACACGGCTCTCCATCATCGACCTTTCACCACTTGGCCATCAGCCCATGCAGGACGTCCCCACCGGCAATTGGATCGTCTTCAACGGCGAGATTTACAACTTTCGCGAACTCCGCGCCGAACTGGAAGCCGCCGGCAATCGCTTTCAGAGCCACTCCGACACGGAAGTGATTCTCACCGCTTATCGCACCTGGGGCGGCGATTCCTTTTCTCGCTTGCGCGGCATGTTCGCGTTTGCGCTCTGGGATGAGGCGCGCCAGCAACTTCTCTTGGTGCGCGACCCGATGGGAATCAAGCCTCTCTACTACCATCAGTCCGCTCGCCATTTTCTTTTTGCGTCCGAGGTACGAGCCCTGCTCCAAACGGGTTTGGTTACGCGCCAGCTCGGCGCCGATGGAGTCTTCAGCTTTCTTGCCTTCGGCTCCGTGTACGAGCCGCATACGATCATTGCAGGCATCTCCGCCGTACCGCCGGGGCACGTGATCTCCCTGGAGAAGGGAAGCCTGCAGAGTCGAGAGTATTGGAGTGCTCTCCACAGCATTGACCATGATTCCCCTTACACGAGCGGACAAGCTCAAAGTTCGTCTGCCAGCGACGCGGTCCGAAGTCTTCCCGATCTGCTGCGGAGTGCCGTCCTTTCGCACTTAGTGAGCGACGTGCCGGTTGGAGTATTTCTCTCCGGTGGCATCGATTCGAGCGCGCTCGTTGCGGTGATGAGCCAGGCCGGAGTGCGCGCATCGACATTTTCGCTTGTGTTTACCGAAGAAGAATTCAATGAGGCTCAGTACTCGCAAACCGTCGCACGACGTTTCGGCACCGATCATCACGAGATTATGATTTCGCAGCAAGACGCGCTCTCCGCGCTTCCGGATGCTCTGCGCTCGATGGATCAGCCGACCATTGACGGCATCAACACGTGGCTGGTTTCCGCAAAGACGCGCGCGGCCGGCGTCAAAGTGGCTTTAACCGGTTTAGGCGCCGATGAGATGTTCGCCGGCTACTCGACTTTTCGTCGCGTGCCAAAAATGGAACGGGCCGCGGCCGGATTCGCAAAACTCCCATCCGTGATACGCCGTCCGATCGCGGCGTCGATGGCTCTTTTGGCCGGAAAGAACGACCGCAACCGCAAGTTTGCCGAACTGGCGTCGGAAAAAGGCTCCCGCGAAGGCGCGGCAACTCACCCCTATTTCCTGACGCGCAATCTATTCACGGCGGCAGAACGCAATGCGCTGTACTCGGGCGATCACGAATCCGTGAACCGGGAACTGGAAAATCTCCTGCAGCAGTCCGAGGCCGACAGTTCCGGCCTCGATCCCATAAACCGCGTTTCCTATCTGGAATCGCATTTCTACATGCGCAACACATTGCTCCGCGACTCCGATTTCATGAGCATGGCTCATGGGCTCGAACTGCGAGTCCCGTTCCTCGATCGCGCGCTGGTGGAAGCCTGCTTTCGCACACCAGGGAGCCGCAAACTGCAAGGCGATTCCCCTAAGAGTCTCTTGCTTGCTAGTCTCGGCATCGAGTTGCCCAGGGAAATTGTGAATCGGCCCAAGCGCGGCTTCACGCTGCCCTTTGAGCAGTGGCTGCGCTCCGAGATGAAGCCCGTGGTGGAAGATACGCTGCGAAAGGACGACGGGAGCCGGGATTTTCTCAGCGCCAGCGCAGTGCAGGACGTCTGGAGCCGGTTTCTGGCGGGCCAAACTTCGTGGTCGCGCCCTTGGTCATTGTTTGTGCTAAAAGCCTGGTGCGAGCAGAATCTCTGACTGCGCGCACTCAAAGCCTGATTGCGCGACAGGTTTCCGGGCAGAAATCATGAGGAAGAGGCTGGACTTGCGACCCATGGCGCGGGCCGGAGCGCGCGGATACGACTTCCAGAAAGAGTTGAGGCGATGTTTCCGAATGGGATACTAGCACGTGCCGACTGCGAAAATCTCCGCCTCACCAGCCGCCTGACACGCTAAGATAATAAGACTTTCACCTTCCAGGACAGACGTGATCGAAACGAAAACAGAATCTGAGGTCTCAAGTTCCGTCCGGCCTGCGCCTGCGCTTCCCATCACCGTGATCATTCCAGCGCGCAACGAGGCGCATAACCTCCCGCGCTGCCTGGCGTCGCTCAAAGAGGTCGGTGAAGTTTACCTGGTCGATTCCAACAGCTCCGACAGCACCGCTCGCATAGCTCAATCGTACGGAGCCAAGGTGGTTCAGTTCCACTATGCCGGCGGTTGGCCCAAGAAACGCCAGTGGGCGATGGATACATTGCCCCTCGCCTATGACTGGATCCTGTTGCTCGATGCCGACGAGGTGCTAACTCCGGAACTGAGCGAAGAAATTCGCCAGGCGATCCAGGACCCAAGCATCAACGGCTACTACATTGCGCTTGAAATGTATTTTCTCGGCCGCCGCTTACGGCACAGTGGGGCGAGTTTCTGGAAGCTCTCGTTATTCCGCAAAGGCCTCGGCCGCTATGAATGCCGCTTGCAAGATCAAGACAAGAGCATGGCGGACATGGAAGTGCACGAGCACGTCGTCGTTGACGGAACGGCACGCCGGCTTGGTCATCCGCTGATCCATCACAACGTCGAATCTCTCGATCGCTACATCCAGAAGCACAACGAATACTCCAACTGGGAAGCGCGTGTCTGGCTCGAAGGCAACCAGGGCAACAACGAAATTCAGCCCGCATTCTGGGGGACGCAGGCTCAGCGCCGCCGTTGGCTGCGCCGGCACTTTCAGCAGGTTCCGGGTTCCCCTATCCTTTTCTTCGTGTACAAGTATTTCATCCGGCTGGGATTTCTGGACGGTATTCCAGGTCTGATCTACTGCACCTTCCAAGGTGTCCAGTTTTTTCACATTAAAGCCAAGATTTACGAGCTCCGCTCCGCCAGGAAGGCAGCCTAGGCTATGTGCGGCATCAGCGGCCTCGTGAATTGCGGTGACGCCGAAACACTGGCTCGTATGACCGCCGTGCAGTCGCATCGCGGACCAGACGACTCCGGGCTTTGGGAACGCCGTTTCGGCGATGGCACCTACATTGGCTTCGGCAGTCGACGCTTGGCGATTCTGGACCTGTCCCCCGATGGCCACATGCCGATGTGCAATGAGGACGGCTCCGTCTGGATCACCTACAACGGAGAAATCTACAACTTCGCCGATCTGCGCCATGAGCTCGAATCCAAGGGACATCGCTTCCGTTCCCACACTGATACCGAAGCGATCATTCATCTCTACGAAGAGTACGGCGTTGATTGCCTCAATCGCCTGAACGGCATGTTTGCTTTCGCAATCTGCGATCTGCGGGACTCATCGCCAAGACTATTTCTGGCTCGCGATCATTTTGGAATCAAGCCGCTCTATTACCACGAGCGCGGCGGCAAACTTGCCTTCGCCTCCGAGATCAAGGCGTTGCTTGAGGTCCCCGGTATCGAAGCTCGAATGAACATGGAGGCTTTGCACCAATATCTGACGTTTCTCTGGGTGCCCGATCCGGCGACCATGTTCGAGGGAATTCGCAAGCTGGAAGCCGGACATTACGCGATCTGGCAGCAGGGCGAACTGAAGATCAATCAATACTGGGATCTTTCGTTCCCGCCCGCTGGCCATGCGTTCGAAAAGAATCAGGCCGATCTCGAACAAGAAATAAAACACCGTTTCTGCGCGTCGGTTGAAAAACAGATGGTCAGCGACGTCCCGATTGGCGCTTTTTTAAGCGCGGGCCTGGATTCGTCGAGCATTGTCGCTGCGATGGCACGCAAGTGCTCCGTCCGCACTTACACGATTACTTTTCCCGAAAAATATCGTGTCGGCGAAACTACCATCGACGATCCGGCCGTTCCTCGTCGCTTGGCGCGAGCACTCGGGTGCGAACATCACGAAATCGTTGTTGAACCGGATGTCGTCAACTTATTGCCTGAACTTACCTGGCACATGGACGAGCCCACGGCCGATCCCGCCATCGTCACCGCTTATCTGGTCTGCCGCGAAGCGCGTAAACAATCCACTGTGCTCCTTTCCGGTGTGGGTGGCGACGAACTCTTCGCCGGATATCGCAAGCATGTGGCAAGCGCATGGGCAGAAGATTACCGGCGAGTGCCGGGATTCGCGCGATCCGCCGCCGAAAAGACGATGCTTGCGCTTCCCAGCCTGCGCGGCACATCGCTGAAAGGGCCCGTGCGACTGGCCAAGAAGATGGCCCGCAGCGCGGCCCTCAGCCCGGAGGACGCCTTCATCCGCAACTGTACGTATCTCGATGCGCAGCAAAAAGACGACCTTTACGCTGCCGATCAGTCGCGGTCGCGCGGCAATCCATCGAGCCGTCATTTGGCCGCCTTTGAAAAAGTTCAGCATTCTGACTTTCTGAACCAGATGCTTTACCTCGATACAAAGATTTTCATGCCGACGCTTAACTTGACCTATAACGACAAGATGAGTATGGCTTCGTCGGTCGAAGTGCGTGTCCCTTTTCTGGACCGCCATCTCGCCGAATTTGTAGCGTCGAACGTGAAACCGGAATGGAAGCTGAAAGGGAAGTGGAGACCCGTGACGAAGTACATTTTCCGTGAGGCTATGCGTACGATGTTGCCGGCGGAAGTTTTGCAACAGCCGAAGGCTGGCTTCGCTGCTCCGGTAGACTATTGGCTGGCGCACGATCTGCGTCCAGTGGTCGATGACTTGCTCTCGGAATCGCAAATACGCCGCCGTGGTCTCTTTCGCCCCGAAATCGTTCGCGGATATGTGGACGCTCACCGGCGCGGCGCCGAAGACTGGTCGATGCAAATCTGGCAATTTCTTACACTCGAAACCTGGATGCAACTCTTCCTCGATGGAGGCGCTCGATCGTTTGCCCAGCGAAAAACCGATGCGCCGCAGCGAGCGCATGAACCAATGACCGCATGAAGCAACTTCTTCAAGACGCACGCACCGGTGATCTGAGGGTGGCAGAAGTTCCCGCGCCCCAGTTGCTGCCCGGATGCGTGCTCGTGCGAACCGCCGTCTCGCTGGTCTCGGCCGGCACCGAGCGCGCCTCCGCGGAATTTGCACAGAAGAGCCTTTTATCGAAAGCCAAAGCTCGTCCGGATCTCGTGCGCGACGTCATGGTCAAGCTGCATCGCGACGGCTTGTCTGCAACCTTGAGCGCCGTGCGGTCGCGCCTGTCGCAACCGCAATCCATCGGCTATAGCAGCGCCGGAACCGTGGTGGCAATCGGCGACGGTGTCTCCGACATCCGCGTTGGCGACCGGGTGGCATGCGCTGGCGCGGGATACGCTGCCCATGCCGAACTTGCCTGCATCCCTCGATTGCTGACCGCGAAAATACCTGAGGACAAGCGCGTCTCATTCGACGAAGCCGCCTTCGGAACCGTCGGTGCGATCTGCCTGCATGGCATTCGCACTGCCGGTGTCTCGCTGGGCGAAACAGTTGCGGTCATCGGCCTGGGATTGCTGGGCCAGATCACCGTGCAGTTGTTGAAAGCTGCCGGTGCCCGTGTGCTCGGGATGGATTTGATAGAACAACGCGCCGAGCTTGCAATCAAAGGCGGTGCCGAAGCCGTTTGCATCAGCGCGGGCGAATTTCGCGACCTGTGCTTCCAGACGACCGGCGGAGCAGGCGTGGACTCGGTTTTAATCACCGCCGAAACTCCCAGCAGTGCCCCGGTCAACTTGGCCGCGGAAGTCGCTCGCGATCGAGCGATCGTCGTCGCGGTGGGAACCGTGGGGCTGGAGCTTCAGCGCAAGCTCTACTTCGAGAAAGAACTCGATTTCCGCGTCTCCCGTTCCTACGGTCCAGGCCGTTACGACGCCGCTTACGAGCAGAAGGGATTGGATTATCCCATCGGCCACGTTCGCTGGACAGAAAACAGAAACATGGAAGCCTTCCTGCACCTCATTGCCGGCGGCAAGCTCGATCTGCCTTCGCTCATCACGCACCGCTTTTCGATCGATGACGCGGCGCGGGCATACGACCTCATCATGGGCCGCACGAACGAGCCCTTTTTGGGAGTACTCCTCACCTACCCCGTGGCCGAAGCCGTGCGGGACGTTCACGACCGACGTGTGGTCGAAGTGAGTGCCGGTCTTCAACCGGGCAAGAACTCCGTCGGCGTCGGTGTGCTCGGGGCGGGGGCCTTCGCGCAAAACACTCTGCTGCCCGCTTTGAAGTCAATTCCTGATGTGTCTTTGGTGGGTGTCTGCAACGCTACGGGGCCGCGCAGTCGAAGCGCCGCTGACAAATTCGGTTTCACCTGCTGCTCAAACTCGGTAGAGCAAGTTCTGAGCGATCCCAAGATCAACGCTGTCGTGATCGCGACTCGTCATCACCTCCATGCACGCCAGACGCTTGCCGCGCTCGAGGCAGGAAAGTCTGTTTTCTGCGAGAAACCTCTTTGCCTGACTGAGGCCGAATTAGCTGCGATCGTGCTTACGATGTCGAAGCGGACCGCAGAACGAGCATCCGTGCTCATGGTCGGATTCAATCGCCGTTTCGCTCCGATGGCGATCCAGATGAAAAGATTTCTTGCTGAGATCCACGAGCCGCTATCCATGCACTATCGAGTAAACGCCGGGTACCTTCCCGCAGATCATTGGGTGAATGATCCGGATCAAGGTGGCGGACGGATCTTGGGCGAGGTCTGTCATTTTGTCGATTTTCTTTGTTTCCTCGCGGGTGCGAGTCCCGTGGAAGTGCAAGCCCAAAGCGTGGGCAACCCGGGCCAATACAGAATGGATAATATCGTCGCGACGCTGAAGTTCGAGAACGGCACGTTGGGCACGATCACTTACATGGCGAACGGTGACAAGTCCGCATCGAAGGAGCGAATCGAAGTTTTCGGTGGCGCATCGGTTGCGATCCTCGAAGACTTCCGCCGTCTTGAGCTCATACGCAACGGCCGCAAGCAAATCTGGCGCACGCGCTGGTCACAGGACAAGGGACATAAGTTCGAAATGCGCGCCTTCGTCGATAGTGTGCAGGGCAAAATTCCGCCGCCAATTTCGTTGGATGAAATCGTCAGCTCAGCCCTTGCAACCATGCGCCTGCAAAATGCCTGTCAGACCGGCCAGTCCATCGACGTTAACGTGAGAGAGTTCATCGCATTGGCCATGCAGGAATAATCCACCGACGAGCGAGCAACCGGGAAAAGAGAGGAAATGCGCCGTACATGCTGATTCTGGGCCTGAACATGTTCCATGCCGATTCGTCCGCGGCCGTCATCCAGGACGGAAGAATTCTTTTTGCGGTGGCCGAGGAGCGTCTGAACCGGCACAAGCACTACGGCGGGTTTCCTGCTTTGGCCGTAAAGGCCTGTCTCGATGCCGTGGGTGCAAGACTCACCGATGTTCAGCACGTAGCCGTTGGACAGGACAGCGCCGCCAATCTTGCGAAGAAAGTCCAATATGCCCTGGCCAATCCCGCCAAAATCCTGAACTTCATCAAAATGCGCCAGCGCAAGGAATCGATGCGCGACGTGCGTGCGCTCCTGGCGCAGGCGCTGGATGTCGACGCCGCCAGTCTGAAGTTTCAGGAGCATCACGTCGAGCATCACCTCGCCCACATCGCAAGCGCTTACTACTGCTGCCCATGGGACAGAGCTGCAGGTTTCAGCTATGACGGATCGGGAGATTTCGTCTCAACCATGATGGCGCGCTGCGAGGGTAACAACATTTACATTCTCGACCGTGTCTTCCTGCCGCACTCGCTCGGCAGTTTCTACACCATGATCTGCGATTTCATTGGCTACCGAAAATATGGGGACGAGGGCAAAGTCATGGGACTCGCGCCCTACGGAAAAGACGCCTACGTTGATGAAATTCGCAAGGTTGTAACGCTTAAGAACGGTAGTTTCCAGCTCAACATGAGCCACTTCAAACCGCTCGGCAGCAACGCAGGGATGCAGGTTCTGCCCGATGGAACCGTGCGCCTGGCGCGCCATTTCTCCGACAAAATGGAGAAGCTCTTCGGTTCACCCCGCGAACCGCATGCGGAAATTACACAGCGCGATATGGACTTGGCCTATGCCATGCAACATGTTTTCGAAGAAGTCTTCTTCCATCTCGCGAACGATTTGCACAAACGGGTGCCCGACGAGAATCTAGCCATGGCAGGAGGCTGCGCGCTCAACAGCGTGGCCAACGGCAAACTGTTTGCCCGCACGCCATTCCGCCGCACCTGGATCCAACCCGCGGCCGGAGACGAAGGCCTGGCCATTGGTGCCGCGCTCCACACCTACCACGCAACCTTGCAGCGCCCGCGTCAACAGCAAATGGATCACGCTTACCTCGGCCCCGAATTTTCCGACGCCCAAGTCGAATCGGCATTGAAGGCCGCCGGCGTGAAACACCAGAAACTGGGACGCGAACCTTTACTCGATGCCGTCTCCGCTGAGATGGCGAAAGGCAACGTGGTGGGATGGTTCCAGGGGCGCATGGAATGGGGTCCCCGCGCGCTTGGCAATCGTTCCATCGTTACGCATCCCGGCCTGCCCGATATGAAGGATGTATTGAACGCGCGCATCAAGCATCGCGAATGGTTCCGTCCTTTTGCGCCCGCCATTCTCGCCGAAGCCCAACACGAATACTTTGAGCATGATCATCCGTCGCCCTACATGCTGCATGTCTACAAAATCCGTCCCGAAAAACGAGCGAGCCTGTGCGCTGTCAACCACGTCGACAACACCGGCCGCCTGCAGACCGTCGCGCGCGCAGAGAACCCGCTGTACTACGATCTGATCAAGGCGTTTGAGAAGAAAACCGGTATCCCTGTGATTCTGAACACGAGCTTCAATGAGAACGAGCCGATCGTATGCACTCCTCAGGAAGCGATCGATTGCTTTCAGCGCACAAAAATGGACGTGCTCGCCATCGGCCCGTTTCTTGCGCGCAAGACGGACGGCTAGACGCAGCCCAGGTGAGAGCGCAGAAGATGATTCCAGTTTCAGAGAGCCGAGCGAGTTCTCACGTCCTGCAGGTCCGGCAGACCGCCTCCTATCGCGGCATTCGAGTTCTCGCGTGGGACGGTGACGTGCTCTATGGTTGTCGTGGCTATCAACTCCACTGCTTAAATCTTCGGTTCAACGCGCTCCCTGTTGCAGAATGGCAACTGGTCGCGAGCTATGACCCGGCCTGGTGGAGAAGCCTCACATCGCGTGCAATCATCACGCAGCGTCTGGTGCGCGATGGCTTTCACGCGCTGGCAATTCTCCAGGCGAAAGATGACGAGCGGACCGCCAGCCAAACTAAACACCCTACTATAATCGCCGCGGTTCCCGGCGCAATTGTGACGCGAACTCCCGCGAGCAATCGGTTTCGCGCAACTCACAAGATCCGCCGCGGCACGCGCCCGCTTCACATCACCGCGGTTGCTGATGGAACAATCTACTGGGGCGAGTATTTTGACAATCGCGAGCGCGCCGAGGTCCACATCTACGCTTCTTCGGATCGCGGTGAGACTTGGCATATCGCCCACACCTTTCGCGCCGGTGCGATCCGTCACGTGCACAACATTATTTACGACCGTTGGGCTGATTGCCTCTGGATCCTGACCGGCGACGAAGGTTCCGAGTGCAAGATTCTGCGAGCCTCTTGTAACCTCCGGTGCGTTGAGGAGGTGCTCTCCGGCAACCAGCAGGCCCGTGCCGTGGCTGCGGTCCCCACGCCCGATGCGCTTTATCTCTCGACCGACACTCCCTTCGAGAAAAACCACGTGCTTCGCATGGATCGCGGCGGCAAAGTCGACTCGATTGCCGATCTCGAAAGCTCATCGATCTTCGGTTGCCGCGTGGGGAATGCCATCTTCTTCACGACCATGGTCGAACCGAGTTCGGTAAACCGAAGCCGGGAGGTCCATCTCGTGGGGTCAGGCGATCAGGTCGAATGGAAGCTCCTCGGCCGCTGGAAAAAAGACATGCTCTCCATGCGCTATTTTCAGTACGGCAACGCGATCCTTCCCGATGGTTACAACTCAACCAACTACCTGGCCGCGACGACCATCGCGGTCCAGGATGCGGACCTCGTTACCACGGTCTGGGAAGTCGAATCGCCCGCGTGCGCGCAGCCACAAGGTTCCCTGAGGGTATGAGCCTGGCCACCCGTTGGAATTACTATCGCCGCGTCCTTCCCGCCTATCTCGGCTCCGGACGCAGCCAACTCGACTTCTGGCACGATGTCCCGGAAATCAATTCCCGTGCCACGTCCACGAGTCTGGGCGAGTATTACATGCCCTTCCACCAGAAAGCCGACTATGCTGGGCATTATGACGCCAACGGCATCCCGATGCTCGACTATCGCGGCGCGATTGGACTTCAGTACAATCCCATCGCCATTGCGCAATGGGGACTGGCAAACTTCAACCGTTTCCGTCAAACCGGAGACGAAACTCGCCTCCAGAGGACTCTCAAAGCCGCCCACTGGCTTGTCGTCAACCTGGAACAAAATTCCGCAGGTCTGTTTGTCTGGAACCATCATTTCGACTGGGATTATCGCGACACGCTCAAGGCCCCCTGGTATTCCGGCCTGGCCCAGGGGCAGGGTACTTCGCTCCTGCTGCGCGCCCACGCTCATACCGGCGAAGAAAAATTTCAGCAGGCGGCAGAGAAGGCGTTCGTTTCCATGACCAGGGCAATTGCCGAGGGCGGCGTGCTATTCGAAGACGACAAAAAAAATCTCTGGATCGAAGAATATCTGGTAGACCCACCAACCCACATTCTGAACGGATTCATCTGGGCGCTATGGGGCGTGTTTGACTACGCGCTTGCCAATGAAGATTCTGCGGCAAAAGCTATCTTCGATCGCGGAGTCAAGACCCTGCTCCACAACCTCGCCCGCTTTGATACCGGTTACTGGTCGCTCTATGAGCAATCTGGAATCCGCCTGAAAATGCTGGCCAGCCCTTTCTATCACCGACTGCATATCGTACAGTTGCGGATAATGAAAAATCTGACAGGCGATATCCGCTTCCTCGAAGTAGCGGATCGATGGGAAGGCTATGCCCAACGACCCGGGAATCGCTCGCGAGCCTTTGTTGAGAAGGCCATTTTTAAGTTGCTCCATTACTGATCGTGAAGATTCTCTACGTATCGCAATACTTCCCCCCCGAAATGGGGGCACCGGCCGCCCGCGCTGCCGAATTGTCGCGCCATTGGGCGCGCATGGGACACGACGTCACCGTGCTCACCGGATTCCCGAATCATCCGACCGGAGTCGTGCCAGCCGAATGGCGCTCGCGCCTTTGGAACTATCGCTACCGCGAGATCGTCGACGGCATGCAGGTGGAGCGCACTTGGTTGTGGCCTCTACCCAACCGCAAAGCGCATGAGCGAATCCGAAACTATGCCTCGTTCTGCATTTCAGCTGCCGTCAGCGGGCTGGGATTGACCAAGCCCGACGTTATCATCGCTACGTCGCCGCAACTCCTGGTTGCGCTTTCCGGGTGGTGGATCGCCCGCTGGAAGCGTGTTCCCTTTGTTTTCGAGGTGCGCGACCTCTGGCCCGAATCTCTGGTTGCGGTCGGCGCCGGCGCAGAGGGATCGTTGCTGCATCGTTCGCTTGCGGCGATCGCCGGATTTCTCTATCGCCAGGCAAGCCACATCGTCGTGGTCACGCCCGCGTTCAAGCGGTGTCTGATCCGTGACTGGCATGTTCCACCAGAAAAAATTTCCGTAATCGAGAACGGTGTTGAAACTGATCTCTTCTGTCCCGCTTCCACTTTTGCGGACGAACGCGCACAGTTCGCGTTCAAGGAAGTCGAATCCGGCCCTCGGTTTGTGGTTTGCTATGTGGGAACCATGGGCTTGGCTCATGGTCTTGAGACACTCATTGCCGCTGCCCAGGAACTGCAAGCCAGCCTGCCCAATGCCGCCTTTGTACTGATCGGCGAAGGCGCGGAAAAAGAGCGCATTCAGCAGTTGGCCTCCGCCCGTGGCTTGACCAACGTGCAATTCATCGGTGAGCAGCCGCGGCAGCGCATACCTGCCCTCGTTTCGGCTTCTGATGTCTGCCTGGTCATGCTGAAAAAAACCGAGTTGTTCAAGACCGTCATCCCCACCAAACTTCTCGAATACATGGCTTGTGAACGTCCCGTGATCATTGCCGTGGACGGCCAGTCTCGTCAGCTCGTCGAAGACGCGCGCGCGGGAGTATTTGTTCCGCCGGAAGACAGCCATGCGCTCGCGCAGGCGATTTGCGAATTGGCGCGCCACCCGGATCAGCGCCGGGACATGGGGGCGAGTGGGAGGCGATATATCATTGCCAACCTGTCGCGCGAGCAAACGGCGCGGAACTACATTGCAGTGCTGGAGAGCTTGCTGGCGCAAAAGGAGCCGGAGAGGGCCGCCGTAGCCTGATGTGAACTGCTCGTCCCGGTCTCCATCCAGGAATGTGCCTCGCGATCTCCGCAAATCTAATCCAAAAAGGCGAATGCAGTACGGCGTTCCCTCAATCGACGGCCACCGGGAAGAGCGGGCGCTCTAGTAGTTTGCAGTGCGGGTCAGGCTTCGTTTTCCCAATTAAAGTCGAGTGGTCCACCGCGAGAGCCGTTAAGGATGTACTGCCACGACCGCCAACATGGTGGACATCGACACCGCCGCATCCGCGGTCCGGTAGGCTGCTGCCTTGGCCGAACTTCCCGGAATGAACAATATGTCGCCCTTCACCAGCGGCATATCGGGGGCCTTCGCATAGAGGACTTTCTTCAGCTCAACCGGAATTTCCTGAATCCCATTTGGCGTCTTCCGCAGGATCTTGGTCTTATTCAAAGCAGCCGTTCGGTTGCTGCCACCGGCCAATGCCAGCGCTTTCAGTACGGTCAACGAGCTGTCCTCGATCAGGAATCCGCTTGGGTGTTGCACGTCCCCGACAACATAGAAAATACCGGCGCGCGATACGATAATCGTGTCTCCCGGGTACACTTCCACATTGTTTTTTGTGTCTTCCGCCAGATTCTCCGAGAGCTCGAGTACGACCTTGTGATCGGGATCGTCACGATGTTCAATCGTCACCATGCGCCCGGCTTTCTCTGTTAATCCACCGGCCGCTGAGATCATGTCAAACAGCCGGCGGTTGCCGGTCACGGTGTAAGGCCCGGGGTGTTGGAACTCTCCCACTGTGATGATGGCTTGTGACGCCGACTCAACCACGAAAATAGAAACGTGCGGCCCGCGCACAAAGCCTCCGTCTTCCAGCCGCTTTTGAATCAACTCCTGCGCTTCGTCCGTCGTGAGGTCGCCAACGTGGACATAATCAATCAACGGCAGGTAAATATCTCCCGATCCGCTGATTCTGGTCTTGCTCGTTAGTTCCGGGACGCCGAAAACGGTCAGCTCGATCAGGTCACCTACTCCAAGCTTTATATTCGAGTTCGCAATGGGATGACGCGACGCTGAATCCGTTGCCGACGGCGACGAATCGGAAGACGATGAAGAGGTATTGCCCGCTTGTTGGGCCGCCGGAGGCTGCGGACTGTTCCCAGGAAACGGCGTTTGTGCCAGAACCGTGAGGCTGTACAACCCAACAAACAGAACCTGCGAGGCTCGCAGGAGGAAAGCGCCATTCCACCCCGACATACTGAAGCTCCTGGATTTATGCGTGCACTGAGTTTAGCACGACGATCGTTATACTCTGCTGGCTGTAATCTGCTCTTGCACTCCTGAATTTGCTTTCCGCTGAGCATGCGGACTACTCCAGCCTCGCACATCAACTGACCCCAAAGAATCAATAGTCAAATGTGCATGGACTATTGCCCATCCACAGACTCCGGTTGTATATTTTGAGGCAATCAAAAAATCCAGCAGCCCTGTGCGCCACAAACGGCCGAACCAGGCCGAGAAAAAGTGACGGAAAATTCTGGAAGTGTGCTTGGAGTGCCCGGCAGCTTTGCCGGAAGGAAATTTGAGTGACCCTGCTGTTTTTTGGGCTGTTCGCATTTTCGCTCGCGTTCTCCTTTGTGGCCACGCGCGCCGTGCGAGATATGGCAACTCGCCGCGGATGGGTCTCCACGCCGCAAGGTGGAAGACACCTGCATCAAACACCACTTCCGCGTTTGGGCGGCGTCGCTATCTTCCTGGCGTTTTCCGTCAGTTTGATCCTCTGGCTCGGTCTCTCCCTCATCTTTCCAAGGCTGGCGTCTGAACTCGTTCCCACTACGCTCCTTCGCATCTATCTTCCGGCCTGCCTGATTTTCTGTCTTGGCATCTATGATGATCTGTACGGCGCCGGACCGTACTTAAAGTTTTTCGTGCAGGCCATTGCCGCCGGCATGCTCTTTCTGGGCGGAATGCGCGTCCTTGCCCTGCCCCTGATCTTCCCGCATACGCTGCCCTGGTTCGTTGGTTTGCCGCTCACCGTGCTATGGGTGGTCGCCGTCACAAACGCATTCAACCTGATTGATGGCCTTGATGGCCTGGCTGCCGGATCCGCCCTGTTTTCGACGATCGCGTTTTTTGTCGTCGCCCTCGTCAACCATTCCTGGCTTTGTTCGCTGATGAGCGTAACCCTGGCCGGAGCGATCCTCGGCTTTTTACGGTTCAACTTCAATCCAGCGACCATTTTCCTGGGCGACTCCGGAAGTTTGTTCATCGGCTTCATGCTGAGCGCCCTCGCCTTGGCTGGCGCCGAAAAAGCCCCCACTTTCATCGCCGTCGCCATTCCCGTGGTCTCGTTCGGCTTGCCGATTCTCGAAACGTCTCTCTCGATCGTGCGCCGTATCATCAGCGGACGCCCCATTTTTACCGCCGACCGCGAACACATTCACCACAAACTGCTGCAGATGGGCATGTCGCACCGCCAGGTGGTCATCGTTCTCTATGCCGTCTCCGCGCTATTCGCCATGCTCAGCCTGTTCCTGCTTTGGCCCACCGGCAGCACCCTCGGTTTGGTGCTGTGCGTGGTTGGAACTGGTATCTGGCTGGGTGTGCAGCATCTCAACTATCTCGAGTTCGGCGAACTTCGCCGCGTGGCGCAACGCACCATCGAGCAGCGCCAGATCGTCATCAATAATCTCGCCGTGCGCCGCGCTGTCGAGGAGTTGAAAGCCGCCGGCAATTTCGATCAGGTCCGCAATATTCTCGTGGCCGCTTTCGAAGGCAATGATTTTGATGCTTTTGAACTTCAGCCCTCGATGACTTTCAAGGATCACTCGCTGGCAACCAAACGCCGGCTCCATTGGAGCAAGGTGCCGCATATGGTGGCCATCTCCAGCGAGCCCTCCTGGAAACTGACCCTCGACCTGGTGACGACTTCCAACCAGTCGCGCGGTTCGCTCGTCGTCTACCGCGCCTACAGCGATCGCGATCTGCATTTGGATGTCAATCTTCTGACCTCCCAATTTCCTGCCGCCCTGGCCGACGCACTCGATCGCGTCTGGACAATGCCGGACACGCTGATCGCCACCCAACAGGCCAGCATCCCGTCCTACGTCGCCAACCTCTAGTCAGGTGCTTTCCCGATTCCGCAACGCTTCTCATCAATCTTGCTCTCCTCCGTTCCCCGCTGAGGTAATATGTATGCGACGTCCATGGACCAGAGCGTTCTGAGATGGCCAAATCCGGCCCCGCTTCCTCACGGAGAGCGTCGCCGCACCATTCGTCAAAAACTCCACACTCCGGTTTACGTCAGTTTCAACACGCCGCAGTCAGGTCTGGTGGTTGACCTTAGCGAATTGATCGACCTGCACGAAGACGGCTTCGCTGTGCAAACCGCCGTTCCCGTCGCACCGCACAACAGTACCCATCTGGAAGTCAACCGCGCCATCTCCCTCTGCCTCGATCTTCCAGAGACAAAGAAGTACATACACGGTAGCGGCCAGGTCATGTGGACCGATGATACGGGCCGCGCCGGCATTCGTTTTTCTTTCCTGCCCGAGGGCGCGCGAGAGGTTCTGGGCGAATGGCTTTTCGCCAACCTGCTCATCGCATCGACCAACTATGCCGCGCGCGCGGCACAAATCGCGAACCATAACGGGGGAAGTACATCGTCAGCTGTCCCGCTCGAGTACGAGCCTACCGTCCCCCATTTATCGCCGAGCGCAGAATCTCGTGCATCGGCGCCCATTCCCCTGTCGTCGCCCGCCTTCGCGCCGATCCCAACTTCGATGCCGGGCCTGCCCGACCCGGCGCTCCCTGCGCCCGCTGAATTGCTTTCCGCTTTGGATGATGTGCGCCGCGAGGTTCGCGCTATCGAAGCGCGCGCAGCCGACGGCCCCGAGGCCGAAGCTCACGATCCGGCTTTTGAATCCGATGCCATCGTGCAACTCCTTGCCCGGCGCGCGATGAATCTTACAGGAGCCTCCGGTGCCGCTCTGGCACTTCTGACCGAGGGCAAGATGCGCTGCCGCGCGAGTGTCGGCGAACCGGCTCCGCCCGTCGGCTCCGAAGTCGATGTCCGCTCTGGCCTTTCAGGAGACTGCATTCACAGCGGCCTGCTCGTAAGCTGTGAAGATTCGGAAGCCGATCCGCGCGTGGACCCCGAGATCTGCCGACAGTTAGGCATCGGCTCCTTCATGGCCGTGCCGATCTTCAGCGACTTTCGGGTTGTCGGGCTGCTCGAGGTCTTCTCTCCGTATCCTCGAACCTTTGCCGGGATCCACGGGACGATCCTCGATCGTCTGGTGGAATTGATCCCCAAGAATGCAGAGACGGCTGCTCCGACTCAACCGCCGGCTGTCATCGCGGCCTCCCCCGCGAATCCACCGGAGACGAATACCTTCCTATCGATGCCGGGTACTCCGGTTGTGGATCCGGGAGTGCGGTCCAGTTTCGACACGGTGGCGCCTGCGCCTGCAGAAACGGCTAAATCGTGGCCTCAGGACTCACACGAGAAAGATGCGCCGGCTGGGCCTGCGGCTCCCGTCCCAGCAGCGCGTCCGAGTCTGGCTCATTTCGTTTTGTTTGTCTTAGTTTTCGGTACCATCGCACTCGTCGCGGGTTATCTGCTGGCGCCCACTATCGACAAACACTGGATGAACTCTGCGCAATCGCCGCAACCAGGGCAGAATTTGTTGCAAAAGGCCGAAGCACCTTCTCTGCCGAATGCCGGGAATCGGCCGGCGCATCCATTCTCGCTCGCTGAACTACGGCAGCTAGCCGGGCAAGGTGACGCCGACGCTCAATATCAGATGGGCATTCTTTACCACAACGGTGAAGGGGTCACGCAAAGCGATACTATGGCTGTGGAATGGTTCCAGCGTGCCGCGGATCAAGGGTATGTAGGATCGCAGTCAACCCTCGGCGCCTACTACGAGGCTGGACGTGGTGTGCCGCAGGATTTCTCCAAAGCCTATTTCTGGTCTGTTCTGGCAGTTGCGCAGGGCGATGAAAACAGCAAGTTTCGCATGCAGGACCTGGCCGCGAGAATGACACCCGCTCAAGTAGCGCAAGCCCGCCAACAAGCTGAAGCCTGGCTGCACAGTCACACGCAAGCAGCAAATTCCAAGCCTAACTGAAAGAGATACACGTCAGGTCTTGCCGATCGTCAGTTTCCCGGCGATCAATATGTCTTGGGTTCACGTCGCACGGTCACGGTTGTGGCTTCGGCTCCGCGGCGGATGCGCCTCCGAACGGCCCGCAGCCGCCGCGCATACCGTGGCGGAATTTCTCGCGCTCTTCCGGAGTCATTCCCTCCCAGCGCTCCCGCATGCGGCGGCGGAAATTGGGGCGGCCGGCGCGGTGCCATCCCGATCGCCCGAACAGGATCCGGCACAGCGTGAGCATGGCAAGCGCTTGCCAGAACGTAATCAGACGCCAGCCGAACAGCGGCGGCAGCAGCCAGTTCCACAGGTGCATCACCAGTTCGCCGCCAATGAAGCAGAACAGCACAATTCCCACCAGCGCCAGCGGAGCAATCCAAATCATTTTCATCCATCGCGGTCTCATATCCAGTCCCTCATGCTTTCGTAAATTCGTCGTGAATGCTCTGCAACCTCTCGCGCAGATGCAATACCGCGTAGCGCTTGCGCGACAGCAAGGTATTCACGCTCACGCCCCTCTCAGCGGACATCTGCTTAAAGCTGCGCCCTTCCAACTCGTGCGCTACGAACACGTCGCGCTGTTCTTCCGGCAGTTCGTCAAGAGCAAGTTCCAATTCTTCGAGCAGCACACTGCGCGCATAGGCCGCGTCCGGCCCGGCATTCGGAGAAGGCAGCAGGTCTTCCAAGTGCAGCCGCTCCCCGTTCTCGTCCGCCACCTCGGCTTCGCTGAATAGCTCCGGCTTCTTCTTGCGAAACAGATCCGTGATCCGGTTGCGCGCCACGCGAAACAACCAGCCGGTTACGTGCTCGATCGGCATCAGCAGGCGATTCGCCTCGACGAGTTCGTAGAACACGTCCTGCAGAATATCCTCGGCGTCCCCGGAATCAGGCACGCGTCTGCGGATGAAGTTGCGCAGCCGGGATCGCTCGCGATCGACCACCTCGGAAATCCGCCGGTCCTGCTCGAGAGTCATTCGCTTCAGGCTCGCCGCGTCGTTCATCTATTGGTGTAGACGATTTACGCTTCCGAATATTGTAGGAGTTCCGGCATTTACCGGCCAAAACTGCGAAATTAGTCAATTTGCGGCTGAATCTGACCTCTGGCGGCCGCAAGGCATGGAAACCCGACACCCTTTCCGCTCGCACGGTCGTAAAATAGACGTATGCCCGCCCTTCGCGACCTCCTCGATATCCGCGTTTGCGAAGGCGATCCCGCGCTCTGGGAGCCAATCGACCGCAATCGAATTCGCTGCTATGCCTGCGGACATTGCTGTCCCATTCCGGAAGGCCAACCGGGGGTTTGCAAAGTCCGCTTCAATCGCGGCGGAAAACTATATGTTCCATTCGGCTACGTGGCCGGCGCGCAGTGCGATCCCATTGAGAAAAAGCCTTTTTTTCACGCCTTCCCGGGCGCGCTTGCGTATAGCTTCGGGATGCTAGGCTGCGATCTGCATTGTTCCTACTGTCAGAATTGGGTGACCTCGCAGGCGCTGCGCGATCCGGAAGCGATTTCTCCGCCACTCGAAGCCGATCCGGACGTGTTGGTGAAGAACGCTCTCTCGCAGGGCGCGAAGGTCATGGTCAGTACCTATAACGAACCGTTGATCACTAGTGAATGGGCGGTCGCGGTTTTTCGCCGCGCCCGTGAAGCCGGTTTACAGACCGCATTCGTTTCTAACGGCAACGGAACTCCGCAGGTACTGGAGTATCTTCGCCCTTTCATCGACCTCTACAAAGTGGATCTGAAGAGCTTTGGCGATCGCCACTATCGCCAGCTGGGCGGAAGGTTGCAGCCGATTCTCGACACGATTCGCAGCCTGCACCAGATGGGTATTTGGCTGGAGATCGTGACCCTCCTGATTCCCGGATTCAACGATAGCGACGACGAATTGCGCAGAATGACAGAGTTTCTCGCCAGCGTATCACCCAATATCCCCTGGCACGTCACCGCATTTCATCAGGACTACAAGATGACGTCTCCCAATGACACGGAGCCAGAGGATTTGCTGCGCGCCGCCACAATCGGCCGAGCGGCCGGACTGCGCTACATCTATTGCGGCAACCTTCCCGGGCGAGTCGGAGAGTTCGAGGACACCCGTTGCCATCAATGCGATGAGACGCTGATTCGCAGGCGCGGCTATCGGATCACAGAATACAAGCTGACACCGGAAGGGAAATGCCCAGTTTGCCACACCCAAATTCCTGGACGGTGGTCGAGGAAATTCGACCGCCAAATTGCGTCCACTCCTTTTCTGCCCCGTAAGCAATCACAATTCGTTAAAATCCTCTCGCGACCATAATCGGGATTCATGCGGATCAGCCAAACAAACAAGCTGCTGGCAGTGTCGTTGTGTCTGGTCTTGATATGTCTGACCCTGGGATGTTCGCCGCGTGATTTCCTGACGCGGCGTCTTGCGGCCGACCTCATCTCCGCTTCCGCGGCCTTCAAAACGCCGCAGACTTTCTGGCTCACAACCGGCATCGTTTCCAACCAAGACTTTAACTCTCCGGATTCCATGGTGCTGCAGCGCCGAGGATGGATCATCGGCACCGAAGCGAAATGTCTGCCCGGCACCGATCCGCCGCCCTGCTGGGACGTCGTTCTGTCGCCGCTGGGAGTGGATACGATTCGTCCGCTCATCGCGAACGGGTCGTCGGCCAACGGGCCGATTGCGATCCAGGTTGGGCGGCGCGAACTTGTCGGAGTTACCGGAATTGCCAAGGCTGGCAATTTCGCCGATGTCGACTTCACGTGGCATTGGGTTTCGCTGAATCCCGTGGGCGCCGCTCTCTACGATAGCGGGGTGCATTATCGCGCGACCGTGGGGTTTCGCGGGTATGACGATGGCTGGCGCGTGGTGACCGAAACCGCTCACAATAACCAGACCATGGACGAGGCGCTCCACAACTCAGAGCCAAGTGCGCCTTGATTCAAAGGCTCAGCAAACTGGGGTGAAAAGACAATTGAGATGAGACGAAACATGGGGTGGATTCGTGTTGTTCTGGTGGGGCTGCTTTCTGCAGCCCTGAGCGCGCAGTTCGCGCGTGCCGATGCTCTGGATGATCTGGCGCGGGATTTCTGGACCTGGCGTGCAGCCGAAATGCCGGAGTCGTCAGACGATATCCCGCGCCTGGAGCGGCCGCCAGGATGGATTCCCAACTGGTCAACCGCAGCGGTTCAAAAATACCGTACGCAAGTGGTCGATTTTGAAAGGCAGTGGACTGCCATCGATGCTTCGCAGTGGTCGGTCGCGCGCCAGGTCGATTATCGCCTGATGGGATCGGCAATTGCGCGCGCGCGTTGGGAACTCGATTATCTGGCGTCTTGGAAGAAGAATCCCAATTTCTACATTGACCAGTCTCTCGGAGCCTATGTTCAGCTACTGCTTGAGCCGCCGCCCTTCACCCCGGAGCGCGGAGCACATATTGTTGCCACTCTCAAGGCCATCCCGAACATTGTCATCGCGGCCCGGGGGAATTTGAGCGAAGCGGTGCGGCCCTTTGCTGACTTGGCGCTCGAGCAGTTAAGCGATGCTCGTCCGCGATTGCTGGCATCGGTGGAGGCCTTGAGGCCATTGCTGGATGCGGATTCCCAGCGCCGAATCGACGCCCCCGCGGAGGAGGCAGCGCGCGCTCTGGAAGCCTATGGTCAGTGGTTGGATGGGATGAAAGATTCGATGTCGTCGCAGTCGGCGATCGGCGAGTCCGGTTACGTTTATTTCCTCAAGAATGTCGCACTGCTTCCATACTCGCCGCAGCAGTTGCTGGAGATCGGTCATCAGGAATGGGCGCGCTCGGTCTCGTTCCAAACCTACGAAGAGCATCGCAACCTCGGCGTGCCGGATTTGCCGCTCCCTGCGACGATCGACGAAGAGATTACCCGCGAACGGCGCGACGAAGAAGCGGTACGCAAATATCTCGTCGAGAAGCGCATCCTGAGCGTGCCGCCATGGGTCCAGCACTACACGTGGCGTGCCATGCCGGACTACCTCAAGCCCCTCCAGAACCTGTCGGAGGCCGACGATTTCACCGCTCCCAGCCGATTGAAAGAAGATGGCATTCGGTATATCAATCCGCCCAGTTTGAAGCTGGGATATTTTGCTTTGGCCGATGCCAGGGACCCCCGCACGGGCATCGTGCATGAAGGTGTGCCCGGGCATTATTTCCAGCTCTCGCTCTCCTGGGCGCATCCGGATCCCATCCGGCGGCACTACTACGATTCAGGCGCGAATGAAGGAATCGGCTTTTACTCTGAAGAAATGCTGCTCGAAGCGGGCCTGTTCGACAATAGCCCGCGCTCGCGTGAGATCATCGACAACATGGTGCGCCTGCGCGCTCTGCGCGTCGAAGTCGATGTAAAGCTGGCATTGGGCGAATTCACCATCGCGCAGGGAGCGGAGTATCTGCAAAAAACCGTCCCGATGGACGCCGAAACGGCGCGCGGCGAGGCGAAGATGTTTGCGTCCCTTCCGGGACAGGCCATTTCGTATCAGATCGGAAAGACGCAGATCACGCGCTTTCTGGCCGACGCGCGGCGGGTGCAAGCAGACAAGTTCGATCTCCGGGCATTCCACGATTTCCTCTGGCTCAATGGCAATGTTCCGATTGCGCTCCAGCGCTGGGAATATCTTGGGCTGAAAGATGACTTGGAGACCGTGGACCGAATGAAGCCCTAGCTAACTGTCGTCACACCTTATGCCAGTACGGCGCTCTCGCTGTGACAAGAATCACGGCTAGGTGCCTAATTGTTATATGGGAGCGTTACCGACTTGCGGAGGCCGGCCGTAACTGCGCGACTTTAGCGTGCGGAGTGGATTCTTCGTAGCGGGCGATACCCTTATAAAGCGCTTCCGCGATTTGCTGGCGGTAAGCTTCGCTCTGCAGATTTTGCTCGTCGGCGGGACTGCTCACAAATGAAATTTCGGTGAGGATTGCGGGCATCGTCGTTCCCTTGAGAACGGCGAACGACGCATCTTTGATCCCGCGATCGCGAATGTCAGGGCTCTTCGTGGCCAGTGTCGCATAGAGTGCCCGCTGCACATTCGCCGCCAGCCGCCGCGATTGCTCCGTCTTCTCGTGCAATCCTCCAGCCGACAGCGATACTGGGGTCAACTTCGCCGCGCTTCCATCCGCGTGATTTTCCAGTTCCTTTGATCCAGGCGCTACGAAGGAATTCGTGTAGTAGGTCTCAACCCCGCGCGCCGTTGCCGAGGTGCTGTAGTTGGCGTGCACCGAAACGAACAGGTCAGCCTGCGACTGGTTGGCAAAATCCGCCCGTTGGTCAAGCGGCAGATAATCGTCGCCTGTACGCGTGAACATCACTTCCGATCCAAGGCGCGCTTCCAGCAGCTTGCCCAGTCGACGTGTTACGTCGAGTACCAGATCCTTTTCCAGCAGTCCCTGGCGGCCAACCGTGCCCAGATCCCATCCGCCGTGCCCGGCGTCCAGCACGATCCGGAATTTCCCGGTCTTTGCAATAGGCTGCGACTGTTGAGGCTGAACCGATAATGGCTTTGCAGTCAGGCCCTGGGGCAGTGGTTGAACCGATGTTGCAGCCATCAGCGCCGGTGAGGCCCCTGCCTTGGACGCTGCTGGTGTGATCGGCATGAGCCGGTTCGATGCCGACTTCACGCTGTCGCGCAGTTCCACCACCAGGCGATAGGGACTCGATTCCATACTGACCGAGAAATTCGATCCATCCTTCGTATCGAGCACAATGCGTGTTACACCGGCGACCGGTTGCGCTACCCGCACCCGTGTCAGCGAGACGTCGCCCACGTCCATGGTCTTGCCGTTCAGTTCCGGTGCGAGCACCGTGTCGTGCAGATCGAAGTAGATCCGCTCCGGCGACATTAAACGGTGCACTTCATAGGGAACCTGGTCTTCCATGTCGATCACAACCGTGCTGCCAACCGAGGACGACCAGTGTCGCAATCCAGTGATTCTTGGCAGCGCTGCCAGTTTGCTTTCCGGCACGGCCTGCAGCGTCTCCGACTGGGAGACCTGCGCGGGATCCATCAGATTGTCGGATGCCGCTGACGCAGTGTTCATTGGTACAGCGGCGCCCATATTTTGTGCGTCGCCAATCGCTTTACCGGAAATTGCTGTGGCCGCGGTTGCCGCCGTATTTTCTGGAATTCTCGTTGCGACCTTGGCGAAGGGAGCCTTGCCGTGAACCTGCATGCCCCACCACACTCCCGCTGAGAACAAAGACGCGACCACGACGAGCCCGAGCACGACCGCGAGTCCGGGACGAGACACCAGGGAAGCTGCTCCCAGGTTAGCCCCCAAACGGCGGGTGCGAACCTGGGGCATCGACGCGCCTATTGTGCGGGCGCTAACCTCGGTCAGTGAAGGCGTGAGGAGTAGTTCTTCATCCTCATCGGCGTCTTCAGGCATTTCAGGAGCTTCGAGTGGCTTATCCGCCGATCGCTCTGCTTCGATGACTTCCGATCCCGCGGCTCCAACCTCTGGGAATTCGCTCGCTGCCACAGGAATCAAAATCGGTTGCGTCAGTTGGGCGATCTCCGAGACTGGCTTCTGCTCGGATGCTGTGGTTTGTTCCACCGGCTTTGCCGTGACCACGACGGTGCCAGCGATCGCAGGCGGAATAGCCTTCGGTTTCGCTTTTAGAACCTCGTCCGCGATCTTCGAGAGCCATTGGAAACGCCGATCCTGGTCTTCGGGCCGCAGCGCCGCCAGAACCAGCTCAGCCAGAAGATCAAGGCACCTGACGTCCTCGTCGGTGAAGGACCATGGAGCCTTGGAAAAGGCTTGCAGCACACCCAGCCGGCCCGCGCGTCCATGCAGTGGAACGAGTACGCTGGCGCGTGCGGTGAGCTGCTGCAGAAAGTCCACTTCGACGCGTGGGTCGGTTTGCGAATCGTCGCAACGAAGAGCTTTTCCCGATTGCAGGCATTCGCGCAGAAAGTCCGACTGGGCGCACAGCCGAATGCCACGCGGAACCGGCATTGGACCGGCAGTTGCCCGGCACACCATTTCCGAACCTTCCGCCAGAGCCACTACCACCGCGTCAGCGTTGGTCAGCGCCAGCGCGCGATCGCAAATCAGCTGCAGTACCTCGTCCCGAACCACGTGCTCGGCCTGAAACAAATCCCAGTCTCCAGCTGGGCTTGTCGCCGGACGCTGCTCTCGAATTTGCTGATGGAGATCCGAAAAAGCCAGCAGCGAACGCAAACTTTCGTGGCGTTCGACTGATTCGAGCACACGGTTGCACTCCAGAAGAGCCGAAGGCGGCATCGCCGTCGGCGCATTGCCGCCAACTCGGGTTGGAGTCGCACTCATCGGGACGCAGTCAAGAAAAAGCCAGTGTTTATCGTATTCGCAGCTTGTCGCAATACTCGTTGCCGGTCTTGGTTCCCCGGGAATTCTCTGGCGGTTTTGCCCAGGGCGGTGAAATGAAACACTCCTTCGCCACCGCGGCAATTCCGCTCCAGATTCAAGGTTAATGGTCGTTAGGCTAGGATCGCAATGGCCGTTGGTACACGTACCATTGCGCATAAAACCCGCCGGCGGATGTCGGTCGCGAGCCCTCCTTCTTCGTTGAAAAGCCCGCTACGACCTTTCAGATTTGCTATGTCCGGCGAATCGTCCTAGTCTGAAAGTAAATGGGAGTTGTGATGGCCGACGTGGTGGAAGAGAAAAAATCCGGGAAAAACAGCAGCAGATTGAACTGGTTTTGGCCGTTTGGGGTCGCCGTCACGAGCCTGGCGGGCATCGCTCTCGTAGCCCTTCGCGGATGCTGGCACCGGCACATGAGCTGGCCAGTTCGCATGCAGGATCACTCCTACCAGGTTTGTCTGGAATGTGGCGTCAAAAGGTTGTTCGACGAGAAGCGGTTCTGCTCGTATGGCCCGTTTCGCTATGACTTAAACGAGTTGATCGCATGGCAACATGGGAAGAG
>JBELAC010000120.1:0-13980 GCA_049509215.1 Terriglobales bacterium
ACCTGCCGAGAGCGGCAATCCAAACGCAACTTCGCGGTGAAAAATCGCCATCGTCATCACGCCGGCAACCGTCGCTGCTCCCAGCATGACCGACGTTCCCCACGCGAATCCGCGGCTGCGCCCGCTCGCCAGCATGACCGAGGCGATCGTGAAGCCCTCCGGAATTTTATGCAGAAAGACTGCAACGAAGATGATCCATCCCAACCAGTTCGAAACAATAAACCCCGAAGCAATCGCGATCCCGTCAAAGAACGTGTGAATCAGCAGCCCCATCAGCACCGAATACCCCTTGTGCGTGTGGACAAACTGCTCGGCGTGCGTTTCCTCTCCAAAATGAAAATGCGGTGTGACCGTGTGCTCGAAAAAATGCACCAGCAGGTAGCCGAGCAGAATCAGAAACCCAGCCTGTGGCCCGCGCAGCTGAATGCTCTCCGGCACCATTTCCACCAGCGCCGCGGCCAGCATGAACCCCGCGCCGAGCGCCACAAAATAGCGCAAATAAGACCGCTCCCAATGCTTCTGAACGATGATCGCGCCGCCAAAAACATTGGCGGCGGCCGCAGTAAGGCCCAGCAGCACACTAGTCAGAATCGGGGACATGCGGGAGAAGGATATCAGGAGTCAGCCGTCTAAAGGGGTGTCCCACAGCCTGCCCTGAGCGTAGCCGAAGGGTCTCGCGCCTTTCGAGACGTGGGATTCCACGACTCCTGCGCGCTGTTACTATTCCCTCAGCCCATGCATTACTTTCAACTCCTCGGATGGCTCGCCTGCGTAGCCTATTCCACCGTCCCCGCCTTCTGGCTGATGATTCATCCCTTCGCCGACCGCTGGCGCGAGCAGCGCCGCTCGCCGTATTTCGTCTTGCTGCCAGCGTGGATGGCCATGTGGGCGGCATTTGCTCTCTGCACCCGCCCTTGGCGAGTCGCGCTCGTCTACCACGCAAACTGGTCCTGGATCGCTGGGCTCGTCTTGTTCACAACCGGCCTCTCTATCCATTCACAAGCCTTAAAGCATTTCAGCGCGAAACAACTAGGCGGCGTCCCCGAACTTCATCGGGCGAATCGCGATCAGCGCCTGATCACCACAGGCATCCGGTCGCGCGTCCGCCACCCCGTCTACCTGGCATACCTCTGCGAAATGCTCGGCTTGAGCATCGGCACTGGCCTCGCCGTGTGCTGGGCGCTGACAGCATTCGCAATCGCGACGGGAGCAGCGATGATCGGCGCCGAAGACACAGAGCTGGAGAAGAGATTCGGAGAGGAATATCGCGCCTATCGCAGTGCTGTGCCAGCAGTCTTCCCACGGATGTCTGCCAGCCGCCAGCTATAATCCGATTTGCTGAGAACCGAGGACTGATGGCTGAGAGCTGACGGCTAACTGCTGTTTTCCCATGCGCTTCGAACTCTTCATCGCAACCCGCTATCTCCGGGCGAAACGACGCCAGGCTTTCATCGGCGTCATCACCGGCATCTCCATCGCTGGAGTCGCCGCCGGTGTAGCCTCGCTGATCGTCGCGCTCGCCATCAACAACGGCTTCCGCCAGGACTTGCAGGCACGCCTCCTCGGCTCGACCGCCCACGTCAGTTTGCTGCGCATGGAAAGCGACGGCATCAAAGACTGGCGTCCGCTGCTCGAAAAACTCGAACACGAGCCGCATGTGGTCGCCGCCGCTCCCGCCATCTATGAGCAGGTTTTGATCTCCCGCGGCCCGCGGGCTCGCGGCGCTGTGCTGAAGGGGATGCTGCCGCGCTATGAGCGGAAAGTCGGCGACCTGCTGCAGTCTGTCACGATGGGTTCGTCGGCTGAATTGGATGAGCAAACCTCCGCGTCAAAGTCCCCGCAAACGAATTCTCCGGACGATCTCGCCGGAGTCCAGCAGCGCGTCGCGGCCATGCCTCCCATTGTTCTCGGAAAAGACCTCGCCGAAGAGATCGGCGCCACGGTGGGCTCGGTCCTATTGGTCACGTCTCCGCAAGGCGAGCTGACTCCCTTCGGCATGGTGCCGAAGTACATTCGCTTCCGTGTCGTCGGAATTTTCAATTCCGGCTTCTACGACTACGACTCCTCCTGGGCTTTCATCCGTCTCGCTGACGCGCAAAGCTTGTTCGGATTGGGCGACGTGATCTCGGTGATCCAATTCAAGCTCGACGACATTTATCGCGCCGGAGAAGTCGGGCAAGAACTGGAACAGGCCGCCGATCTTGCCTCGGGAAGCCACGGCTTCATGACCACCAACTGGATGGACCAGAACAAGGCTCTGTTTCGCGCCCTGCGCTTGGAGCGCGTGGTCACCTACATCACGATCGGCCTGATCGTCTTCGTAGCGGCCCTCAATATCCTCATTTCGCTGACCATGATGGTCATGGAGAAGACAAAAGACATCGCCGTGCTGATGTCGTTGGGAACAAAGCGCCGCCAGATTCGCCGCGTCTTCATCGCGCAAGGCGTGCTCATCGGAGTGATCGGAACCGCCATCGGCCTCGTCCTCGGCTACGCGATCTCATGGGCCGGGGGACACTACCATTTCATTTCTCTTTCGCCCGAAGTCTATTCGATCGATTACGTCCCCTTCGTCCCGCGCCCGATGGATGGCCTGATTACCGCGCTAGTCTCAATCGGAATTTCATTCATAGCGACCATCTACCCATCCTGGTCCGCCGCGCGAATCTTGCCCGCCGAGGCGCTGCGGTATGAGTAATCAGAAGCGCGAGCATTGCAGGCCAAGTTGCTTCATGTCATCCTCCGATTGACGGACGAACACCGGGGCTGAAGCCTCTTTTTTAATCTGCGGGCGGCGCCCGCCTGAAGGCCGGCTCTTCACCTTGTCTCGTTAAGCGCATCGATCCGGCCACGGGGTTCTGCACTCACGAAAAATGCCACATCATCGAGTTGTTAGGGCGCCAAAAGAATTTTTCAGCGCCCTCTACTGATCAGCACTCCCATCCGACCACTTGCGCACCGGAATCAGGAACGTAATCAGCCGCTCCCATGGGTCGTTGACCGCTAAGATGGGAGAGCCCGGCAGGTCCGCTCCCCACGCCGCCGGGTCGGTCTGCGAAACGAAAAACATGAGGTGCGGATGCCAGTGTCCTACATCGCCTAAATAGCCCTGCTTTGACAGCATGTAACTCATAGCATCGGGTTCCATCGCCGGCAATTCCTTTTTCTCGATTGCAGCTTTGACGGCCTCAACCATCTGAGCTTTCGTGCGTCCAGCCAGTACCAGGTCCGTTTTCCTGGTGACGCGCGGAAGGTAGGAGCGGGTTGCGGCCGCATTCATGCAAACCGGGCCGCGCAGTTTCGGATTCCAGAAATTCGGGTCATCGAGTGGCGCAGTCCACGAGCGTAAAACCATGCACACGAAACCGTTCCTCCCTTGCACCGCAGTTTCGTAACCGTGACGTCCAAGAACCAGGACTTCGGCATCGCGCGAGATGGATTCGGGCGCCGCACTCCGCGCCAGCGCGATCTCCGAACCCTTGTCCTCTATCAGGTATTGCTCAACCGGAGCCATGCTCGGATACGGTGTTTTGACATCCTGCGCGGTTGCGTGCCACGCGGTGCACAGCAAAACAACCAGTGCGAGACTCTTCACTGCGATTGCGGCAGCCTTCTTTCCCTTCACAGTTTTTCTCCCGACGGGGAAATGCGGAACCGAAGATTCCGATTCCGCCCGGAACAATCCAAGGGAGCGCTGCCCAGGGGTTGCGCTCCGGAAAATCACATCTGAACTGAGCAATCCGCCGCTAACAGATTCGGCGATGGTTCACAATTTTGTTCTGCTCTTCATCCTCGGCCTTACAGTCGCGTGCAGACTGCTTTGGTCTGGGTGTAGAGTTCGAGCACATCTTTGCCCATTTCGCGCCCCCAGCCGGACTGTTTGTAACCTCCGAAGGGAAGCGCGGCGTCAAAAATGTTGTAGCAGTTGATCCAGACAGTTCCGGCGCGCAGCGCGCCAGCCAGACGATGTGCTTTTGAAATATCCTTCGTCCAGATGCCAGCAGCCAGGCCATACATGCTGTTGTTCGCGCGCGGGATGAGTTCTTCAGGATTGTCAAAGGGAATGGCGGTGACAACAGGCCCGAAAATTTCTTCCTGCACCACGCGCATGTTCTCTTTGGTGTTCACCAGAACCGTGGGCTCGACAAAATATCCTTTTTCGCCAAGTTTGTTTCCGCCGGCCGTTGCGGTCGCGCCTTCCTTCATGCCGATCTCGAGATAATTGCAGACGCGTTGCAATTGCTCTTCGGAAACGAGCGGTCCCATGTGCGTGCCCGGTTCCATCCCCGATCCAACTTTGATCTTCTTTGCTTTCGCCGAAACGCCTTCGACCACGCGGTCAAACACCGGTCGTTCGACGTAAAGGCGCGAACCGGCACAGCAGCATTGGCCGTGATTGAAGAAGATCGCGCTCGCGGAACCGGCGATCGCCATATCCAGATCGGAATCCTGGAATACGACGTTGGGCGATTTGCCGCCGAGTTCGAGAGACACTTTCTTCAGGTTGCCAGTGGCAGCATGGACGATCAGCTTGCCGACCTCGGTCGAGCCGGTGAAGGCAACTTTATCGACTTGATCGTGTGCAGCCAGAGCAGCGCCAGCGGTTTCGCCATATCCGGGAACGACGTTGACAACTCCATCGGGAAATCCAGCTTCGGCGATCAACTCGCCCAAACGGAGCGCGGAGAGCGGAGTTTGCTCTGCCGGTTTCAGTACAACCGTGCAGCCGGAAGCAAGCGCAGGAGCCAGTTTCCACGCAGCCATCAGCAGCGGGAAATTCCACGGAATGATCTGCCCGACAACTCCGACCGGTTCGCGCAACGTGTAAGCGTGGTATTGCGCGCCCGGAGTGTAAGGCACGGAAAGGGGAATCGTCGTGCCTTCCAGCTTGGTCGCCCAACCAGCCATGTAGCGGAACATATCGACCGCGAGTGGAACGTCCGCTGCGCGCGCAACAGTCAACGGTTTTCCGTTGTCGAGGGTCTCAAGCGTGGCGAATTCTTCAAGGTGCTGTTCGAGCAGGTCGGCAAGTTTCCAGACCAGCTTCCCGCGCTCCGAAGCAGTCAGCCGCGACCACGGTCCGCTGTCAAAGGCCTTGCGAGCGGCTTTCACGGCCGCGTCAATGTCAGCCTTATCACCCTCCGCAACCTGCGCGAGAACTTCGCCAGTCGCCGGATTGTAAGTTGGGAAAGTCTTGCCAGAGACAGCATCGAGCCATTTGCCATCAATCAGCATCTTGCGCGGTTTCTCCAGGAATTCACTAACGCGTGGATCAATTGTCGTGGGAGCTAGCGTCGTGGCCATACATCCTCCTTGATAGCAAAAGTCTGACTTGCGACTTTGATGACGAGAAGACTTTGAAGGCAGAAATGAATTGGAAAGATAGTAATCGCGTGGGGAACGGAAGGCAATAGAGAGGACCTTGTAGAAAATGAGCCAGAAGTGAAGCATGAGTAAAGCACGGTCAATCACTCATTGTTGAATAAGAAAGCCGGAATCATGCATTGCAATAAGCGGAAAGGCCTTCCGTGAGCCTCTGGTGCTCCGTGGTCAAAAGGTTTCTCCAAACTGAGCACTCGAAGCACGCACGCGTTTGCCAAGGTCACGAATTGCATGGTAGTGTCTCGCTTCTAGAAGGAGGAGTTATGAAAAGTAAGGTTCTCCTGGCAGCCGTCCTGCTGGCATGTGTGATGCCGGTTTTCGCAGAAGACAAAGAAATGAAGGAAGACGACAGAATCAAGGCCTCGGCCAACGTGATGAAGGAGATTCTTGGCATGCCCGACAGTATTCCAAAGGATCTGCTGAACAAAGCGGATTGCATCATCATTTATCCATCCGTGAAGAAAGCGGCGTTCATTGTGGGTGGAAGCTATGGCCGCGGTTTAATCACGTGCCGCCGAGGACATGACTTTTCAGGGTCGTGGGGCGCTCCCGCCATGTTCGCCCTGGAGGGCGGAAGCTTCGGTTTCCAGATTGGTGCGCAGGCAACGGACTTCGTGCTGCTGATCATGAACGAGTCAGGAGCAAAATCGGTGCTGTCGAGCAAGGTAAAGCTGGGAGCGGATGCGTCGGCAGCGGCCGGGCCCGTGGGCCGGGATACATCGGCGGAGACTGACATTGTGATGAAGGCGGAAATCCTGTCCTATTCGCGAGCCCAGGGACTGTTTGCAGGCGTATCCCTGGAAGGTTCGACGATGAGATCCGACGACGGAGGCAACAAGGCGCTGTACGGCAAAGAACTTACCGCGAGAGACATTGTGCGGGAGGGTAAGGTGAAAGCGCCGCCGTCGGCGGCGCGGCTATTGGCTGTGTTAGGGAAGGCTTCTCCGAGACATGTGAGCAAGTAAGCTCGTCGGTCAATCGAGAAATAAGCCTCCTGGCGGCGCTTCGTCGCCGCCAGGAGGTTTTTGCTTGCTCGATCCGCACGTTTGGAGCGCCTTGTTTATTGTTACTGGGGCCGTGCTGCGCCGTTCGTGCAGCTTTTCAGGATGAGTCCGCAGATTTCATCCGCGAAGTCTTCGCGAAGTTCGGTGTGGCGAATGAGAAAGCGCATATAGATCGGGCCGTAGAGCGAGTCGAGAATCAGGTCAAGGTCGCTGTCGCGAGGAAGTTCGCCACGGTCGATGCCGCGCTGCAGAGTTTTGTAGGCTCGCCTGCGCCGCGGCCACAAGAATCGTTCACGGAAGGCCTCCATCAACTCCGCATCCGACTGCCCGCCCGCAAGCAGAGCGGCGACGACCTTGCCGCGTGGAGAGCGGAATATATGAATCAGGCGGCGCATCTGGAGGCGAATGTCGTTGTGCAGGGACCCGGTGTCAGGGAACCGAAGTTCCTGGTCGGCGCTTTCGGAGAAGGCGTCGACGACGAGCGCGGCCTTGGTGGGCCACCAGCGATAAACCGTGGCTTTACTGACATTGGCATCGGCCGCGACCGCTTCAATACTGAGTTCGGCGAATCCGCCGATTTGCCGGAGGAGTTTCAGGGTACTGCGCAAAATGGCTTGCCGCGATTGCTCACTGCGGGGGCGTCCCGGCGGCCGTTTCCCATTGCTACCGTTGTGTACTGCCGTTGCCGGAGTATGGTTTTGCGCCATAAAGAAAGTCTATTATAATTTAAATCCGAAACGTACTGTTTTGAATCTATTCTAAGAAGTTTCCTGACGGACCGTGGGACCGCGCAACAGTAGCGATTCTCGTTTCCGCACGATGGTTTTCGCGTACAAGTCGCAAGTCTTATGTGGATAGTCGCATTAGCGCTCCGCCGCCCCTATACGTTCGTCGTGATGGCTTTGCTCATCATTATTCTGACACCCATCACCGTCCTGCGCACCCCGGTCGACATTTTCCCCGACATTAATATTCCGGTCATCAGTGTGGTGTGGAGCTATGACGGGATGTCGCCAAGTGAGATGGCGGATCGGATCGTTAGCAATTCCGAACGCGGATTTACGGTGACCGTCAACGACATCGAGCATCAGGAATCGGTTGCGGTGCCGGGAAAAGCCGTGACTAAGATCTTTTTCCGGCCGGGTGTCAATCTATCGATGGCCATGACGCAAGTGACCGCGATGTGTCAGACGGTATTGCGCGGGCTGCCTCCGGGTACGACTCCGCCATTGGTCATTACTTATACGGCATCGACAACGCCGATTGTGCAGCTGGGTCTTAGCAGCAAGACGCTCCCTGAACAGCAGTTATTTGACCTGGGCAATAATTTTCTGCGTACGCAATTGGTCACAGTGCAGGGAGTTGGGACGCCTTATCCGTATGGGGGCAAGCCGCGGCAAGTCCAAGTCGACCTCGATCCCGTGAAACTCCAGACCTATGGATTGTCTCCGGCGGACATCGTCAACGCGGTGGCAGCACAGAACCTGATTCTGCCCGCAGGCACGACCAAAATCGGGTCAACCGAGTACAACGTGGAGATGAACGGCAGCCCGCAGACCGTCGCGGAATTGAACAATCTGCCAGTGAAAACGACGAATTCGTCCACGCTTTATCTGCGCGACGTGGCCCATGTGCGAGACGGGTTTGCCGTGCAAACGAACATCGTGCGCCAGGACGGGGTACGCGGCGTGCTCATGTCGATGTACAAACTAGGGGGGGCATCGACCCTCACCGTGGTCGATGCGATCAAAGCGATGGTGCCGAAAGCGGCGCAATCGCTGCCGCCCGAACTTACGATCAAGGCTCTGTTCGATCAATCGCTGTTCGTGCGCGCCTCGATACAGGGGGTCATCCGCGAAGGCCTGATAGCCGCTTGTCTGACGGCGGCGATGATTCTGCTTTTCCTGGGTGATTGGCGGCCGACGGTCATTATCGCGGTCTCGATTCCGCTTTCGATCTTTGTCTCGGTGATTCTGCTGAGCGCGCTGGGCGAGACGATCAACATCATGACGCTCGGAGGGTTGGCGCTTGCCGTCGGCATATTGGTGGACGATGCGACGGTAGAAATCGAGAACATCGAGCGCAACCTTGCCATGGGCAAGGAGATGAAGCAGGCGATTCTCGACGGCGCATCGCAAATTGCCGTTCCTGCGTTTGTTTCGACGCTCTGCATTTGCATTGTTTTTGTGCCGATGTTTTTCCTGACTGGCGTCGCGCGATTTCTATTTGTTCCGATGGCGGAGGCGGTGTCCTTTGCCATGCTGGCGTCGTACCTCCTGTCGCGAACGCTGATTCCGACGATGGTCATGTACATCATGCGCGGCCATGAACATCGCGCAGCCGAACCGAAAAGTTATCTGGGCAAATTTCAACGCAGGTTCGAACGCGGCTTTGAAAAGTTTCGCGCCGGATACCAGCAACTGCTCGAAACAACGCTCGAAAATCGCCGTTTGTTCTCGATCTGCTTTGTGATTTTCTGCGTGTTATCGATGGGGCTGGTATTTTTCCTCGGGCAAGACTTTTTCCCGCAGGTGGATGCGGGCCTGATTCGGCTGCATTTTCGCGCCCGGCCTGGTCTGCGCGTGGAAGAAACGGCGAAGCTGTGCGATGAAGTGGAGCGGACGCTACGCAGCGAGATTCCGAAGGAAGAGCTGCAGACCGTGCTCGACAATATCGGTCTGCCGTATTCGAGTATCAACCTTTCCTATAGCAGTTCGGGCGTGATTGGCACGAGCGATGCGGAAGTTCTGATCGCTCTGAACCCGGAACATCATCATCCCACGGCGCAGTATATTCGACGGCTGCGGCGAGTGCTTCCAGCGCAGTTTCCGGGGGTTGAGTTCTTCTTTCAGCCTGCCGACATCGTTTCGCAGATTTTGAACTTTGGTTTGCCGGCTCCGATCGACATCCAGATCGTCGGCGCCGACATCCGCACCAATTACGACATCGGGCAGAAGATTGCAAACCGGCTGCGTCTGATTCCGGGCACGGCGGATGTCCATGTGCAACAAATGATGAGCCTGCCTACGCTTTTTGTGGACATGGACCGCACGCGCGTGAACCAGGTCGGATTGACGGCGCAGAATGTGGCACAAAGCGTCCTGATCAGTTTGAGCGGAAGCTTTCAGACGGCGCCAAATTTCTGGCTGAATCCGAAAAACGGCGTGACATATCCGATCGCCGTGCAATCGCCGCAATATCGAATGACCTCGCTGCAGGATTTAATGAACACGCCGGTGACAAACGGAAATCCCCAAGGCGCACAAGTACTGAGCAATCTGGCACTTGTGAAGCCGACAACGCGTCCGGCGGTGGTGAACCACTATAGCGTTCAACCAGTAATCGACGTATACGCCAGTACACAAGGGCGCGATTTGGGTGGCGTTGCGTCGGACATTATGAAGACGCTCAAGCCGTTTCAGGATCATCTACCTCGCGGTACGCAACTGATCGTTCGAGGTCAAGTACAGACGATGAGGTCTTCATTTCTCGGCCTGGGATTCGGCTTACTTGGAGCCATCATGCTCGTCTATCTTCTTATTGTGGTGAATTTTCAGTCATGGCTGGATCCGTTCATCATCATTACGGCCCTGCCGGGAGCCTTAGCCGGGATTTGCTGGATCTTGCTGGTGACTCGTACGACGCTGAGCGTGCCGTCGCTGACGGGAGCCGTGATGTGCATGGGGGTCGCGACCGCGAACTCGATTCTGATGGTTTCATTTGCCCGCGATCGTATGGACATGGGCGTGCCCGCCTTGCAGGCGGCCATTGAGGCGGGCTACACCCGCATGCGACCTGTGATCATGACGGCGTTGGCAATGATCATTGGCATGGTGCCGATGGCGCTGGGCTTCGGCGAAGGCGGCGAACAGAACGCGCCTCTGGGCCGCGCAGTGATCGGCGGGTTACTGTTCGCAACGGTCGCGACCTTGTTTTTTGTGCCCAGTGTATTCGCGATTATTCATGGGCGCCGCCAGGCACGTTTACAGTCGCAAGAGAAATAGAGATTGCTTGGGAGAGTCATTATGTCCGTAAAACAACCGACGTATACGACGGAGCAAGGTGAGACGCATCATCCCGTGCACGCGCAGATTGAGCGCCCGCCGGACCTCCCGCCTGCGCCGACGGGACGTGTCAAGATTTTGGTGGGTGCCATCCTACTTATCCTGCTGACGGCGGGAGCGGTCACTTTCCTGACGAGGAAAGGTGAAACGGATGCGCTCGCAAAGGAGACGGACGCTGCGGCAATTCCGACGGTTGCTGTCGTGCAGCCGACCACGGAGCCCGGGAACGATGAACTGGTTCTGCCGGCAAATTTGCAGGCATTTGAAGAGTCGCCAATTTTCGCGCGCACCAACGGCTATCTCTTGCGCTGGTACAAAGACATTGGAAGCAAGGTAGAAAAAGGTGAGCTGCTGGCCTCAATCGATGCGCCGGAAGTGGATCAGGAGCTATCGCAGGCGCGGGCCAGCCGTGAGCAGATCAAGGCGGCACTGGGAATGGCGAAGATTTCGGCCGATCGGTGGGCGAATCTCCGCAAGACCGATTCGGTTTCACAACAGGAAGCCGACCAGCAAGCAAGCAGCTATACGCAGGCGCAGGCGAACCTGGAAGCCGCGGATGCGAATGTACGCCGGTTGGAACAACTGGAGTCGTTCAAGAATGTGTACGCTCCATTTTCTGGGGTACTAACCAGGCGAACCGTCGACCCGGGAGCGTTGATCAACTCGGGCGCGCAGGCGGCCGGAAAAGAGCTATTCGATATTGCCCGAGTCGATCCTCTTCGTGTTTACGTGAGTGTTCCGCAGGCATATGCACCGTCCATGAAGGTTGGAGTGAAGGCGGCCGTCACGCTGCAGGAGTTTCCGGGACAGAAATTCACGGGGACGGTTGTGCGAACCGCCGATGCCATCGATATGGCGACGCGCACGCTGAATACGGAAGTGGATGTGCCGAACAAAGACGGCAGACTTTTGCCGGGTTCGTTCGGGCAGGTGCATTTTGCGGTCGGGAATTCGGTGCCAAGAATCACGATTCCGACGAATGCCATGTTGTTTCGCGCCGAGGGAGCTCAGGCCGCAGTGGTTGGAAACGACGACAAAGTGCAACTGCGTTCGATTGTCATCGGGCGGGATTTCGGCAACACCATCGAAATTCTCGGGGGCGTCGACGCGAGCGATTGGATCATTATTAATCCGTCCGATTCGCTCGAGGCTGGGCAGCAGGTTCGCGTTGCCCATCCGAGCCAATCTCCGCAGAATCAGGCTCCACCAAGTCAGGGGGGCAGTCATTCGTGAGGCTGCGCGTCATTGATCGGCTGGCTGTCGCCGGGGTCTTGCTTGCCGCTGCGTTCTTGAGCGGTTGTGCCGTTGGCCCGAACTATAAGCGTCCCGCCGCGGCGGTCCCTGACACTTGGAAGGGCGTGGGTCCGTGGCAGGCGGCCGCGCCAAAGGATGCACTTCCAAAGGGTGAGTGGTGGCAGCTTTATCATGACGTGGAACTCGACCGTTTGGAGCAGGAGTTGGTGCGAGCCAACCAGTCGCTGGCGGCGGCTCAGGATCGGCTTGCGCAAGCGCGGTCGTCAGCGCGGATCGCGTCCGCGGCGTATTTCCCTAATCTGAGCGCGGATCCCAATGGACAGCGGCAAAGGCTCGCCGGCAACCGCCCGCTTTCCGGTTCGACAGTCCCGCTTACGCCCGTGAGCCAGAATGTTTTTACCGTTCCGTTTTCTATCAGCTACGAGGCCGATTTGTTCGGCAGCGTGCGCCGCGGTCTTGAGGCGGCCAATGCTTCGCTGCAGGGGAGCGCTGCCGATCTCGCGAACGTGCGGCTCGTGCTGACCGCAGAGCTCGCGGCCGACTACTTCAACTTGCGCGAACTGGATCGCGAAGCGGGAGTGGTTCGGCAATCGGTGGAGATCCAGCAGAAGGGTTTGGATCTGGTCAACCACCGCCATGAAGGCGGTGTGGCGAACGGGCTGGAAGTGGCTCAGCAGGAGGCCTTGCTCGATTCGACCGCAACGCAGCTCCAACTTGTTCTACAGCAGCGCGCACAATATGAGCACGCGATCGCCGTGCTGACCGGGAACCCGGCGTCCACTTTCAGTATTGCCGAGGCCCAGTTTAATATCACTCCTCCGCCTGTCCCGACGGGGATTCCATCGGAGATTCTGGAGCGCCGGCCTGATGTAGCCACCAGCGAACGCCGGATGGCTTACCAGAATGCACAAGTCGGGATCGCAAAGGCTGCCTTTTACCCGCATATTACGTTGAGTGGGAGCGGCGGCTGGCAGAGCCGCGACATGGCAACCCTGACGAATGCTCCGAGTCTGTTCTGGGCGCTCGGTGGCGATCTGCTGCAACCGATCTTCAATGGCGGCCAGAATCGCGCCAATCTGGCGGTTAAGCGGTCGGCCTATGACGAATCAGTGGCCAACTACCGGGAATCGGTATTGGAGGCGTTTCAGCAGGTAGAGGACGGTCTTTCAGGCTTGGAGTTCCTTGACCAAGCGGCGAAGACTCAGCAGACGGCAGTCGAGGCGTCGCGTCGTGCTCTGGATCTTGCCAATAATCGCTATGTCGGCGGAGTCACAACGTATCTGGATGTCATCACCGCGCAATCCACCCTTTTGAGCAACGAACGGCTGGCGACCCAACTGTTGGGTCAGCAGATGGTTACTTCCGTTTATCTGGTGAAGGCCCTGGGCGGCGGATGGGATGCCTCGCAGATCCAAAACGAGCAGGTCCGGCCCGAACTCAAACAGGTTATCCAGCAGTAATTTGCGATCACTCGCACATCCCCATTCTCCTTGGTAAACACAGTCTGAGAGGGCGGCAATGCGAACAATCCCGAGTCTCTTGGCCGCCGTTTCGCGCCCCCAGTCACAGTTTCCCGCTCGGCACAGTTTTTGTTAGAAAGCTACGCTCTCATGTGATCTAGCTCACCGAGCTCTTGGTTGCGACACACGCTGAACCGTGATTTCTCTCATATTGCGGGGAGGCTGATGTAGCCGATGATGCCATCGCGCTGCTCGAAGCTCTCTTCGGTGGCGTAATGAGCTGAATCTAGGCCGCGCGCCCGTCTCAGCCCAACCCAATTTAACTAGGAGTCCGCGATGGCGAGCTCTGTCGAACCAGAGAACACGATTCAATCCCACCTGGAAGCAGCAGGTGTATCGCGCCGCGATTTTTTGCGTCTGTGCTCAGTCATCATCGCCGCCGCTCCCGCGGGAATGGCGCTCACCAAGGCTGGTTCCGTAGCTGAGGTCGCCGCGAAGATCGGGAAGGCGCGCCGGCCGTCGGTGATATGGCTGCACTTCCAAGACTGCACGGGGTGCACCGAGACGCTGCTCCGTACGTCGGCCCCCGACGCCGCGAGCCTGATTCTCGACATTATTTCTCTCGATTATCACGAGACCTTGATGGCCGCATCGGGCGCGCAGGCCGAAGCCGCGCTGCAGCAGGCGATCAAAGACAACGCAGGCAAATACGTGCTGGTGGTCGAGGGTTCGATCCCGACTCGCGATGACGGCGTTTATATGCAGCTGGGCGGACTCCCGGCCGTGCAGGTCGTGAAAGAAGCGGCGTCGAGAGCA
>JBELAC010000121.1:0-13931 GCA_049509215.1 Terriglobales bacterium
CGCAACCTCGTTCTGCTCTACGACTACTTCGGACAGGTGGTCGAGAACGCAGGGGCTTTCGGATCGAAGGATGAATTTCAGAACCTGCGGAACGACATGACGGGATTGGAGAATTCGCGGCGCGCATTGGCGGATCGGGTACAAACCCTGGCAGGCTCTAAAGAGGATGAACTCGCACATTTGCGCGCGCAGGTGAAGACGCTGAGCGCCGCTCCGCCGCCTCCGCCGAAGAAAGTCATCATTGATGACACGGAGCCCGCGCCGAAGAAGCCGGCAGCCAAAAAGAAGACGACGAAGCCAGCTGCGCCCGCGAATCCGCCTGCGGGTGCGTCAAAACCGTCGCCTAATCAGTGAATTTCTGGCGACCCAGGCAGCGGTTTCGTGGGTAGCAAACTCTGAGGACGCGGGCGGCCTCGGGACAGCCGGCAAGGTGCCGGCGCGACCACGATGTAACCGGCGCTCCAAGAACGTGAATTGTTTAGACCTTGTCCCAACAAAACACGGTACTTACGTTCTGGAACTCCCGCGGCTTCGCCGGGGTCTAAGTAACTAAGCGGGATTCCTGAGGATTCGTTTCAGCCGAAGAAGATTCCCGCCATTTGGGTCGCGATAACTCTATAATTGTGGGTAACGCCACCATGGCGGGAGCTACGACGATGGGCGATCTTGCAAGCGCGATCGGGGCCAGAGCCGAGGAATCGACGGTCATTGCCGAACTGAAGGCCGGTTCCGAGGACGCCTACGCTTGGCTCATCGGAGAATTCCACCAGCCCATCTACGGACTCATTTACCGCGTCGTGAATGATCCGTCCGACGCAGCCGACACAACACAGGAAGTTTTTCTGAAAGTCTTCCGCGGAATGAACCATTTCCACGGCCAGTCCAGCCTGAAGACCTGGATTTACAGAATCGCGCTCCACGAGGCGTCCAACCGGCGGCGCTGGTGGTTCCGGCACAAAGCCCAGGAGACGCCAATTGATCCTGTAGATGCGGGCGAGTGCCAGTATCCGTCGGAAGAGAATCTGGTCGATCGCGGGGAATCACCCTTCGACCAATTTGCGCACGGCGAGGTGCGCGCGGCTGTCGAACAGGCGCTCACGCATGTGCCCGAGCCGTACCGGACTGCGATCATCCTGCGGGATCTGGAAGAAATGTCTTACGAGGAGGTCGCAGAGGTTTTGCAGATCTCGCTCGGAACGGTGAAATCACGCATTACGCGGGGCCGCGACGCTCTGCGCAAGAAATTGGCGGCATATGTCCGGGAAGTTGGTCCGGAGTTGGGTCTGGTCGCGCCTGCTTGCCAGCCGCAGGCCGCCCAGAGTGCGACAGGTGGACGAGAAGTTGAGGTGACACCATGAAGTGCGCCGAGTACAAGAGACTGTTTTCTCCGTATCTCGACGGTCATGTGAGTGGGGCGGAAATGCACGCTCTCCAAAGACATATGCAGGACTGCGAAGGTTGCGCACGCGAGTATGCGGAAATCCAGCGCACCCTGCAGTTGGTCATTGCTCTGAATCGAGCGAAAACGAAGGCTCCGGCCGATCTGCCCTTGCGGTTGCGGCTGGCTATTTCGCGTGAATCGAAGCAGGCGCGACGGCGCCGTTTCGAAGGCGCGATGGTAAGGCTCCGCAATGCACTCGACGCCTTTATGGTGCCTGCCACTGCGGGCGTATTGAGCGCTGTGCTGACATTCGGATTACTACTGGGCTTCTTTGCCCTGCCTCAACAATTGCAGGCGAGCAGTTCGGACGTTCCGCTGATGCTCTACATTGCGCCGCAACTGCAGCAATCGGTATTCGGCACCTCGCTCGGCAGCATGGGAGAAGATTCGGTCGTGATCGAAGCGTATGTGGATGCCAACGGGCGCGTCGAGGACTACCGCATTCTTTCGCAATCGGACGATGCCAAGGCCGCGCTTCCGCAGTTGAAGAACCTGCTGATTTTCACGACCTTCCGCCCGGCACTTTCGATGGGCGTGCCAACGGCAGGCCGGGCAGTCATCTCGTTCTCAAAGATCAGCGTGAAGGGATAGGAAATCAGAGGCATCCAGCCGGACTCAAGCCATCAAGGCTGCTCTTTGATTGACCTCGGATTGACCTCGCCGATACCGACTCCGTACACTACGTTCAGTTCACCCTCTGCGCCTGAATTGAGGAGGAGTTTCCTGGGACAGCGTTTTAGACTGTCGTTCGTTTTATGTCTGGCTCTTTCCCTGACCGTGCCGTCCGGTATGGCGCAGAATCGACCCCAGGTTTCGCTGGAGACAAGCGAGACTCTTTTCACAGTTCTCACCGCCATCAATGCCTGCGGCTACGATCAGGAACTGAATCTCTCCGATCCCTTGCGGGAGCAAATCCGGTCGGAGGTCGCTAAGGCGGTCGAAACCACTTCCGGCGCGAAGGAAGTGGTGGACAAGATGTGTCTGGGGTATCGCCACCACGATCCCGGCGACGCGGCGCGAAACCTATCGCAGTACATCTCACTGGCTCTCTACATGGAGGATATCCTTCCACTGACGCTCAAACTGAAGGAGGCCGAGTTGCCTCCGGACGCCGCGGGCCTGGTGGACACGGTTCCGCTGATGCAAGCCTTTTATACGAAGATCGGTTTGCACACCATCTGGAAACAGCACCAGCGGCGCTACGCCGAACTGATGGAGGTCTATCACGATCCCCTGGCGAAAATGACCTTCGACACCGAGATCTACCTGAAGATGCCATCGGCAGGCTACCTGGGACGCCAGTTCACCGTCTATCTGGATGCGATGGGAGCGCCCGGACAGACCAACGCCCGCAATTACGCTTCGGATTACTACGTCGTCTTTTCACCCACCGCGGGCACTACGATCAAGATGCAGCAGATCCATCACACTTATCTGCACTATCTTCTTGATCCGCTGGCAATCAAGAACGGTGGCTCGTTCAAGCGGCTGGAGCCGTTGCTGGATGCAATTCAGCGGGCTCCGATGGACGAAGCCTTCAAAAGCAACATTTCGCTGCTCGTCACCGAATGCCTGATACGCGCCATTGAGCTAAGGACCAATTCACCCAAAGCGAAAGAAGAAGAAAACGCGCAAAACCTGGAAGACGACGATCGCGAAGGTTATGTGCTGACGCGATACTTCTACGACGCGCTGGCAAAGTTTGAAACTGATCCGCAGGGACTGCGCAACGCCTATCCCACGATGCTGGCTTCGATTGAGGTCGGCAAAGAAGCGAAGCGGGCAGCGCGGATCCAATATGCGAGCCAAGCGGCACCGGAATTACTGCACCTGGGGCGCCCGAAAAACGAGCATCTTCTCATGAACGCGGAGAAAGAGCTTGCGTCAGGTGATGCGAAGACAGCGCAACAGCTGGCCCAGCAGGCGCTCAACGAAAAGCAGGAGGATCCGGGGCGGGCGTTGTTCATCCTGGCCCAGGTCGCCACCGCGAATCGCGACATGGACGGCGCTCGCAATTACTTTCAGCAGGCTCTCGCCGCTGCGCATGAACCTAAAGTGATTGCATGGTCGCATATCTATCTCGGGCGCATCTTCGATTTGAATGAGAACCGCGACGCGGCGCTGAATGAATATCGCGCGGCCTTAACAGCTGCCGGGACGACACTTCCGGAAGCAAAACTGGCGGCAGAAAGAGGGCTCGACAAGCCCTATGAGCCCCCGGTGTCGAGACAGCCGGAATAAAGAAAGGTTTCAAAGTTTCAAGGTTTCCGATTTGGTGGTGATAAAGTTATGGGTCGCGCACAAATTGGTTTCGCAGAAACTTTGTAGCCCTGAAACTTTGAAACTTTCGGTTTATGGAGACAGCATGAAACGAGTGGCAGCTATTCTAGCGATACTGAACATTGCGATTTGGGCCGGGGCCCAGACCGGCACGAAGACGGCGCCGCAAACAGCGCCGGCGGGCCAAACCGCCGCAGCACCGGCAGCAAAACGTCCACCCCAAGCCAAAACACAGCCGGAATTTGACGCCTACAAGGCAGCGGCCGCCAATACCGATCCGGCTGCTCTGGAAAAAGCGGCTGACGATTTTGCCGCCAAATACCCGGACAGCGAGTTGCGCGCTGTACTCTGCAAGAACGCGATGCATCTTTACCAGAGTGCGAACAATGCCGAAAAGACCGAGGTCATGGGCCGGAAGGTGCTGAGCTTCGACCCCGACGATCCGGATGCGCTGACGGTCGTCGCTGAGGTCATCGCAGAAAGAACGCGCGAGTCGGACATCGACAAGGATCAACGCTACGATGAGGGAGTAAAGATGGCGCAGAAGGCCCTCCAGACGGTCGATACGGATCTCCCCATCCCGCCCGGCACTCCGCAGGAGAAGGTGGACGCTTTCAAGTCTGGAATGCGGGCGCAGGCCTACTCGACGATGGGCGCAATCAATTACAACAAGAGCGATTTCGTGTCCGCGCAAGCCAACTTCCAGAAGGCGATTGACGCCGATCCCACTCACCCTTATGCGCCCGACGTGCTGCGCCTGGCGCTTTCGATTGATAAGCAGGCGACGGCCGTGACAAACGACCACGACGCGCAGCAAAAGCTGTATACAGACGCGCTCAAGGTGGCAAACAAGGCCGTGGACATGACAAAGGACGATAACGTGATTGGGCAGTCCGCGCGCCGGGAGCGTGACCGTTTGCAGGCGCTCGCCGGAACTGCGGCTGCACCCCAGAGTCAGCCTCCCAAGAATTGACGGGACCGGGGACCGACCCTACCAGGCACGGCGGCGCTTTCTGATGAAGTCAGGTGAACTCACGGCACTCGAAAAAACCCTGGGACACAGCTTCCAGCGCCGGGAATTGATTGAGCAGGCTCTTACTCATAGCTCGCAGGCGCGCGAAGTCCAGGCGTCTGGCGCGTCCGGCAGTAGCGGCGGCGACAATGAGTTGCTGGAATTCCTGGGCGATGCCGTGCTCGGACTGGTCGCGACCGAAACACTTTTTCAGCGTTTCCCTGGATTCCACGAGGGCCAGCTCTCCAAACTGCGCGCTCATCTGGTCGGACAGCGGCATCTGTTGCGCGTGGCCGAACAGCTACAGATCGGCAGTTATATGCGGCTCGGCCGCGGCGAGGAAAAGAGCGGCGGCCGCGCCAAAGCTAGCCTGCTGGTCGACGCATTGGAAGCGATTCTTGCGGCCTTGTATCTGGATGGGGGATGGCAAGTGGCGCGAGACTTTATTGTGCGCACCATCGTGGAGCCCGAGCTGGCAAACATGAATCTGGAAACCAGCGCCCTCCCGGTAATGGATTTCAAGTCCGCCTTGCAGGAGGCGCTGCAGGCTCGCGGCAGAGCGCAACCGGTTTACGTCCTCGTGAAAGAAGAAGGACCGGAGCACCGGAAGACCTTCACCGTCGAGGCCAGACTGCCCGAGCCCGAAACGGGGCAATTTGTGGGGCGCGCCCAGGGCGCAACAAAAAAACGCGCCGAGCAGGAAGCGGCGCGGCAGATGTTGGAGCATCTCTCCACCATGCCCGTTCCGGAGCGCATCCGCGCCGAGAAAAGCGCACCATAATTACAGCCAACAAAGTCATGACGTGGAGCGAGAAAATCTTGACCGGCGACTGGCCTGCGACCATTCAGTCGGTCTCGGGCACGGTGGCGATTGCCGTTTTCGTGGTGACCTTTCTCGCGCAGGCATTCACAATTCCGTCCGAATCCATGGAGCAGACCTTGCTGGTCGGCGACTACGTTCTGGTCGACAAACTCTGCTACGGCAGCGCCGCCCGGTGGAATCGTCTTCTGCCCTACCGCAACATACGGCGCGGCGATGTCGTTGTCTTCCACTATCCCATCAATCCAGCGCAAGACTTTGTGAAGCGCGTCGTCGCCATCCCTGGAGATCGAGTTCGGCTGATTAACAAGCATGTCTTCGTAAACGGGATTCCGCAGCAGGAAAACAACGTGCAGTTCATTTCCAACGTTCGCAATCCCTACCGCGATGACTTTCCGCGTACCGATGCTCCCGATTATGAAGTGGACGCGAAATGGTGGAAGCAAATGCGGAAACTTGTGGAAGACCACCAACTGATCATCCCGGAAGGTCAATATTTTGTGCTCGGCGATAATCGCGACGACAGTAAAGACAGCCGCTACTGGGGATTTGTGCCCCGCGAAAATATTATCGGGCGGCCAATGCTGATCTACTGGTCGTCAGGCAGTTCGGACAGCGATCTGTCGGGATCGCCAACTCCCAGTGATAGACTTTTTCACATCGCATACGCTCTGACGCATGTCTTTCAGATGACCCGCTGGGGACGCACCTTCAGGCTGGTACGCTAAGATAAACTGCGTAAGATAAAGTGCGCTCCGAAGAGGCGGACTAGGTTCGTGTCAGATAAAGAGAAAGAAGTCGTGCAAGACGAGAAACCACGCGAGACAACGGTGGAATTCCTGGCCTCGCTCGCCGGACTATTCGCCACCGTTCTGTTCATCATGACGTTTGTCTTTCAAACGTTTGCCATCCCTTCCGGTTCGATGGAAACGACGCTGCTCATCGGAGATCATCTGCTGGTAAACCGCGAGCAATTTGCACCGCCGACACATTGGGTGGGTCCCCTGCTGCCCTATCGTGACCTGCGCCGCGGTGACATCGTGGTTTTTCTTTCTCCGGAGCAGCCCGGGCTTTTTCTGGTCAAGCGAGTCATCGGCATAGCCGGTGACCGTATTCACCTGCGCGACGGCGTGGTCTACCGCAATGGGGAAAAGCTCGATGAGCCCTATGCTCAGCACGTGGCGCAAGCGGCTGACTACGACCCCTACCGGCCCTACCGGGACAACTTCCCGGCTGTTGCTCCTTCCATGCGATATGGGGTGCGCAACGAAAAATGGCGGGATGAGATGAACTCCCACATTGTTGGAGAGGACCTCGTGGTGCCCGCCGACAGCTATTTCGCGATGGGCGACAATCGCGATGTGAGTTACGACAGCCGGTACTGGGGTTTTCTTCCGCGCGTCAACGTAATCGGCCGTCCCATGTTCGTTTATTGGTCGTTCATTACGCCGCCGATGGATCCCGGCGAGCAGAGCATGGGCGACCGCGTCGGATCCATCGCGCACACGGTCATCCATTTTTTCGATTTGACGCGCTGGTCCAGAACGCTGCGAATCCCCAAGTAAAATCCGTTGCGTTCGCAAAAAGCGGACGGGAAAAGGATTCCAGAAGGAACACATAAGTGCCGAGGAAAGAAAAAGAAGTAATTGAGGACGAAAAGCCGCACGAGTCAACAGTCGAATTCCTGGCTTCCATCGCCGGTGTGCTGGTCACTGGTCTGTTCATCATCACGTTTATCTTGCAGGCCTTCGAGATCCCCTCCAGTTCGATGGAGAAAACTCTGTTGGTCGGCGACCATGTATTTGTGAACCGGGAACAGTTTGCCCGTCCCACGCACTGGTTGGGGCCGCTGCTGCCCTACCGCGATATTCGCCACGGCGACATCGTCGTTTTCCTTTCGCCATCCGAGCAAGGCCTGTTTGTTGTGAAGCGGATCATCGGCATTCCCGGAGACCGTATCCACATGCGTGACGCCGTGGTCTATCGCAACGGTGAAAAATTGGATGAGGCCTACGCCCAGCACACCGGGAATCCGGATGATCCTTACTTCGAGGCGCGTAAGCCTTACGCCGACAATTTTCCAGCCGTCGCACCGTCCAATGTGGATAATCTCGCTCCGGACTGGCAAATTGATTTAGCCTCGCACATCCAGGGCCAGGATCTCGTCGTTCCTCCAGACAGTTATTTCGCCATGGGCGACAACCGGGACGTGAGCTATGACAGCCGCTTCTGGGGCTTCATTCCGAAGCGCAACGTGATTGGACACCCGATGTTCATCTATTGGTCGTTTGAAACCCCTCCGGATCAGTACCAGATGACGAGTTGGGGCGACCGCATAAGTTTCGTGGCGCACATTATCATTCATTTCTTCGACCAGACGCGATGGTCGCGCACTCTCCGGATCGTAAAGTGAAGTTCTTGCGCTCCAGACGCGGGATGGTCGCTATCGTCGCTCTCCTGCTGATCCTGTTTCTCTTTCGCCCCGGTGTATATCGATTTCGTAACCGGATCGCCAACTCAATCGGGTCCGCGCTTGGGCGCAGGGTCGCAATCGATGATGTGCATTTTCATGTTCTGCCCCGACCCGGCTTCGATCTCGATGGCCTGGTCATCTATGACGATCCTGCATTCAGTGCGGAGCCGATGATTCGTGCCCAGGAAGTTTTTGCCGCCATCCGGCTGCACTCGCTGCTGCGCGGGCGGCTTGAGATCGCGACCTTGAGCGCAACCGAGCCCAGCATCAACATCGTGCGCAATAATCAAGGCCGCTGGAATCTGGCAAGCCTGATCGAGCGCAACGCGCAGATTCCCGCCGCTCCAACCCAAAAACCGCCGTCGGAACACCGGCCGGCGTTCCCTTATCTGGAAGCCAGCAATGCCCGCATCAATTTCAAAATCGGGCAAGAAAAGAAGTCCTACGCCCTCACCGAAGCCGACGTCTCTTTGTGGCAGGATTCGGAGAACTCGTGGGGCGCTCGCATGAAAGCTCAGCCGGTGCGCACGGATTTCAATCTCACGGATACGGGTCTGCTGCAAATCAATGCCACCTGGCAGCGAGCAGCGAACCTCCACCTGACGCCACTTCGAGTCACCGTTGGGTGGCAGAAAGGGCAACTCGGGCAGATCACAACTTTGCTGACAGGCAGAGACCGTGGATGGCGCGGACGAGTGGATTTTACAGCGAATCTGTCCGGAACGCCGGAGGCGTTAACACTTGAGAGCCGCGCAGCGATTGGCGGTTTTCGGCGCTATGACATTTCTGATAACAGGAATGTAAATCTCGCAGCCACTTGCAACGCCCGATACAGCGCAACGACCTTATCACTGGCCGATCTGCTCTGCGAATCGCCAGTGAACAAAGGCATACTTCGCCTGCAGGGGAGCGCCGGAGCAATGACGTGGCCTCCGGCCTATGAGCTGACGTTCGCGGCGGAAAAAGTTCCGCTCGCCTCGATGCTCGAATTGTTTCACGAAGCCAAGCAACAATTGCCCGCCGATCTTCGAGCCACCGGCTTGCTGAATGCCGAGTTCCGTGCCGTCCGCAATGGAAGTGAGCCAGCACAGCTTACGGGCAAAGGCGCGGCGGTTGATGTGCGACTGCTTTCGAATGTAGGGAAAGACACGGTCGCGTTGGGAGACGTCCCTTTGACCTTGGTGCAGGATCTGCGGTGTTGCAGATCTGACAATCGAAGTGCTCGTTCCACAAAGCGAACGACGACGAATGCAAGCGCAGTCGGCAACGGCAAAGACACCGAACCAGCCGAGGCTCATCTACTGATCGGGCCGGGTTCGCTGGTGGTAAGCTCGGCCGCACCAATGAATGCTGGCGGTTGGATATCGGCCACCGGTTATCGTTTCTTCTTGCGCGGCGACGTCGAACTGAAGAACTTATTCCGTCTGGAGACCGCATTCGGCCTGCCTTCGGCGCGCCCGGCAGCAGAAGGCGATGCCAGGTTAGACGTGAGCGTCTCCGGCAACTGGAAGGGACTCGCCGCTCCGAACGCGCTCGGAACCGTGCAACTGCGAAATGTGCGGGCCGAAACACGCGCTCTGAACATTCCCATTGAAATTGCCTCCGCCAGCGTTGTGCTCGCGCCGGACCTTTTGTCGATGCAAAAGCTTTCGGTGAAGACCGGCACTACACATTGGAGCGGTTCGGTTACAGCACCCCGGCATTGCGCCCCGGCGTGCGTATTTCAATTTGATCTCAGCGCCGATCAACTCTCGGCCTCGGACCTCGCCGCATGGTTTACGCCTCCTTCAACCGAACGCCCCTGGTATCGCATTCTCAGTTCAGGCGATCAGCAAGGCTCTTCACCGTGGCTCGCCCTTCAGGCGCACGGTAACCTGCATGTAGCACGGCTGGAATTGAGAAAATTGCAGGCCACGCAGGTGGCAACGCAACTGGCGCTCGACCGGGGCAAGATCACTCTGAGCGCCCTGCATGCACAGGTATGGCAAGGCACGCATCAAGGAAACTGGACGATCGATGCCTCGGTTTCGCCTTTGCGGTATCAGGGCACCGGCGTATTGCAGAATATTTCGCTCGCAGCAGTCGCCGGTTTGATGAACGATCCCTGGGTCGCCGGAAGTGCAGATAGCAGCTTTGATCTTGAAACTTCGGGACAGAGCTTTGGTGATTTGCTGGCCAACTCGACGGGCAAGGCGCAGTTCACGATGCGCGATGGCCGCCTCACCCACGTTCAGATTCCGGGTGCTGCTGCGCCGCTTCCCGTACGTCGCTTTACTGGAGACCTCCACTTCAAGAACGGCATTTGGGAACTTGCCGGCGGCAGGCTGGAATCGCGCGACGGCCTCTATCAAGTGAGCGGAACGGTTTCCGCCGACGATGGGCTTGATTTCATCTTCAAACGGGGCGACGAACAATCGTGGAACCTGACCGGCACGCTCGCCAAGCCACATCTGGTCGTCGCAAGTCACACGGAAATCAGCAGCACCAACATCGGCAGGAAAACTCCAATCAAGCCCTAGAATATGGGCGGAATCGATACGGCCAACATCCGCTCGTCCGATCGACATCGGAATCGACCGCCGGCTTTTCGCGGGCGAGGCGCCCGCGCCACACTGAGTGGGGGCTATATTCCTTACGGCTGATATCCTGCGCCCCGCAGAACTTTCCCGGGCAACGCGCCGGTCATCTTTCCTTGTTCGATCACCGGAACTCCGTTGACCAGCACAAACTCCATTCCTTGCGATAGACGATTGGGATCATCGAACGTCGCCACATCGCGCACCGTCTCGGAATCGAAGACAACCACGTCAGCCCACATTCCCTGCTTGAGCACGCCACGATCGGTGAGGCGCATGCGTTGAGCGGGAAGCGCCGAGAATTTGCGGATTGCATCTTCCAGCGTCAATTTCTTTTCTTCGCGAACATACTTGCGCAAGATCCGCGGAAAAGTCCCATACGCGCGAGGATGCGGATGCTCCTCGCCGAGAACGCCGTCGGGCGAAGCGCCGGAAGAATCGTTGTCCACTGAGACCCATGGCTGCTGCAAAGCAAGCACGACATCGGGCTCCGACATGCCGAAAACGGCGCAAGAGGTGAACGCCTTATCTTCGATGAGCAGGTCAAACAGGGCATCCATGGGGTCTTTGTGCATCGCCTCGGCAACTTCGGACAGGCGCTTACCCTGGAATTTTTTCAGGTCGGGATTCTGCACCACCCCGATCATCACATCCTGCGGCCCGCTGATCGAGTCCCATTCATTGTCCCAATCCTTGGAAGGCGTCTCCATGTCTTTGCGAATACGGACGCGAGTTGCAGGGTCCTTCAAGCGCTCGATCAGCTTTGCGTCACCGCCGTCATGCGCCCAGGGAGGAATGAACGCCGACATGGTGTTGAACCATGCGGTGTAAGCATAGGTGTCGGCCTCAACATCAATGCCTTCGGCTCGGGCCTGATTGACTCGCGCAATCAGTTCCGGCATGCGGCCCCAGTTCTTCTTACCGGCAATCTTGAAATGCCAGATCTCGACTGGGATGTGCGCCTCGCGTCCGATGCGAACCGCCTCGTCAATGGATTCCAGCGCGCTGTCCCCTTCGTTACGAATATGGCTCGCATAGATTCCGCCAAACTTCGCGGCTTCTGCGGCGAGCGCGATCAGCTCTTCCGTCTTCGCGTACGGTGCTGGGGCATACATCAGTGACGTGGAAACTCCCATTGTCCCGTCGCGCATGGCATCGCGCACAAGCGCCTTCATTTTTTCGAGTTGCTCCGCGGTGGGCTGCACATCGGCATCGCCAAGCACCATGCGGCGTACCTGCGTCGCTCCCACGTAGCTGGCCAGATTAATTCCCATGCCCTGCTTTTCGATCCGCGCAAAATATTGACGGAAAGTCTGCCAGTCGACATCGACCTTGTAGTGCGCGTAGGAAGGGCGATCCGCTGCCACGATCGTGCTGTTCACGGGCGCCGCCGATCCGCCTTCCCCGGTGATTTCGGTCGTGATGCCCTGGTAAATCTTCGAAGGCAGGCGCGGGTCGACAAGAATTGTTGTTTCCGACTGGCCCAGCATGTCGATGAAACCTGGCGCGACGACTTTGCCATGGGCGTCAATCGTGCGTTTGCGCGCGGCGGCCGATAAATTGCCGATAGCGGCAATGTGGCCGTCGCGGATGCCAATATCACCCGAATACCAGGGTGAGCCGGTTCCGTCGACGATATGCCCGTTGGTGATCACGAGATCGAATGTCGTGCCGGCAGCGAAGCCAAGGGCGGAGACGATCAAGAAAAATACAAGAAAGATACGACGAGTTGCGGTCATAAATTGAGCCTCGAATCACCACTGTTTCCGCCGCTGCGCTTTATGTTGCGCGCGGACGGCCCATCTTTCCTCGTCTTAGCAGCACGCCAAGAATAATCCAAAGCGCCAAAGCCAACCACTCCCAGCCGGAAAAATGACCCGGCACAAACGGCAGGAATTTCATGAACGCCATCGCCAGGCCAACGAGCGCGCCCAGAAGTGCGATCAGGTAATCCGCAAGGCGGGGCTTCATACACAAAAAGGCAGAGCACACGGCAAACCATCCAATGGCCGAGGCAACCGAGCCCACCTCGGAAATCGGGACCAGAATCGCGCTCCCCAGAAACATGCACAACCCGGTGGCGATCCCGACCGCAAGAACCGAAGCGGCTGGCGTCTGATTGCGTGGATGCACGCTGGCTAGCCGATCATTGAGCAGTTCGCGCCGCGCCATCGCAAACAGCAGACGGCTGGCGGCCACAAAATTTCCGTTGAAAACCTTGAACAGCGACAGCAACGCCGCACTCATGATGATGCTCACGATCCAGCGCGAACCAACCGCATGTTCGAACGCCACGGCGGTCATGAAAGGTGCGTCAGTCAGTTGTCGCCAGGGCGCGACAAAGCCGACCGCCGCAATCACGACGATATAAAACACGAACCCGACCACAATGGCTGTGAAGATCACGCGGGAAAAACCGCGCGCGCGGAACTCCGGATTCGCCTCCTCCGCAGCCTTGGTCACCGATTCGAACCCGGTCATGTAATACGGAACAATCTGCAACACCAGCAGAATGGAAACAAATGGAGTGTGCGTAAACAGAGGCGGAAAATTGGCAGGCGATCCGCGCGCGACGCCGAAGCCGACAAAGATGACGAAGAGGGCGAGCGTGCCGAAGGTGGTCCAGTTCTGAAACGTGGCGCTCAGCCGAATGCCGCGGTAGTTAACAAGTGTGACCAGGCCGGTCAGCCCAAGGCCGATGACCAGATGCGGCAGATAAACAGGCTTGCCCGACACGTGATACATCTCGATGCGATTGAGCACGGGAAAGATAGAACCTGCAATCCGTCCGACCGCAACCGCTTCCCACGGGCAGACGATGAAATAGGCGAGCATCATCATCCAGCCGGTGAAGAAGCTGACCGGCTGCGGAAAGACTTTGGCGGTGTAAGCGACCTCGCCCGACGCATCGGGCATGGCCATCACCAACTTGCCGTAGACGTATCCGACGGGGAGGAGCAACACTCCACCAATCGCGAAGCCCAGAATTCCTCCCAAGGGGCCACCGCGCAAGAGCCAGTCATCCATGACGACCAGCCATCCCACGCCGACCATCGTTCCCCAACCCAGAGAAAAATAATCGACAGCACTAAGTTTGCGCGCCAGGCGGGTCAGCATGAGAGGTCGGGCACAAGCCGGCTAATCATGCTCAGGAAAATAAGAGGGGGCAAATGTGAAAGGAGACGATAGGAATGATTTTCGGCAGGAGCGACCGGTTCAAGCCTCAAGTTTCGCGGTCGCATCCGTCCCATGGGCGCGAATTATAAAGCATCCGCGCCCGCGGACCGGCCGGTATCAGGCGACGGCGAAGCGCGGAGAACACCCCGGCC
>JBELAC010000122.1:0-13852 GCA_049509215.1 Terriglobales bacterium
GTTTGCTGACCCGATGGCTGCGTTGATCGTGGTTGTCCCGGGAGTCAATCCTTTGACCATTCCCCATGTGCTGCTGACCGTTGCCACTGCCGGATTCGACGAAGTCCAGGTGGCCTGAGTCGTAACGTTGCGCGTGCTGCCATCTGTAAACGTGCCGATGGCCGACAACTGCTCGCTGGTTGTTTCCGCGATCGTGAGTGTCGCGGGAACGATTGCCAATGACGCGAGATCGGCGGCATTCACGCTCACCGGCGTGCTGCCGCTGATCGAACCGGACGCCGCGGTGATCGTGACGCTGCCGAGATTATCGGCCGTCACCAGACCGCTGACGGTAATGGACGCGACGCTCGATTTTGACGAACTCCACGTCACCGTGCCCGTGATGTTCTGCGTCGAGCCATCGGAGAATGTGCCGGTCGCGGTGAACTGCTGCAAGGTGCCCAGCGGAAGGGACGCATTCACCGGCGTGACTGCAATGGAACTCAGGGTCGCGTTCGTCACCGTCAAAATCGCGCCCGCGGAAACGCTACCCGCGGTTGCGGTGATTGTGGATGTGCCGGAGGCCAGGCCCTTCGCCAGTCCCATCGCTCCGTTGACGTTGATGCTGGCTACGGATGGATTGGACGAGGTCCATTGGACTGACGACGTCAGGTTTTGCGTGCTGCTGTCAGTAAATGTGCCGGTGACCCCAAACTGTGTGGTTGTTCCCGGCGCGATGGAAACAGTAAGGGGCGCCACCGCGAGCGATACGAGCGCTGGCGCGGTCACGGTCAATCCTGTGCTGCCGCTGATTTGCGAAGATGTGGCCGTGATTGTTGCCGTGCCCTGTTCTTTGCTGGTCACCATGCCGGAACTCGATACGGTGGCAGCGCTCGTATTGGAGGAACTCCAAGTCACGGAACTGGTCAGGTTCTGGCTGCTGCCATCGGTGAATGTGCCGGTTGCCGTTAATTGCACGGTCGTTCCCAGCGCAAGCGATGTGTTTGCCGGAGAGACTGCCAGTGAGACGAGCGCAGCGGCGGTCACGTTCAATGTGGTGCTGCCGCTGATACCGGAGTAAAGGGCAGTAATAGTGGTCGATCCCTGCGCTCTGCTGGTCGCCATGCCAGCGCTGGAAATCGTGGCAGTACTTGCGCTTGAAGAGCTCCAGTTCGCGGAGCTGGTCAGGTCCCGTGTGCTGTTGTCGCTGTACGTACCGGTCGCCTTGAATTGCTGAGTGAGCCCCGCCGCGATGGAAGGCGCACCAGGCGTAACCTGGATCGACTGCAAAACAACAGGGGCGTGAGTTGTCTGGCTCGAACTGCCGCCGCAACCCGCCAGCAAAGCGCAACACGCAAGTGCGAATAAGATCGCAAGTTTCTTCATAAATTTATCCTTCGGTCGCTTTTGAGCAATGCTTCAGAGGGAGGGCGTGTGAAGAGTGACTACAGAAACCTGTGCAGCCAATTTGCCAAAGCTAGATGCTTCGACAATCACTGATGTATTACAAAGCATGGTACATACCAATGGGACGAACGTGGTGGAGCACTGTAACAAATCTCATCAGTGAAAATGTTTTTCTTCGCAGGAGTGTATCGCTTCTGCAAGTGTGGAATTGGAGTGAATGAGTGTCTTTTCGGAAGCATTCCCATTTCGGAAATTGCGATCAAGCAGAGCCAGCGCCGCAATCTCGAATTGAATTTCATTTGAGTGGTAGGCCCGGCAGGAATCGAACCTGCAACCGCCGGATTAGAAATCCGATGCTCTATCCGTTTGAGCTACGGGCCCGCAACAACGGGAGTGAGATCGCTGTTGTTCGATGGCCATTTATAAAACGCCATGACCGCAGGATCTTCTACTCAAAACGTAACATAAAATTACGGGTAGCTGTGGAGCTCCGTTTTCTGACCTCGTTGCGAAGGCAAAGCCGCGAGCCCACTCAGCAGCAGCCCATCTTTACCTCGCCCGCTTCGGTGAGAGGAGGGCCAAAAGCCTCTTGCGGCACCGGAGCGCCGTTCAGGGTGGCGATCCATCGGCGCACCGCGTCAAACACAACCAGCACGACACCGATGATGAAAATCGACATCAGAGTGGAATCCAAATAGCCGGTGAAGACCTGTCCGGGCTTCGAAGTGAGCGGCCAGAAGATATTCTTGATCGACAAAACCCCTGCTGTCACCGTGGTCACGCCGACGAAGCACATGGGGAGGAAAGTAATCCACGCATACCTGGCTTTTCCCATGTTGATCAGGAAGGTGGTTACGGTAGCCAGCGCGATCGTCGCGAGCAACTGGTTTCCGGTTCCGAAAAGCGGCCAGATCGTCGAGATGTTTCCGGTGTAAATCAGGTAGCCCCAACCCAGCACAACAAAGAAGCTGGTGATCAAATTTCCCGGCAGCCATGCGCTGTTGCCGAAGGGCTTGTGGACTTTTCCCATGAGTTCCTGCAGGACGTAGCGGGCTACGCGAGTGCCGGTATCGACCGTCGTAAGGATGAAGAGCGCCTCGAACATGATGGCATAGTGATACCAGTACCCCATCAGGCGGTCCATGCCGGGAAGGCCTTTGAAGATTTGCGCCATGCCCACGGCGAGTGAAACCGCACCGCCAGTTCGGCCCGCCAATTTCTCGCCCACTTCCTGCGAAAACGCAGGCAAATTCACGGTGGAAAGACCAAGTTTGCTGAACACTTCCGGCGCGGTATTAATGGCGAAATAGTCGCCCGGATGCAGCGAGCAGGCCGCGATCAGGGCCAGGATTCCGACCAGCGATTCGGCAATCATTGCCCCATAACCGATGAAGCGCGCGTCGGTTTCTTTATCCAGCATCTTGGGTGTTGTGCCGGATGAGACCAGCGAGTGAAACCCGGAAATCGCGCCGCAGGCAATCGTCACAAACAGGAAAGGAAAGAGCGGTCCTTTGATGATCGGGCCGCCACCGTGCACAAATGGGGTGAAGTTAGGAAACTGAATGTTCGGATGTACAACGAAGACGCCGATAACAAGAACCGCAATCGTGCCCAGCTTGACATAAGTCGAAAGATAGTCCCGAGGCTCCAGCACCAGCCATACCGGCAGAACGGATGCGACCAAGCCATAGATGGCCATGAGGATCGTGATCTGATGCGGGGTGAATGTCAGCGCCGAGGCGGCGCTGCTCTGCGCGACCCAATGTCCTGCGACCACCCCGGCGATCAGGAATACGACTCCGAAGATGCTGGGACCGGTGACGGTGATTTTTCCGGCATGGCTCTTGAACATCCACCATCCCATGATGACCGCGATTGGAATCGTCATGCCAATTGTGAAAACGCCCCACGGACTGTTCGAGAGCGCATTGACGACAACAATTCCCAAGCCGGCGAGCGTCACCAGAAGAATGAAGAGGACCGCGATCATCGCGACCAGGCCTGCAAACGGACTGATTTCCGTGCGCGCGACGTCAGCGAGAGACCGGCCCCGATGGCGCACCGACGCGACCATGACCGTGAAATCCTGCACACACCCTGCAAGCACTGCGCCAATCAGGAGCCAGAGAAATCCCGGAGCAAATCCGAACTGAGCCGCCAGCGTTGGACCGACCAGCGGGCCTGCTCCCGCGATGGCCGCGAAGTGATGTCCGAAGAGAACCCAGCGCGGCGACGCAACATAGTTATGTCCATCCGCGAAGGTGTGCCCGGGAGTGATGCGGCGATCGTCGAGTGCCAGCACTTTAGCGGCAATGAAAGCGCTGTAATAACGATAGGCGAGAGCGTAGATGCAAAGCGCAGCCAACAAAACCGGGAAGGTATTCATGGCTCACTCCTGCAGATCGAACAGGCGAATCCGAACCGCATTCAATCGACGATCCTACAACTATCGCGGAAGACTGTACAACAGAAGACGCGGTAATGCGGAGTTCAGAAGCGAGGTCACCCCTGGCCTCTGCGGCACGATTCGAAACTGTGAAGTTCGCTAATCGGCCGGAGCGAAGCGGACTTCCACCAATTCGTGGGACTCATGGGGAGCAGGCTCCCACTTCCACTGGCGAACCGTGTTGGCCGCAGCCTGTGCGAGGACTGGATGGCCGCCTTTGATGTCGACGGTTTTGACAGTCCCGTCGGTGGCGACAAGCGCATCCACTTTTACGACTCCAGTCAAGGCCATGGTTCGGGCCAGAGAAGGATATTGGGGGGCCGTATGGTTCAAGAGCTTACGCTTCGGCGGCGTTCCCTGTTGAGCCCGCGTACATCGGGGAACAAACAGACAGCAGGCTAGAAACAGAACGCCAAAGGTCCTGCGCCAGGGGAAGATGGCATTCAGTGCTAGCGGAGTCATATTTTCGAGTCTAGCCTTGGCGAGACCGGCGGTTGAAGGGCACGAAGGTAATCAGGAAGCGGAATGCGTTCAGATGGCCTCGAGAGAAGTTGATTCAGCCCATCGGACTGCCGGTGCGACCAGGGCAAGAAAAAAGCCCGTCCTGAGCAGGACGGGCTCGAAAGAAAAAGTTAAACCTACTGACCAGGACAGACGCTGCTTTCGTCGTTCTGGAAAGCCAGCCAGCTATGAACCGATGTGCTTGGCGGAGCTCCGAAGTAGCCGATAAACACCAGCGATTGCAGGTTGTAAGTGAAGCCTCCCAGCGTGTAAGGATATGCGCCGTAGTTGGGTCCGCCTTCGAGGGGGTCGCCGACTTCCATGATGCCGTTGTCCTGGCAGTTCACCAGGTTATCGACAAATGGGTCATCCATCCACTCGCCCAGTTCGTGCGAGAGCGCGGAGACGTCCTGCGCGAACGATCCCGGACTGTCTACGTAGGTGGCCATCGAATAGGTCTGGCCGCCCGGTTGAGGCCCGTCGGCGTTGTGGTAGCCGCCAATGCAGCATCCGCCTGAGGTCAAGAAGATGTCATAGGTAATGAAGATGGGCAGTACGCCGGGGTTGATCTTCTTCTGCTCCTTCATCCAGACCTGTATTTCCGCATCAAGGTCATTGATCGGATATGTCCCGATGACGCCGCTGCCGAACGGGTTATTGAAGACGCCGCCCAAACCAGGATTCGATACGGTAACGGTTTTCTCCGGCAGCACTTTCGGTGTGCCCAGAAGCACGTGATAGTCGGGCTCACCGCCAACGGTAGACCAGAAGTTGCCGCGCTGGAACGCGTCAATGTACTGCGTGGTCCCGAGGTCGGTTCCGCCTTGCGTGAAATCAACTCCCGACTGGAAAAGCGGCGAGGCGATGATGTTGTTGATCACAGTCTTGCCGTTTGAAAGTACTTTATTCTTGGGATCGAAGGTCATGTTGCCGTTCTTCTTCGAGTACACAAACTTGACCGGAATGATCATCACGGGAATCGTTGTCGAGGTGTTGGTGTTGGTCGGATTGGTGCCGATCTGGGTGTAGGTGATTGTCTTGCCCGTCAGATCCGTGTAGCTGCCGTTCCATTGGACGAGGCTGGCCGTCGGCTCTTTCGACCCTAGGTTCATGTGGTTCGGACCGGCTTTGTACATCGGTTTAGCGTCAAGAATGTCCGGATACTTGGTTTCCTGCGCGGAGACGATGCCGGCGCAAGCCAGCGTCAGGGACACAGCAATCACAGTGACAGCAAAATTCCTGTTCATGTCTTACAGCTCCTGGAAGATTTTAGAAAACCCCTGAGATTGCCGGCAGGGAAACCGGGGGGACTTACGGTGCTATCCCACAGATAGCAGTGCAAGCATTCTGGCGGGGGCTAGCTATAGTGTCAAGCGGATTCGGTACTGGTGCCGTTTGGCATGCACACATGGGCTTCTCTATTTATTGTTGACCTGCTGTGCCTTGGGAGTTGGGGGATGTACTTCGACGACGCAACGGTCGTCGGGCAATTTGGAGTCTTGCTCCATCCATATCATCACACCATGTCCTTTCTCCTCTGTCCCTACTCGTAATGCTTCTAGAAATGCTTCGACGGCCGTCCTCGGCTCAGAATGGTACGCCATATCCCATGGATGGCACCGGACTATCGTAGTTTTCCAAAGAGTCCTAGTTTCTGGCGGCAGTCCATTTATGCTAGATGCGTCCCAACCGGCACGAGAAAGTGCACTCAATAAATCTACGCCGAATCCATGTGCATCGACATCGGAAAAATTGACCAATACTTCGACACTGCCTCTTGGTTTATTTCTCAATGCATTGTCAAATGCAAATGGATCGATAGTGCGATACCCGAGTAAAGTTCGCGGGAGCGATTCTCTTAATGCGAATTGCAAACTAACGGTGTGTCGGTCGTTAGCGTCTTCTAATTTGGTTTCTACCGTGGCAATCCTAGATTCCAAATTTAGTTCTCCAGCAACTCCAATTGCGACAAGTGCAACGCCAACAATTTCTAGCGCAAATTTGACTCTGCTGGGCTTCCATGGAGGGAGAATGATGCCGCGCTGGAAGGCGTGCATGTCGTCGCAATACTCCCAAATCACAAATACTGTCTCGGATACGACGCCGATAACGACAAGCCATGTAAAAAATGATAACCACCAATGCAATGACAAACGGGATGCTTCAAGACAATCTAGTAATCGTCTCAATTCCATTAATGAATCTCCCGAAGTCGAACTTCTTCAAACTCAGGAACGAGTGTCCACAATCGGCCTGATTGCAGCTATAGCAGTTCTCCCGATTGGGATTCTAGCGCTATTCTGCGTCGATTATTGGCATAAGTATATAGTACAAAGAATCCGTAAAGAAGCCAAATAATGCTTGACAATTGCCGTTATATTGCCTATTATTAGGCAAGGTCGAACGGCAATGAATCAGCTAAACACGACAAAACGGACGCAAATCATAGCGGCTCTGGTTGAGGGCAATTCGATTAACGCGACGTGCCGAATGCTTGGAGTAGGAAAACATACCGTGCTGAGACTACTTGAAGACGCCGGGTGTGCCTGTGCTGCATATCACAATGCAATGGTGCGCGGTCTTAAAGTGAAGCGCCTTCAATGCGACGAAATCTGGGCGTTCGTGCTCGGCAAGGATAAAAACCTCACGATGGAGCAAATGGAAGCTGGGTTCGGCAGCGTTTGGACGTGGACGGCAATCGACGCCGATACCAAACTGATCGTCTCTTACATGCTCGGGGATCGGGGCGCTTCCACGGCCCGCGATTTCATGGAAGATGTAGCCTCGCGGATCACCAACCGGATTCAGTTAACAACGGATGGGCACCGCGTTTACGCTGAGGCTGTAGAGAAGGCCTTTGGCTCTGAGATCGACTACGCGATGCTGGTTAAAATCTACGGTGCATCGAATGAAGGCGAGTCGCGTTATAGTCCTGCAACTTGCATCGGATGCCGCACGGGAGTGCTCGCTGGCGACCCCGATCCGAAACACATCTCCACCAGTTATGTGGAACGCCAGAACCTTTCCATGCGGATGGGGATGCGACGGTTTACGCGGCTCACCAACGGCCACAGCAAGAAAGTAGAAAACCACGGCCATCAGGTGGCGCTGTACTTCTTTCACTACAATTTCTGTCGCGTGCATTCTTCGTTGCGCGTGACGCCCGCGATGGAAGCGGGATTAACCGACCACGTTTGGAGTCTTGCGGAACTCTGTGCGCTGCTACCTCAGCGCAAACCGAATGCGAAGGTAGATAAAGAACTCGTACTCAAGGCGCTGGCACGGGCCAACTGAGAGGATTTATGGCGAAAGCGAACCAAGTTGAAATTCCGTACCTTGACCCGAGCGTGCAGCACGTGGGAATCAGCCGCTTGAGAGCATTGAACGTCACGCAATTACGGGAGCTAGACAAGACGCTAGTGATTCAAGACAACGACAAGCCGCTGGCTGTGCTCTTGAAATACGAGCATTTTCTAGCGATGCAAGAGAAGATATTAAAGGCCGAGGGGCAATGAAACGGCTACTTGCCTTCGGTAGCTTCGCTCACGATCCGCAAAGCATTTTGGCTGCTGTCTATAGGTTCGCAGATGTGATCCTTGAAGGCGGTCGCAATTGCTTCCCGAGAATCGGCCTTGAACTGGGAATTGCAGCGTTCACAAATGCCGATCATCATAGGAGTAGGTTTTACGATTCGCAGTTTTCGCTTTGGCATGACAACAGTCTAGCGCCGAATGCCTGTGCAAATGAAACGGCACCAGTACCGCGGATTCTCCCGGTAGTCAGCTAGTCTTTCAGCGGGACCATCGTCTGGTCGCCGCGGCAGAAGGTCGCGACTTTGAGAAGTCCGCCTTGCGCCTGCGGTAGTGTCACCACCGGGCCATAGCAATAGACCGCGTGACCGGTCGCCGCAAAATACCAGCGTCCACCCTGCTTTTTTACCGGGTGCTGGCTGGGGGTTGGGGAAAGCTGGGCTGGGGGCGCCAACCTGGGGACGGGAAGGGACAGAACGACGGCTAGGGCCAGGGTCTTCATGTTGGGTCACCTACCACGGCCTTCCACATAAGGCCGGATTTCCACGGAACCGTTTTTCTTCAAAACTCTGAAAGCTTTCGCCTCAGATCACGTGCGTTGACCGCCGTACATCCTCCAGATCCGCGGCCGGTTTGCCGGGGGCGTCTTTCGTCGTCCGCGCCGATTTGCCGGGATGCTGCTTCGGAGCTTTCTTGGAATCCTGGGGTGCTGCAGGAGCTGGTACTGCATCCTTCTGGTCCTGCGCGGCCGAGGCCTTCTCGGCTGGGCGCTGACTGTCGTCCTTCGCCAGCTTGCCTTTCAGGGCGGCAAGTTGGGTACTGTCTTTAAGCATTTCGCGGATCAGACTGCGCTGCGATTCGATGGTCTGACCCTGTTCAAACACCAGCATGGTGAGCAGTCCATAGGAAAGCAGGAACAGGACCACCAGAATCGGAAGCATGGCGGCTGGCCGGGTTGCCTTCTGAGCTTCTTTGCACTCAGTGCTATAGACGACGGACAAGGTTGGTGCCCCCAATTTGCTCCTTGGCGTTCAGAGCTTGCCCTGTCTAGTGCATCCGGAAATCCATCTTGGGGAAAGACTGTAAATCTATGATAGGAAGCGGTTTGTTGTGATCAGTCGGGGCGCGTTGTCGTGCCTGGGTGAAAGGATCTGCACATTATGAGTAACGAAAGCCGCGTGAGAAGGGGCTGATGCGTGCGAAAGCCGCGCCCGGCAAGGCTTTTGAGCCAATGCCCCGCCTCTTCCGCAAATTACCGTTCATCCGGATTACGATCCGAGCGGCCTGCGCCTAGCCTGGCTTCGCGCCCGGCTGCCCTTTCATTTCAGTCTTGGCAAAGACAATCGCGGGCGGCGTCACGAGGTGCTGAATTCCCACGTACTGGCCGCGGACTCGTGCCCAGCGCGCCTGATGAATGCGGATGTCAAGATGGAGAAATCCGCCGTCATAAACTCCGATGCCGCCATTGAGAAAAGTCGGAACCTGCAGCGCGAGTTCATACATGTGCTGCAGTGAGAGGCCGGGAATAGCAATATCGGCCGCCATGCCGCGCGTGTGCTCGCTGTCGCTCACGCCGCCCACCTCTTGATTGTGAGCCGGGCAGCGGTAGCCGTCGTGGACGATGATTTCCTTGCCAGCGAAAGTGCGCAACTGTTCGAGAGCCTCGATGAGCCCGCTTTCGATCTTCAGCTCGCCGCAACAATGGCAGGCCAGCTCGCTCTTCGAGAAATGCTCGCTCAGGTCGCCCATGGATCTCTTGCTCCTTGAATTCGCGGCCCGTGAAGAATTCTTGCTGGCCTATCGCTCATGAAACAGGAAAGAGCAGAGCGGGGATGTGAGCATGGTCACTCCAAATGTGTTCGGTTTTCTGGGAACCGGAGTGCGCTCTGCCCGGAACATGGGTTTTCTGAAATGTGCTTGGAATGGAGAACTTGCTCCACGTTTGTGACTTTTAGCAGCCTTGCGCATCTGACTCTTGGAGACAAATTATGAGTGAAAGAATGACGGAAACGACCTCGAACGCCAGCGTTGCAAAAGTACAGAAGACCGACAAGGAATGGAAGGAGCAACTCTCGCCGGAGCAATATCAGGTCGCGCGCCAGTGCGGCACCGAGCCTGCCTTCACCGGGAAGTACTGGAACAAACACGATGACGGCTCGTACCACTGCGTGTGTTGCGGTGCGCTGCTCTTTGGTTCGGATACAAAATTCGATTCGGGAACCGGCTGGCCGAGTTTTTGTAACGCGGCGGACAAGAAGAACATCAAGGAACTGACCGACCGCAGCTACGGCATGACTCGGATCGAGGCTCGCTGCGCCCGCTGCGACGCGCATTTGGGGCATGTCTTTCCCGATGGCCCGCGTCCAACAGGCATGCGCTATTGCATTAATTCTGCGGCGCTGGATTTCAAGCCGAAACAGTAACGGCTTTGGGCTTTTGGAGCTGGGCTCTCGCCTTACGCTTCAGGCGAGGTAATGAAAATCAAAAAAACTAGAGGGACGGGCCAGTTTGCCTCGTCCCTCTTCTTCGTTGTTTAACGCACGTCGGTTAACGAACGTCGGCTAACGAATTCAAATCCAAAATTGCGAGCCGAAAGCCCAAAGCTCGATCTACGCGTTGCCTGCGGCGGCAGCCATCGTCTTGGGAGCTTCCACGGCCTTGGCTTGATTCTGCTGATTCTTCTGATCTTTCTTCTCAGGGTTGCGGACTTCGACGCTGCCCTTCAAGACCGCGCCTTCTTCGACGCTGAAGCGGTGAGTGATGACGTCGCCGGCGAGGAGGCCTTCGCTGCGGATGTCAAGACGGTCGGCGCACTCGACGTTGCCCTGGACTTTGCCCATGATGACGACTTCGCGGGCGTTGATGTTGGCAGCGACGTTGCCGTTGCGGCCGACGGTGACGCGGTTCTCGGGAAAGTTGATGGTGCCTTCGACGCGTCCGTCAATGAAGAGGGATTCGGCGCCGGTGATTTCACCCTTGATAACCAGCGAGCGGCCGATGTTGGCCTGATCCATGGGTGAGGTGGCTTGCTTTGGAGGCGTGTAAGTGGGAGCAGGAGAAGGAGTTGGAGCGTACTTATTTTCCGGAGACTGCAACATGGGATAAACCTCACTTGAGATCCGCAGCATGGAGGGAGTTGGTCTCCGGCAGCGGGTTAATTCTTCTTCTGGAACGGCGAGAAGAGAATCGCACGAAAGGACGTGTTACGGAAAGTTACCGAGGTACTGTCAAATTTTCGGCCGATGGACGGGCGGCGGATGTTCGCGTTTTCATCGCTTGAAAATAAAGTTGGTTTTCGTGTCGGGGTTTGCCGCGATTTGTGCATTCGACCGTCCGGGTGAGGTCGAGGAAATGGCTTTTCAGGAGTGCCTTGTGACGCGCATCACGTCGTCTTTGTGATGAATCGAGATATCGCCTTGGTCTTCGTATTGGACATAGATTTCTAGAAGTCACTGACTGGCTTTGGCTAGGAAGAACATGGAAACGTTAGGCCGTCCCCAGGTTTCCAGCGGTTGGACGGGCCCCTTCTCGAAAAGCGCGAGAAGGGGCGCACCCTTTTTTTCTTGGCTGCGAACATTTCTCAACGCCGGGTACACTCGCGGGAGATGTGCGCCACATGCCGACCTGGGTATTAGCGTGAAGTGATTTTGTGACCAAAAACACAATTTCCTGTTTACCGACGATACGACCCGTGACACTGGTTCGGGGTCGACTGCTTCGCCAACACCGGAGTCAACACAGATGGGACAATATGGCCCTCCGGCTTAACTCTCGCGACAAGCTTGTCTCGAGACAAGACATCCCAAAGCTCGACTGTGGCCAACAGCGGGTTGACCGACCCTGCTTAGCGGAAAGTAGCGCGCGTCATCCGGGAGAAGAAGTTCAGCTCCTGTAACAGAAGTTTCACTCTATCTTCATTGGCCCGCAATAATCCGGTAACGTTGGCCAACTATTATCGCCGCTCATGGATCACCCGCCCAACGTTTTTCCACTCAATCTCGCACCATCGATCCCACTGCATGAGAAAACAATCCAATGAGGAGAACGATGTATATGTCAAGAAAAACGGCTCGAAATCACTCTCTAAGTAGGCCTCGTATCCATTGTCTGCGGGCGCTCGCCATCCTGGCAATGGCAGCGGCTCTGAGCGTTTCGGCGCTCGCGCAGTCCACAGAGTTCCCGACCTACACACCTGGCGAGAACACGAGCGCGAGCACGGGCCCGACCTTCACGGCACCCTTGTCCAACCCGTGGGTTGTCAGTGATGGCACAATCATCACCCCTGCCGGCACCCAGGTCTACCTCGGCATTCAGACCCGGGCCAAGGCCATCGCACTCAATCCCACGGGCAATGGAACCGCCGCCGTCCTTCAGATGGGCGCCCCACAGTCCGTCTCGATCTTCTGCGTCGCCTCCGTCGGCTGCGATGGCGGGACCTACACGCAAGGCCAGGTCATACAGAACTACATTCCGTCCAAGACCAACAGCGGTAGCTCCATGGGTATCACCTATACGCCCAATGGCCAGTACTTGCTCTTTAGCCAGGACGGCGACTACGGGCCGGCGTACGTTGCCATCGCCAGTGTCAACCCGACGACCGGCTTGCTCTCCAATTACGCAGAGGTCAGCGTTCCGCTCGACGTCAACGGCGGCGGCTATCTGACCAACGTTACCTGCTATCCATGGGTCGCTCCGTTCAACACCGCCAAGGCACCGCCGTCCGGCAGCCCTCCGGGGACCACCGGCAGCATTGAAATCCCCTGCGGCCAGACCGTCTCGCTTGTATCCGATGGTGCGCCCACTTCCTATCCGATGGGCATCGCGGTCACTCCGAATGGCAATACCGCTTACGTGGTGCTGGACAACAACGACACGATCACCAGCATCAACCTGACGGGAACCCCGGTGGAAGGCAAGGAGATCCGCGTCGGTCAGGTCCCGAACAACATCCTGATCAATAGCGCCGGCACTTACGCCTACGTTGCCAACGAGGCTGGAAAGGTTCCTACCGCGAGCAGCTTCCAGGAGTACTCGAACGGCACGCCCGTCGTTGCCGTCTATCCGACTGGCGCGACGAGCGAGGGCACCATTTCCGTCGTGAACCTGTCCACGTCCAAAGTCACGAAGACCATCACGGTCGGCCTGCACCCGACGGGTTTGGCCTTCTGGACCAGTGGGTCGACCACCTACCTGTTGGTCACCAATGCCTATGACGACACGATCTCGGTGATCAACACGAGCACCAATACGGTGTCGTCGACGATTGAGCTTGATCCCTTCTTGTCTGGGCTGGGGGTTACAGTGCCCGACAAGCTCGTCACTGTCGTGGGGCCAAACTCGATCACCGTCGATAATTCAAACAATGCATACGTGGCACTCTACAATGCCAACGCCGTTGCCGTAATCGATCTGAACACCCAAGTTGTCTCGGGCCTGATCCCGACCGGCTATGCGCCGAGCTCGGTCGTGTTCGACTCGACTGACGGTGAGCTGCTGGTTGCCAACGACAAAGGCCTCGGCACCGCGGGCTACGGTGTAGCACCGCCTCCGACGAATACGTTCGAAAATTCGTACGCAAAAGAATTTACCGTGTACGACTTTGAAACCCACCAGGACCTCGGCACCGTGAGCATCGTTCCCCTTGCGGGCTTGAACCTGTCGGCGCTGACGACGCAGGTTATATACAACAACCACTGGGATCTCACGGAAAATATCCAGTCCGCCTCCGGTGGCAGCCCGAAAGCCGCGCCGGTCGCAATCCCGGCCAAGATCGGCTCGCCTTCGCTGATCAAGCACGTCTTCTTGATCATCCGTGAAAACCGCACCTACGATCAGATCCTGGGCGACGTGACCGCCGGCAACGGCGATCCCTCCCTGGCAGTCTTCGGCGATAGCTCGCCCCTAGCCGGTAACGCGACCTACGACCCCGCGGGTTATACGGTCATAACGCCAAATGCGCACTCGCTGGTGCAGCGCTTCCCGTTGCTGG
>JBELAC010000123.1:0-21032 GCA_049509215.1 Terriglobales bacterium
GCGAAGCAGTACGAGTTTGTGCTCACCGACGCCATCGACACCGTCGATTCCAGCGCCGACGACCACCGCAAGACCCTCACCGAAGTTGAGGCCTACGTGAAGCAGCAGAAAAAACAGAAAAAATAGATTAATCGAGATTCAGCCGCGAAGCCGCGCGCGCGCGCGCGCGCGAGAGAGAGAGAGAGAGAGAGAGAGCAGCCCACGGCGCGAGCCGTGGGTGTCAGTGCGAAAATAGAGTCAGCCTCTCATGCTAATCTTCCCTCACCGTGTCCCCCAGGTTGCCTGAAATCTTCCACGAAGCCTACGCCCAACTCCGTCCGCGCACGCCCGCGCCTCCGATGCACATCCGTTTTTATCCGTTCGTCTCCATCAACAACACCATTCGCCTGCGCCAGTCGGAACTCTACATCCGGCTCAGCGATTTACTCGAAGGCGCGCCCGAACCCGTGTTGCACGCCATCGCGCACATTCTGTTAGCCAAGCTATACCGAAAGCCGATCGACCGCGCGCAGAGCGCCCGCTACCGCCGCTATGTGGCCGGTCATGATCTCTCCGCCAAAGCGCGCCTCGTGCGCCAGATGCGCGGACGCAAGCACATCCGCTCCGCCCGCGGACACCACTACCATCTCGAAGAACTTTTCGACGACCTCAACCGCCGCTTCTTCCACGGCCTCATGGGACGCCCGCAACTTACCTGGAGCCGCGACCACGCCCGCAACCGCCTCGGCCACTACGACCCCGCCCACAACGCCATCGTCATCAGCAAAGTCTTCGACGATCCACGCGTCCCCCGCTACGTGGTCGAGTACATCCTCTACCACGAGATGCTGCACCTGAAGCATCCGGTCAAGCTGCGAGGCAGCCGGAGATGCGTGCACTCACGGGAGTTTCAGGAGGAAGAGAAGCTCTTCCCTGAACTTGCCCACGCGAAGAAGTTTTTGCGGATTATCTGAAAGCTGGTCGTCCTCGATGAGTGTAATTGCGAGAATTTGACACAAATTGACACTTCGTAGTTCTACAAGGCGAAGAACCAAGCTACATAAAAACCCCGCCCAAGCGAAGCCCTGGACGGGGTAGGAGTCGAACCACGATGCACGATTCTAGTAGCGCACCCTATCGAGTTACTGTGCGGCGGCGTTAAGGTGCGTAAGTTGACGAGCATCCTACGGGGTGAATACGAACACAACGCCGGCGTTGCTCGATCCGCCAGAGGAGGTCGTGCCGTAGAGGTTGCCTGCGCTGTCCCGAATCAGGCTGCCTTGCGGATGCGCTCCGTCCGCATAGTGGAAACGCCAAACGGCGCCCTTATATCTGAAGCGGTACCCCGACAGCTGGTAGATGGTCCCCGCGCCACGGTACCCGGCGTACTCTGTAGTGAGGCAAATAGTTTCGGGGCCGTTGAACAGAATCCCCGCGCTGGGAACGCTGCCTCCGCTGTTGTCGGCAAAGGGGTGGAGAATCCTCTCTTTCCATTGTCCCTTCTTTTTTCCCGTTGTTATAGGACTCAGCATGTAAACCGTTCCCCAGTTCTTGGCGCCGCCTGCGCTCGTTGTTCCGTAGATGTTTCCGGCCTGGTCGAGCACGGGAGCCCCTTGTGGGTTCAAGCCATCTTTGGGAGGGCCGGCAAACGTGTGGATCACCGCCGGATTCCAACCACCGTTGCCGTTCGGTGACAGCTTGAAAACGTCGTAATATGAGACGCCGAAGATATTTCCCGCGGCATCCATAGTCAACCCGACAGGGCCCGTTACGGTGTAGATTATCTGCTCTATCCAGCCGCCACCGGATGGGCTCAGTTCGAAGACCGCTCCGCCTGAAGCTGTGCCGTAGAGATTGCCCGCCGGGTCAAAGATCAGACCGTTTCTGGGATTGGCATTGTACCCGCCCGTAAAGGTGCAGAGGACGGTCTCGGTCCAGCTTGCCCCCGTGGGACTAAGTTCGAACACCACGCCGTACCCATACGCGCCGCCAGAATCTGTCGTACCGTAAAGGTTTCCCAGATTGTCGAATATCACGGGGCCGCTGGGAGAACCCCCGTCCGCCCCTCCGGTGAAGCTGTAGAGCACCGTTTCGTGCCATCCCCCGTTCGGCGCGACTTCGAACACGACTCCATATCCCAGCCCCCCACCGGGCGTCGTGCCATAGAGGTTGCCAGCACCGTCAAAGGTGAGGTTGGACTGGGGATAGGCGCCGTCGCTGCCGCCTGTGAAGTCGTAGAGCACCGCCTCCTGAGCCTGCGCTGGGAGGGCGGCAATCAGCAGCAGCGCAGAGATCGCGGCTAGCGTCAGAGCGGCGCGGATAATCACGGCTGCCAGTTTCGTCGAGCCGAATTTCGGCGCGGCATTGGAAATGTTCCAAGGCCCCTTCGTTCTATCGCTCGTTCCTGATGAATGCATACTTCCTCCTTCACAGCTTTGTTTTTTGTGGTGAGCCCTCGGTAAAGTGAATTTCCCAGACGTGCTCCGAGGATTGCTCTTTGATCTCCTTCCGCTTTTAAGGGGATTGTCGTGTAGATTAAATAGACAACCATTGATGGCATCTGTCAGTGCACCCCGTCACCCGGAGATGTGACTACGGAATAGCGCATGGATTCGCGATAGTTGCTGTAACAAGGCGCGAATGAGTGGCCGTAATGCGGATGCCGGGAAACGCCGTTGGATGCTCCACGTCCCGGTGTGATGCAAATCACAACCAACGGTGATTCCTCGCGTTGACCCGTCCCCGTGCCAACCCGTATCCTATTCTTATTGAAATTGAAATTCATTTTCATTTAGAAGCATAGCCTTATAGAACCATGACCTCATTTTTCGTGCCTACGTCATTGATCGATGCGCTTCGCGAAGGCCTGGCGGCTGCGGTCGTCCTCGCCGGCATTGCCCTTGCCTACCCTGCCAAAATTGGACGCACCGGCAAGCACGCCTCGCGCAAGAACGCCTCGGGCAAGGACGATCTTCAGAAGGACGACCTTCGCAAGGATCATCCTTGCGCCGGCAACATTTGCGGGGACAATCTCTGCGGCCATGGTCTGCGCCACCCGGGCAACTCCGACGGCGCGGACTTCGACGCAGGCGGCGAGCAAGCGCAGTTGCCGGCTTCCCAGCCGGCGGTCGCGCTTACCGAACTCGAGCCCGGAGAAGCCGGCACGATCGACCATATCTCCCTGCCCTTCCTGGGCCAGCAATTCCTGATGCGCGTCGGCTTTGTGCCGGGAGTGCAGGTCGAGTTTTCCCGCCGCGCACCCTTGGGCGACCCGAGCGTCTATCTGGTGGATGGGACCGAGATTGCCTTGCGGTCCGAGACCGCGAAATCCATCATGGTCCGCCGCGCGGAGATTCCGCAGTTGGGTGATTTGCCGTGAACTGTCATTCGGTCGAAACCCCAATCACCGCGCTTGAAGATGCCGGAAAACTTTCGGCAAATGAAATCCGGACAGTGGCCCTGATTGGTCCACCCAATTCCGGCAAGTCGACGCTCTTCAATCGCCTGACCCGTCTTCGTCAAAAAGTCGGCAACTATCCCGGCGTGACGGTTGAGCAACGAGTGGGTGTGCTCGCGGGCGCAGGGCGCGAGATCAAAATCATCGATCTGCCCGGTGTCTACAGCCTGACCCCGTACTCCGACGACGAGCGCGTCGCCGTGGACGTGCTGACCGGAAAAATGAACGGCCTGCCTCGCCCAGATGCGGTTTTGCTTGTCTTGGATGTGACCCACCTCTCGCGCCACCTCGTGTTGGCCGCGCCCGTCATCGCTCTGGGACTGCCCACGCTTGTGCTCCTGAATATGGCCGATGTCTTTGCCAAAGGAGGCGGCTCGCTGGACGTTCTCAAACTCGCCGAGGAACTGGGAACGCCGGTCGCCATGGTGAGCGCGACCCAGGAAACCGGGTTGGACGTGGTGGACCGGTTCCTGCGCGGAGACCACGACCACCAGCCCTCTACATTGCTTCCTGTTCTCCAGGATGCTCCGCAGTGCCGGAAATGGGCCAGCCAGGTTGGCACCCGAATCGGCTATGAGCGGCATCTTCCGAGCGAATGGAGCCGGCGGCTGGACGATGTGTTCCTCCACAAGTTTTGGGGCCCGCTGATCTTCTTGCTCGTGGTAGGCGCGGTTTTCCAGACCGTATTCGGACTCGGCCAGCCCATGAGCGCAGCTTTTCAGGATCTGCTTACCAGGCTGGGCCAGCAAGCGGCACCGTTGATCCCCAACAGTCTCTTCCGCTCGCTGCTTCTGGATGGGCTTTGGAAGGGCGTAAGTTCGGTGCTGGTGTTTCTGCCGCAGATCCTGCTGCTGTTCTTGTTCATCGGGTTGTTGGAAGATTCCGGCTATCTCGCGCGGGCGGCGCTGATCGCGGACCGCACCATGCGAAGCGTGGGATTGAATGGGAAGGCGTTTATCCCGCTCCTCTCGGCCTATGCCTGCGCCGTACCCGCCATCATGGCAACGCGTACCATCGAGGACAAGCGGGACCGCATCGCCACGATTTTGATTGCGCCGTTCATGACGTGTTCGGCACGGCTGCCCATCTACACCTTGCTGATTGCCGCCTTTATCCCGGAGCGTCCAGTGGTTGGCGTGCTGCTCGGGTCAAGAGCATGCGCCATGCTGATGCTTTATGTGCTCGGGTTTCTCATGGCCATCGCAACGGCGAAGGTCCTGAAGTCGTCCGTGCTCAAGTCCGATGCCATCCCCTTCGTGCTCGAGCTTCCCGAATACCGCTGGCCAACATGGCACTCGATTGGCCTGCGCCTGTACGACCGCGGACGGATATTCCTCCGGCAGGCCGGTACCGTCATTCTGACGGTCTCGCTGCTGGTCTGGGTCTTGAGCAATCTGCCTCTGCACAATGGCCACGTTCCGCAAATCGAACAGAGCGTCATCGCGCACCTCGGACACGCCATTGAGCCGGTCATCCGGCCGCTTGGTTTTAATTGGAAAATCGGAGTCGGACTGCTGACTTCCGTGATCGCGCGCGAAGTCATCGTTGGAACTTTGGGGACGATTTACGGTTCCGACCCGGCGACCCATGCCATGACCCTGCAGAACGCTCTCCGTTTAGATCTCGCTCCCGCCGGCGCAATGGCGCTGCTGGTGTTCTTTGCGTTTGCCATGCAATGCACCTCGACGCTGGCTGTGGTGCGCCGGGAGACCAACAGCTGGAAGTGGCCCGCCGTCCAGTTCATCTACATGACCATCGTTGCCTACGCTTCGGCGTTCGCGGTGAACCAGGTCCTTTCAAAGCTCCTCAAGTGACGGATTGAACACCCTGCGCTAATGGCCAGCGCTCATGATTGGGGCGGCGGGGCCTCGACCGTCATGCCCTGACGATCATCCGCGGATCGCGTGCTGCCCGGGCTTCAGCGCAGTTCGCCGTCTTATTTTTTCTTCTTCCGTTCAATCAACTCTTGGATGAAGACCCCTGAGATGAGTGCACATAAAAATCCCATCCACATCCAGAAGGCGTTTCTCAACGCGCAGGCGACGCCAAAGACAAGAACCGTCAGCAGGCTCATGGTCGTCGTAAGAAAGGTTCTTATTCTCATTCCCGATGCTCCTCAGCAGCGTCAAAGCCGCCGGAAAGAGAACACTTGAAACCTTGAAACTTTGAAACCTGCTTCTAACCCTACTTCTTCCCAAAGAACTTTCCAAATCCCAGCCTGACCTGCACGGTATTCACTCCCGGATTCGGGACCGTCAAGCCGGCGTTCGAAATATGCATGTAGCGCACTTCGGCTGTCCAGGTATGCTCGCGCAGGAAGTGAACACCGAACGCCGCACTCGAAGTAAAGTTCACCGTGGACGTTCCCGCCGGAACTTCATGGGTGGTAAACAACGTACCGCCATTCAATTCCAGATAAGGCTCCGCGCTCCCGCGCGTCGCGAAAATCCATTTCAGCGCGAATGGAAACACGCCCGCTCCATAAGCTGTATTGGCACGTTGAAATACGACGAACGCCGGCATCGCATCGACCGCGTATTCGAATCGTCCGCTCAAGAATCCCGGCCCATGCGGAGACGTTAAGACCCACCCGTAGCGCACTCCCAGATTCCAGACGCTCGTTTCTTTTGTGCCCCCGGGAACCGAATGTCCTCCGCCCGTCCAAACCTCCAGTTCATGACCGCCTTCTTCGGGACGGTCCTGTCCGACGGCAGAGGCAGATGCCAAAAAAAGCGCCGCGAAAAGAAAAGAAAACACCAATATCAATCGTGTCATAGATTTTCGGGTTAAACACGGAACGATACGCTAATGTGTCGCCCGACACAATCGCGATCATCGATTTGCGCGCAAACTTCTTATAATCCCGGCAACAGAAACCACGTCGCGCGTCGATGCTCGGCGAACGCCTCTCCGAATTTCGAGGCCAGGATCTTTTCTTCTTTGATCGCCTTGATGCTGTAGTTCGTGCCCAATAGAACCAGCGCAACCATTCCGCGCCATTCGCCGATCGCAAGCGCCGTCCCCGCCACGGCCAGCAAAACTCCGCCATAAATCGGATGCCGCAGATACCGGTAGGGTCCGCTGCGAATCAGTTCGTGGTCCACCTTCAATACGACTTTGTCGCTCCAGTTTCGGCCCAGGCTCTGACGCGCCCAAATTGCCAGCGCCGCTCCGGCAGCGGTCAAGCCAACGCCAAACCACCTCAGGCTCGGAATATCCGGCACAAACCGCCGTCCGAGACCGCCAAGTCTCAACCAATCGCTCAGCAGAAGACTGAGCGTGATGACAAGAATCGAAAGACGGAAAACTCGAAGTCCGGAGCCCTCCCCGACCGCCGTCTGCTTCGTCCCCAGCGCGCTATACAGCCAATACACGCCGAGCACGCCCCAACAATCGTCCAAAATGATGTCTGCACCGATCATCTGAATCTCGAAATTGCACCGCAAACCGATCCGTCAACCTTGAGGTTCAACTTCTTTAAGAGGTTAAACTTCTTCAATCTGACTTTCCAACTTCTAACTTCGCTTCTACTGACCTCCCTAGACTAGCAGGCTGCGGAAAAACTCAGCTTTGTGTTTGATTTTGGGTGGCGCAGCAGTTCACCGCTGCCATAACTTTGTGTTTGATTTTGGGTGGCGCAGCAGTTCACCGCTGCCATAACTTCGTGTTTGATTTTGGGTGGCGCAGCAGTTCACCGCTGCCATAACTTTGTGTTTGATTTTGGGTGGCGCAGCAGTTCACCGCTGCCATAACTTTGTGTTTGATTTTGGGTGGCGCAGCAGTTCACCGCTGCGATAACTTTGTGTTTGATTTTGGGTGGCGCAGCGCTTCAGCGCTGCGATAACCGCTTTGTTTTGAACGCGGCTTCAGCCGCTGAGGTGACGATTCTCGATCGAAAGAGACTTTTTCCGCAGCCTGCTACAGCCCAATCCCCCCATCCACGGCCATGATCTGCCCGGTAATAAACGATGGACCGGTAGCAAAGAACATCACCGCCGCCGCAATGTCATCAGCCGTTCCATTCCGCCGCATCGGAGTCTGCTTCACCATGCGCTTCATGAACGCAGCCGCGTCTTTTTCGCCCAAATCAATCATCCCCGGAGCCACCGCGTTCACCGCAATCTCTGGCGCGAGCGCTTTCGCCATCACTTTCGTCAGCATGTGCACGGCAGCCTTCGACGAGCAGTAATGAGCATGCGTCGCCCAGGGACGCAGCCCGCCCAGCGACCCCATGTTAATGATTCGCCCTCGCCGCTTCCTCAAGTACGGCACTGCCCCGCGCGATACCAGAAACGGCCCTCGCGCATTCGACGCAAAAATCGCATCCCACTGCGCGACCGTCAATTTTTCAAACTCGACAGTCTCATAATTCGCCGCATTGTTGACCAGCACATCGATTCCGCCCAGCACGCCCGCCACTTCCTTCACCATCTCGCCAACACTCGTCTCATCGGTGACATCGCATCGCACTGCGAGCGCCTCCACCCCAAGCCGCGCCAGTTCGCCCACCACAGTCCGCGCCTCGCGTGCCGATTCGCGATACGTGATCGCCACGTCCGCGCCATTCTCCGCTGCCGCCAAAGCGATCGCGCGCCCCAGTCTTCTTGCCGCTCCAGTCACTAGAACCGTCTTTCCGGAAAGCATCCCGATGTTACCGGCGCGATTCGCGATTGTCTGACCGGCCGCCTGTTTCGTCCTCTTTGTCATCCCGCGATTTTACGCCCCTTCGTGCCTTGGAATCGTTACACCAGAACTGCTACACTCCCTCGCATGTCCGCTCCCGGCGAGGTCGTCCTTTATACGCGCAAAGGATGCCACCTGTGCGAAATCGTGAAAGAAAGCCTCGTCAAACTTCACAGGCAGGGCGGCTTCACCTGGCACGAAATCGACGTTGACTCCGACACCGAAATTCGACGCCTCTACACCGACGAGGTTCCCGTTGTCTTCATCAACGGCCGCAAAGCCTTCAAGTACCGCATGGACGAACAAGACTTCCTGCGGAAACTGGCCAGCTAGCGCGAACTTCTCTTCAAGCGCTTCTTCTGTCGCGCCCCACAGCGCATTGTCTATCTTCGACGCTGCCGAAGATTTTCCTCCGTGTTCCTCCGCAGTTAAACCTTTTTGCCGTTAAGCTGCCGCCACTTCGGCAATCTGACTTCTAACTTCTGACTTCGTTTACAATCTCCCCCGATGCCCCGCACCGAACTTTTTGCCGATCCTGCCGGCCTGTTTATCCACGACGTTGTCCTGCAAAGTTGCAAGCGCAGCCCGGAAAAGATCGCTCTCCTCGATACTTCCTGCAATCGCCGCATCACCTTTGCGGAATACGCAGACCTCGTCGAATCCCTTGCCCGCGGGCTGGTTTCCGCCGGACTCGTTCCCGGCGAAGTCATCGCCATCCTTCTTCCCAACTCCTGGGAATTTGCCATCGCCTATCACGCCGCCACGCTTGCCGGCGGTATTCCGACTCTTCTCAATCCCTCCTATCGCGAACGCGAAATCCGCTACCAGCTCGAAAATTCGGGCGCCGTTCTTCTGATCACTGACGCTCCCCTGCTCGAAAACGTCAATCTCGCCGGACTTCCAGCGCTTCGCCGCGTCTACACCACGCGCGGCTTTAGCACGCACAGCGAGCGTGCGGACTGCAAAAACTTCGCGGATCTGCTCCGTCCCTCCTCGGCAACCATTCCTCGTCCGACTGGAAACTCCGCGCTGACCCTGGCCGCGCTTCCCTATTCGAGCGGCACCACGGGACTTCCCAAGGGCGTCATGCTCTCTCACTACAACCTTGTCGCCAACGTCTATCAGCTCATGGGTCCCGGTGCGACCATGCTCACGGACGACGACGTGATCCTCTGCTTCCTCCCGCTCTACCACATCTACGGATTAACCGTCGGACTCACCATGAGTCTCGCTCTCGGCTGCACGCTCGTGCTCATGCCGCGCTTCGACGTTCAGAAGGTCTGCGCTCTCTTAGTCGAAGAAGGCGTCACCTTCATGCCCATCGTCCCGCCCGCCATCAACGCGCTCTGCCAGGTTGCTGCCGCTGGAGCATTCCCCAAAAATCACCGCGTCCGCTGGATCAAGTCCGGAGCCGCCCCGCTCGCGCCCGAACTCGCCCGCCGCCTCACCGACCTCACCGGCATCATCGTCAATCAGGGATATGGCATGACGGAAGCCTCGCCCGTCACCCACGTCGGCTACATCACGCCTCCAGAGATGAACCGCCCCGCTTCCATCGGCCAGCCCCTCGCACTCACCGAATGTCGCGTGCTCGACGTCAACGACAATGAGGTCGCACCCGGCGAGCCCGGCGAACTCGTCATGCGCGGCCCGCAATTCATGCTGGGATACTGGAAAGAGCCGCAAGCCACCGACGCCGTTCTGCGCGATGGCTGGTACTACTCCGGCGACATCGTCCGCACCGACGCCGACGGCTTCTACTACGTGCTCGACCGCCGCAAGGAGATGATCAAATACAAGGGATTCCCCGTCGCCCCCGCCGAAGTCGAAGCCGTCCTGCTCGAACATCCCGCCGTCCGCGATTGCGGAGTCGTCGCCAAGCCCAACCTCGAGGCTGGAGAAATTCCCTGCGCCTTCGTCGTAGTCCGCGACGGCTTCACCGCCTCCGAAAAGCTCGACCATGAACTCCGCACCTTCGTAGCCGACCGCCTGTCGCACCACAAACAACCCCGCGAAATCCACTTCGTAGAAGCCGTCCCGAGAACCCCCTCAGGAAAAATCCTCCGCCGCGAGCTGCGCAAGAGCATCTCGTGACCATGATCGAAGATCGGTAAGTTTTGGTTGGACTGGATTAGGGAAACAGGTTCTGAGTGTAATCTGGTTGCGTCAGTCATGGGGCAACCGTCGTGGGGTGATGCAAAAGAAAAGCCGCCCACAGATCGGGCGGCACACTGATTGGTTGCGATTCGTCTTACGTCTCAATCCAGCTTGAACTCAGGTTGTGCTCCCAAGGGAACGTCTTGTGGATTACCGCAGGCCCTGGCGTTTGCGCGCACCTCGGTTTCGATCATCCAGTGCACTACTGCATGGTCCCGGAGACGATGGTGTTTGTGTCAGTCTCGACCAGCAGGATTTCCTTTCCGGCGTTGACCACGACAAAATTGAAATTCAATGTGGTAAGTCCCTGCGGCGTAATCTGCGCACTTCCGGTGCAGTCGGCATTTTCCGTGTATGTGCCGGTAATTGGAACCATGTAAATCGCGCCGTCCAGGCTGAAAGTCCCGCTGCCGGAGATGTTTCCCTTACCGTCCAGAATCACCTGCTCGCCATAGGCCACCTGACCCACGCCAATGACGCTCCCGCTCAGATTGGCGGCAAAGGTTTGCACCTTCCCGTTTTCCCCGCACACTGCAGCTCCCTCTGCGAGGGCAAAACCGGAAATCACGCGGCCGCTATCGGTTTGGATACCCTGCCAACCCTTATTACCGCTGTCAAAAACAAAGTTGACGTGTCTGGTCTCACCGTCCGAGTCATTAGCGGTTAGGCTGCCGGTGCAATTCTTCGCAACCGAATACGAGCCGGTGAAAGTGAGCGTGAAGATTATTCCGTCCCTACTCTTCGTTAGCGTTCCGCTGACGTTTCCCTTGCCATCGGCGGTGGCCTGGACGACAAGGGCCCTCGGCGTTCCGTCGCCACCGAGCCCTGAGAAAATAAATCCGTACACTCCCTTGAACGTGGTGTCGGAGCAACTTGCGGCGGACGCGGAAGCGACCGCGAAGATGGCCACAAAAAGCATAACGAGTGAGCTCATTTTTACGAAATTCATTGATTTTTCTCCCCGTGGTGAATGTTGCCTGAGACGTTTCGATGAACTGTCGAGGTAGGTCATTAGGTCCTCCTGTGACGAAATGTTCCAATACAAAGCGTGCGAAGTGCTCTCGCCTCAGGGGGTGCTGCGTCTCAACGGGCGGGAACTGCTCTTCGGGGAGGCGAGACGTGCAGATGTGAACACAAATGAGCGTATCCAGTCAGTGCACTTGATCACATCTCGATGTGCGGTCGTGAGTTACGCGGTAAAGCCCGTCGTTGTTGTTGCAAAATCCCCGTTACACTCAAAACCCACGGCCATCAGGTTTCATGGGTGAGGCTCCAGTAGGTAGAACCAGAGCCAATAGAACGCGAACAGTGCGGCTGCTACGAGACCCGCTAGAATCCGCAATGCAAGCCGCCATGGCCGCTTCACACAGCCACTTTACTCCCGATTCCCAACGCGGTTCCGGCGAAGTTGGCGAAAAATCCCCATAGCACCCACGTTTCCGCGCTCCGGGCCGTTCTCGCCACCTCTCCAAATCGAGCTTACAATCATCCCGAGGCAGTTGAACGAAAGCTGCGGAAAAACAAGTTAGCATGTTCCCACATCAGCTCTGCCCAAGGAGATGACGCCGATTTTGAGACGTCCAAGAAAGCAGAATCGCCCAAAACACGCACGCCGAGGCCCTCGTTCCTCGCGCGAACTTGTCAAGCTCTACGAAGACGATGCCGTCGTCGCCCTGAATAAACCGCCCAAACTGCTCGCGGTGCCCACCGATGACTCCGATGCCCCATCCGCCCAGTCTCTTCTTTCCGCGGAACTGAAATCGAAGAGACAGCGCGCCTTTGTCGTGCATCGCATCGATCGTTACACATCCGGCATCCTGCTCTTCGCAAAAACTCCGACCGATCGCGACGCGCTCGTGCAGCAGTTTCGCCTCCACACTCCGGTGCGGCAATATCTGGCCGTCGTTCGCGGGCATCTCGCCGTCAAGGAAGGCGTGCTCGTTCACTATTTTCGGCAAGAAGGCATGTTTCAAAAGTTGTCCACCGAGCGCGACCCGCAAGCGGCTCGCGCCGAACTTCGCTACTCCACCGAACGCCACCTTCGCGCCGCAACCCTCGTCCGAGTCAACCTGGTGACAGGATTGCAAAATCAAATCCGCGTGCAGTTCTCGGCCATTGGCCATCCCATCATCGGCGACAGAAAGTACAATCCGGCCGAAGCATCAGAGCGGCGCATTACTCGCGTCGCACTTCATGCCGCGCATCTTCAGTTCATTCACCCACGCTCGGGAGCCACCGTCTCCGTCACTTGCGAGCCTCCCCCAGACTTTCATGCCCTCCTGCAAGCCTTATCGCCACGCGAGCGCCGGTGAATGCGCGCCGGATATGTCTCCAACTTCTGCGTTCCGACTTCTAACTTCTGACTTGGCTCACCTCTGCAATCTGACCTCGGACCTCTGCAATGCAACTGCAAAACTCTTCACCTCGACAGCCCCTCGACTACGCGTTATAGTTGCCGCTGTCTGGTCGGCAACGCTCAGCGCTCTTGGCTGCCGAGTTCATCTTTTGCCGTCATGCTCTCAATCTCAAGCACAGTCGGATTTCAATGAGGACAAATTCATGCGTCAATGTCGCCATAGCCTCCACTCCACGAAATACATCTCCACTCTTCTCCTGGCAGTTCTGATTTGCTTTTCTCTCGCCCTTCCAGCCGTGGCACAAGACAAACCGGAGGCATCCGGACTCAAGAAAATCAGCACCGACACCTTCACGAACTCTGACAGCGTGCACAAAACCGAAGTTGAGCCATCGTCTTTCGCGTGGGGTTCGACCATCGTCAGTGCGTTTCATGTGGCGCGCCGGCCGGGCTCGATCGGCTGGGGCAGCGCCGACGTGGGCTTTGCCACAACGACCAATGGCGGCAAGTCGTGGAAGTACGGCTCCCTGCCGGGCCTCACCGTGAACTATGAAGGTGGAACTTATGGCGCCGCCGCCGATCCATCTGTCGCCTACGACGCCAAGCACGGCCAGTGGCTAATCTCGACTTTGCCTTTGGTCGGTCTCAACGGAGACAGCCAGTACATCGGCGACGTAGCCGTCAGCCGTTCTACCGACGGCCTCAATTGGGGTAATCCCATCATCATCGACTCGACGCATCTCGACGACAAGAATTGGTCCGTCTGCGACAACACCACGACGAGCGCTTATTATGGAAACTGCTACACCGAGTGGGACCAGGCCTACGGTACCGGCGACGTGCTGATGAGCACTTCGAGCGACGGCGGCGCAACCTGGGGTCCCGGCTTGCCATCGGCCGATCATGCCGGAGGTTTAGGCGGCGAACCTCTCGTTCAGCCCAACGGCACAGTCGTCGTTCCGTTCCAGGGTTATGAGGTCCAGTCATTCACTTCGACCAACGGCGGTCAGAGCTGGAACAAGAGCGTCGCCGTCGGAAGCATCAACGAGCACCAGGTCGCCGGCAATTTCCGCAATCCCGACCTTCCCTCAGCCACCATCGATGGCGCAGGCACGGTCTACGTTGTCTGGTCCGATTGCAGCTTCCGGTCCGGTTGCAGTTCCAACGACATCGTGATGAGCACGTCCACCGACGGCACTCACTGGACCGCGAAGGATCGGAGCCGATCCCACAACTTCCGGCAGTTCCGCTCACCTGACTATCGTCTACTACTATTACCCGGTCGCCAACTGCGGCAGTTCGTGCAAATTGTATGCCGGATACACGACTTCCACCGACGGCGGCAACACCTGGACCGCCGGCACAGAGCTCGCCGGGCCCATGAAGCTGACCTGGCTGCCTCTTTCTGACAACGGTTACATGATCGCCGACTACATCGCCGTTTCTTACGTAAACGGAAATCCATTCGGCGTTTTCCCGGTGGCAAAAGGCCCCTCCAAAGGATTGCTGAACGAGGCGATATACACCACCAAGGAAGCGCTGCCGCTCGTACAGGGCGCGCCGACCTTCAGTTCCCGGAACGAGCACCCGATTCCGAACGCGAAATCTGACTTCGCCCGCAAAGCCTACTATGACGACGAAAGTCGCAGGCCTATCCCCGAGTCACGGAGACGACGTGCCGCCGATCCCAACTAGCCTACGAAAAAGACTGAGCAGATTGAATCAGAGCGCCCACTCATCGCGTAATTTGCGATGAGTGGGATTCATTTTCGGCAAAAACATCTAGCAGTAGAAGTTTTTCGATTGCACTTGATTTCGATTGGCATTGCCTTTACTTCTTCACTCTGACTTCTAACTTCGTTTTGAACCTCTGCAATCTGACCTCTAACCTCTGACCTACTCTCCCACGAGCCAGGTGCATTGCGCGTCGCTCAACGGCACCACGCTCAGCCGCCCCTGCCGCACTAAGGGCGAGTCCGCAAACAGTTTATGCGCCTTGATCTCTGCCAGCGTCTTCGGAGCCGCAATCGCCTTCCCCACTTTGATCTTCACCAGCGGAGTCTTCACATCGCTCGCATCCACTGAAATCACCGACGCCGTCCCCACCGCGCTCTTCTCATCACCCGTGTGATAAATGACGAGCCGTTCTCCCGGCTTCATCTCGCGCAGATGCTTCACCGCCGCCGGATTGGTGACACCATCCCAAATCGTCGACTTCTCCTTCTCAAGATTCCCGAAGGAATATACGCTGGGCTCAGTTTTCAACAGGTAATTCATTCGAACCTCATCGAATCTGCGTTGGATTTTGAGAGCGCACGCTAATCACCGCGATATTTGTGGCTGGGCCTTTTACCTCTGCCCTCTAACCTCTGTCCTCTTCTTTCACTTCGGCAGCGCAAACACGCTCGAATCGATCGGCACATTCAACTCCATTTTTTCAATCTGCAGCGTGGATGCTTGCGGGTTCTCTTGCGTTCCGCTTACGAAGCGGTGGGCGAACTTGACGCCGCCAACCTCTCGATAATCTCCCACGTCCTCCACAATCAGTGTCAACTTGCCGTCCACCGTGCGCTCGATTGCCTCGTGAATTTCCAGATACGTCACAACGTCCAGAAACTGCGTGATGCTCGTCCCCGTGTGCGTCGTGATCTTCAGCCTGTAAACCGGCTTTCCTCCGGCCGTATCCTTGCCCAGCGCTTCCACCTTGCTTCCCTTCTTCGCATAATCCAACAGCGGGCCTTCAATCGCGTTTTCCGCTTCCTCCGCGATGTTATCCGCATCGCCGCCGCTCAGAACGCTGACCTTGCTCTGGTCCCCATTCTTCTGGATCGCCCAGCCCGTCTTCCCGTCATAAGCGCGCGTGATCTCCGTTCCCTGCACCTTGAACTCTTCGCGAATCTGGTTGGGGCGCCACGCCTTCACGGTGATCGGGGAACTCTGCTCTCCAAAACTGATCGTTCCCGTAATCACCAGCGACCGGATCGCGCGCAGCTTCTCCGCCCCGCCCCGAGCTGCCAAATTCTTTGCCACCAGTTCGTCAGCGGTCTGTCCCCAACCCAGGGCCGCAACAAATAAGAGAAGTACACCAGTCCAACCGCTCTTCATGTCGCACTCCCACCCCTAAGCTCTAAGGGTTGTTCCGCAGGATAACCCCGACCGTTGCCGGCCAGGAGATTTTACTTCCTCAATCTGACTTCTAACTTCTGACTTGGGGGTTCACTTCTGCAATCTGACCTCGAACCTCCGACCTCTCTACGCCGTCCCCGTATTCGCCAGCGCTTCCACCGCTTCCCAGGTCGTCGCAAACGTCACGAAAAAATCTCTCACTTTCGTGATTTCCAGAATCTTATTTACCCTCGGTTTCACGCCTGTCAGCACCAGGCATCGCCCGTTCTTCTGATGCGAAACGTAAGTCGCCACCAGAGAACCCAGCCCGACCGAATCAATATAGGGAACCTCGGAGAGATCCAGAATCATCGTCTCCGCGCTTTCCATGCGCACCGCCCGTTCAAACTGCGGAGTCGTCTCGATCGTGATCGGTCCCTTCAGCAGCAGAATCCGCTGATCGTCCGCGACCCCTGCAAACCGCTCAACCGTCAATTCCTGCAATCCCATAAACAGCTCACTTCCAAAAATTCTTCGCGCACCGAAACTCCCGCGCTCAGCGGCCCTCAACGGTGTTGCACTTACTTCTCCAATCTGACCTCTAACCTCTGACCTAAGTTAATTCTTCAATCTTACTTCTGCCTTCGTTCCTAATGGTTTTCGTACGTCGAATATTGCCCCGCTGGATGTTTCAGCTTCACCGTAATCTCCAGTTGCGCCTGCTTCACCTCGTAATCTTCGCCAAACGTCTGGAAACCTTTCGCCAGCACCTGCACCTGAACCGATCCATACGGGATATCCACGCTCGCGCGCCCGTCCGCGTCCGTCTTCAAATCCATCTCGCCGCCCGTCTGCTTCCCTTTTCGATTCACGGAGTGCAGCACCACCTGCGCATTCCTGATCGGCTTGCCATCCGTGTCTCTCACCACCACCACCCGCAACGACGCCGTCGGCCCGTCGTCTTGAGCCCATGCCAGGCCCTGACCGCCCAGCGCCAGTATGACTAAAGCAGCCGCGATTGCGCCAAATACGCGAATTCCAAATCGTCGTTCCATTTGACTCCACATCCTTCGCTCAGGGTTTCTGCGCGGCTCAGTTCTTAGCTTGCCCCGAGCAACTGAGTGAAACGAAGTTGTCGAACGGGCCGCGCAAATGCCTCAACCTCTGCCATCTGACCTCGCACCTCTAACCTCTCACTGCGGTTTCTGATCCGGCGGTCTCTGCGGATCGGGCGTCGCAGTTGACTCCGGCGGCTTCGACGGATCCGGCTTCTTCTCTTTCTCCTGCACGCCATAGATCGAATACTGCTTCGCCGGACGCTTCAACCTGATCGTGATCTCGGTCTCGGGCTGCCGGATGTTGTAGTCTTCCCCGAACGTCTGCAACCCCGGCGCCAGCACCTGCACCCGCAGCGGACCATACGGAATGCCATCAATCCCTGCTCGCCCATCGTCTCCCGTCTTCAACTCCATGCCGCCCATTTCCTGCTTGCCATTTTTCCTGACCGGATGCAGCACAACCGCCGCGTTCTTGATGGGCTTCCCGTTCGAATCGCGCACGATCACAAAATGCATATTCGACATCGGCCCTTCATACTCATCATGTTCCTGCGCCCACGCCCGCATGCTGAACATACCCATGCCCAGCGCAATCGTCATCGCGAGCCCGACTACTACTCTTTTCATGATTTCCATTTTATGCGACAACCCGACAAAAGTTATTGCACTCCCAAAACCATCATTCTCACTTCAGCCCCCTCACAACATAGCCCACGGAAAGATCGGAGAAGTGCAGATAAGCGTAGGCGCTCCCGTCGCTGGAAAAATAAGGCGGCGCGGATCCCGTTACACCCGCTCCGAGATCGGTGCCAAAGGTCTTCCATGGCTCGATCTTGCCAGTGGCAACATCGACGCGATAAAGGCTGGTCACTCTGCCGCGCCGGTGGCTCGCATCCAAGTAAAGCGATTTCCCATCCGGCGACCAATCGACCACAAACCACTTATTATCAAGTCCTGGAACCGGGCGCAATCCGCTCCCATCGAGCGGCCACACGCCCCAATTGCCATCCGGGCCGCGCACCGCGACACTACGCCCATCCGGAGATATACTCCTTCCCGCCACACCTTCGGGTGTCATGGGCTTGGAGTCGCCACTGCTCACATCAATCAGATAATCCCGTACTCCATGCCCAGCCTCAATGCCGACCGCCAACAGTTGCTTGCCATCGGGCAGATAGTGCGCGCTCTCATATTGGACGTGGTCATGCGTCAATTGTCGAGCTTCCCCCGCTCCCGTCGGCACCAGACTCAAAGGTCCTTCCTTCGCCGGTTTCGTGATCACCCACTTGCCATCGGGAGAAATCGCCTGACCCACGCCGCTCCCCATCCGCACCGGCGGTGATCCGTCCATGTCGCGCAGGAAGACGGTGTAGTCCCGCCCCCCTCCATCTCCCTCTTCCTCAAATAGAACCTTCTTACCATCCCGGCTCACATCGCGCAGTTCGGCCCAGCCCAGCCAGCCAAGCTCCTTCTCTTCCTTCGCCCCCGGCGCCAGTCCACGGATTCCCAACCGGATCTGGTGCGTGATGGTCAGCGCCACCCCATTGCGGATGTCCTGCAGCCACATCCCTCCCGGCACGTTGGCGATGGTCCGCAGTCTGCCCGATAACGTCACCCCATGAAGGTTTTGAGCGCTCCCGGTGTTGGTCCCTGAAAACCATAGCTCATCGCCCGACGGCGACCACACGATGCCCTCCTGCGCCTGCCATCCCGACGACAGCTTTTTCTCGTGTCCCTGCATATCGATCACGGCCACGGACCCCTCGTCATCTCCTCCCGTATTCTCGTGATCGGCAAACGCGACCCACTTCCCATCCGGCGAGATCTTGGGCGTGCTGATCCAATTAATGCTGTCCAATAAAACCTTCCCCACCGGATACTCCAGTCGCCAATGGTGGTTCTCGGGCACATAGCGCACGACCGCCATGTGTTCCCCATCGGCCGCCCAGTCCGCGTCTTGCACGTTGGCCAGCACCTCGCGCGGAGTGCCCCCGCTGAGCGGGACTCGCGCCAGCGTCCCGGCCTGCGAGTAGCCCGAGAATCTCACCACGTTCTGCAGGATTGCCAATTCCCCGGTTTTCGAGATCGAGAGCAGTTCCGCATCTTTGAGGCCCAACTCGCGCGAGCCGTTCTCATCGGTGCGAGCCATATAAAGCTGCTTGTCCCCGCCATCCCAACTGGCGCTGTAGACGATGCTTCCGTCGGGCGTGAAGCGCGCATTCCCCATGGATCCGGTCCGGAACGTAATCTGCTGATACTCCGCGAGCGGAGGATGCACGCTTCCGCGCCCCAACCACCAGCCTAAGCCGGCAGCGATCACCGCCGCCGCCGCAGCCAATCCAGCGCCGGCCACCAACCCCAATACTTTTTGGCCGGATTCCTCTCTGCTCGCAGCAGTCGCTCCCGAATCCGCTGCCATCACCGCCGCCTGCGCGCTCGTCCGCGATCCCGCCGAACTGTCCGCGAGCGCCTCCAGGTTAAACGCCACATCTCCCGCCGACTGGAACCGCTGCGCCGGATTTTTCTCCAGGCAATGCCGCACAATCCGTTCCAGCGGCGCCGGAACGTTCCTCGCCGTCTCGGTAAGCTCCTCCGGCTCCTCTTTCAGGATCGCGCTCATCGTGTCCGCCGCAGTTTCCCCTCGAAATGCGCGCTTTCCGGAAAGCATTTCGTACAGCATTGATCCAAACGCAAAAATGTCCGCGCGATGGTCCGCTGCCTTGCCGCGCACCTGCTCCGGAGCCATGTACCCAGCCGTCCCCATCACCTGCCCCGGCTCCGTGTTCACCTGGACCGTAGCGTCCTCACCCGAGCCGGACGCTTCCGGCCGCGTCAGCTTTGCCAGCCCAAAATCCAGGATCTTTGCGCGCCCATCATCCGTAAGAAAAACGTTCTCGGGCTTCAAGTCTCGATGCACGATTCCTTTGTCGTGTGCCGCCGCCAGTCCGCGCGCCACCTGCAGCGCGCAGTCGGTCGCCTTCCTGATGGGCAGCGGTCCATTCCTCAACTGCTCCCGCAGCGTCGAGCCTTCCAGCAACTCGGACACAATATAAGGAGCGCCGCCCGCCTCGCCGATGTCGTAGATGGAAAGAATGTTGGGATGGTTCAGCGCCGCCGCCGCCCGCGCTTCCTGCACAAAGCGCTGCATCCGGTCCGGATCCGCGGAAAATGACTTGGGAAGCACCTTGATCGCGACCGTTCGGTTTAGCCGCGCATCCCGCGCCCGGTACACCTCGCCCATGCCGCCTGCACCCAGCATCGACTCAATGTCGTACGGCCCGAGCTTTGTTCCTGAATTGAGCGTCATAGGACACGATCGTCGTGAATGACTCACGAACCGAGTTGAAGAATTATATCGGACGAGCGAACTTCCCGACCGCTTGACCGCTCCATAAATAAAATTCTGTCGCGCAGTTGATTTTGGGTGGCGAAGTTGATTTTGGGCGGCGCACTCGATTTTTTGGGTGGCACTAGATTTTGTCTGTTGCACCAGATTTTGGCTGTTGCACTAGATTTTTGCTGTGGCACTAGATTTTGGCTGTTGCACTTGATTTTGGGCCGCACACTAGATTTTGGCTGTTGCACTTGATTTCGGGTGGCGCAGCGGTTTACCGCTGCGTTCACAAAATGGTTTTTCAGGGTCCTGAGTGTAATCGCCTGATTGCATCAATTGACATTTCTCGGATGCTACCGCCCAGCGTAAGATTGGGGCGAGGAACGCCTGAAGGCACGTTATGGGAACAATCAGCGAGTGGCTATCCGTTCTGGTGTGGGGCGGGCTTTGGGGCAGTATCATGGCGTGGACGACTGCACGCAGAGGTCCCGCAATCTTCAATCTCAAAGGACGTGTGCAGCATTTCGTGACATGGTTACCAGCCGGATTACTCTTCGGAATTATGACGACGTTTCACTGGCACCGGGCAGTTCATAGGCCACTGCTCTTTGTCACTCTTGCGGCGACCGCAGGATTATTTCTCATGGGTTTGATTTTTCGTAACGCGACGCGCCACTAGAAAACCAAGCAGAGTCCCGCTTGTGTCCGCTCCCCGCCGGATAACTGTTGAAACATCGCGATTACACTCACGACAGGGGTTCTGAGTGTAATGGCCTGATAGCGACAGTTGACCTTCGTAACTGCCCTCTCATTCCGTTTAGGTTCCTGCTGCCCTAGACTTTAGGTATGAAGACCTTTGCATTATTACTGCTGAGCCTGATTGCTGCATCAGAGATCGCGGCC
>JBELAC010000124.1:0-13680 GCA_049509215.1 Terriglobales bacterium
CCGGAAAAACTCTGCCCGCTCCGTCCCATGTGCGCGCTACCGGATACGACCGCCATGTGGAGATCGAATGGGATGCCGAAGAACCTCCCGAGCTTGCGCGCTACGTGATCTATCGCTCGACAGACGGCAACAACTTCTCGCCGGTCGGAATGCAGTTGCGTGGCACCTTTCGGTATGACGATTTCCTGGGAAAGCCTGACGTCCGCGCGCAATACAAAGTGGTCGCTTCTGACTGGAAGTACCAGCAATCTCCCTTTTCCAATATCGCCGACGCATCCACTCGGGAACTAAACGACGACGAACTGCTTAACATGTTGCAGGAAGCCTGCTTCCACTACTACTGGGAGGGAGCAGACCTCCATTCCGGCATGGCTCGCGAAAATATTCCCGGAGACGATCGCATCGTCGCCACTGGAGCCAGCGGCTTTGGCATCATGGCGCTCATGGTCGGCGTCGATCGCGGTTTCATTACGCGTCAACAAGGCGTGGAGCGAATGACAAGGATCGTTGATTTCCTCGAACACGCCCCGCGCTATCACGGAGCCTGGTCGCATTTCATGAACGGCGCCACCGGCGAGACGATGCCCGTCTTCGGCATGTTCGAAAATGGAGGAGACCTGGTCGAAACTTCATTTCTTATGGAAGGCCTGCTTGCGGCGCGGCAATACTTCCACGGATCTGACGAAAACGAGCAGTCTCTCTATCGCAGGATCACGCAATTGTGGGAAACGGTGGAGTGGGATTGGTATCGCGAGACGCCCACCAGCGATTTTTTATATTGGCACTGGTCTCCACAGTGGTCGTGGCAGATTCACCATCCCCTGATCGGGTTTAACGAGGTGATGATCTCCTACGTCCTCGCCATCGCCTCTCCGACGCACGCGGTCCCAGCGACGCTCTATTATTCGGGATGGGTTGGACAATCCCAGCAGGCAATTGCTTATCGCGAGGGTTGGTCGGGGAGCACGGAGGGCGACCACTACGGCAACGGCCACACTTACTTTGGTATCAAGCTCGACGTCGGGGTCGGCTCCGGGGGACCGCTGTTTTTTACTCATTACTCGTTCATGGGACTGGATCCGCACCGCCTTCACGATCGATTTACGAAATCTTATTTTGATAACAATCGCAACATCGCGCTCATCAACCGTGCCTATTCAATCGCGGATCCCAAGCACTTCGCGGGCTATGGACCAAATGCCTGGGGACTGACCGCCAGCGATGGTCCCGACGGCTACGTGGCGCATGCTCCGGATGATGCAAACGACCGTGGAACCCTCGCGCCTACCGGAGCGCTGGCTTCCTTCCCATATACCCCGGAGGCATCAATGGCCGCGTTCAAACATTTTTACCGCGACCTCGGCGATCAAATGTGGGACATCTACGGCCCACGCGACGCGTTTAACCCGAGTGCAAACTGGGTCGCGCCCATCTATATGGGGCTGAGTCAGGCCCCTATTGTCGTCATGATTGAGAATTACCGGACTGGGTTGGTGTGGAGGAACTTCATGGCGAACCCGGAAGTGGGCGAGATGCTCAAGAAACTTGACGAAATCACCGCAAAGTAAGAATGCTTCACAGCGTATTGGGACCGATCGCAACGGTAGCCGAAAAATGAGGGTTCACCATTTCCAGGGAGATACTTTGAAACAGAGATATGTCAAATGCCCTTTTCTTCTTGCCCCGTTCGGTACGCGCGGGCTTTGTTGTTTCTTCCTGATTCTCATTATTTTCTGTGTTCCAGCGAAGCAACTTCTGGCCAACGACGCTCCTCGCCACATCCCGGTTCCCCTCGCTCCAGATGATGTTCTGCCTACCGGCAACGAGTGGATTGCGCTGCCTGAGATCAGTGCGACGGATGGGGCGATCGCCAGTTTCAATGTGCTCTCGATGCGAGACCGAGGTCTCTTAGAGGTTAGAGGAGAACGAGGGAAACCTGTTTTGCAACCGTATTTCACGATCAACGGCAAGCAACTTCAGTTTCAAAACCCGACGTGGGAGCTCATCGAGTATTGGATACCAGTGGCCCACCTTATCGTGGATGGACTCGACGCCAACATCACGTATTGCGCGCCACCCGGATCTCGCGGTGCTTTCATTCACATGACCCTCACCAACCGGCGAGCAGAGACGGCGCCAATCACGTTGGGGATGAAGGCCTCATGGGGAGCCCTGGACCGAGTCACCTATTTGCCGGCTGAGCTCCGAGGTGAACGGTCCGTCGCTCCGGCACCCTGGGTGGACTCTGCCGAGGTCTTCAGCTTTACCACCAACGACACGCAGTTCGCTTGGTCATTGATCCATGAGGGTTCGCCGGGGCATTCGAGCATTCCGCCGCTGTCTTTATCTCCTGGTCTCGACGCGCAACGTGCCGTCGACCTTGCACCGGGCGAGACTGCCGAGGCGAATTTTGTATTAGGAATTGGGGTCGAGGAATTCAGCGCCGCCCACTCCGCCAAGGCTCTTCGCGAGTTGATTGATCGCAACGGAGCAGTCGCCATCATTGACCAAGCGGCTGCCTGGTGTAAACGCCGCACGCGCACCACCGGCCAGCCTGACCTCGACTTGCTCATGAACCGCAATTTTCTCTTTACTGCGCTATACGCATGGGGAAGAACCATTGATACCGAACAGTTTGTCGGAGTCACCTCGCGCAGCCCCCGCTACTACGTCTCCGCTGCGTATTGGGATCGGGATGCCATGTTGTGGAGCTTTCCAGGACTGCTCGATATCGATGCGTCTTTGGCCCGTGATGCACTGGAGTACGCGCTCACGACGCAATTGCGAAACACAGGAATCCACAGCCGGTTCATCGATGGCATAGTGTTGGAAGATGGGTTTGAGTTGGATGAGGCGGCAGCGCCCATTGTGGCATTGGCGGAGTACGTAAAGCGCACGAACGATGACGCCTTTCTGGCCTCACAGCGTGCGGCGCTCTTGGTTCTGCGCGACCGCCTGGTCGGCCAATTCGATCCAGCAAGCGGCTTCTATACGACGCTCCAAGACTCGCAGGACGAATACCAAAAGCGGCCATTCTTGACTTACGACAATGTCTTAAGCTGGAGGGCACTGCTCGATCTCGCCACACTGTTCGAGAGGTTGAAGGACACTGCCAGCGCTCATGACATGACCCAGCGCGCCGCGGCCCTTCGAAACACGATCATGAAAGACAGCATCTCCAATCAGGCTCCGGGCGCTACGGGCCCGATCTTTGTTTGCGCAACTGACGGCAAGAATCCGCTTTTCGCAGACATTCCTCCGGGCTCACTAATGAAGCTTCCTGCACTCGGCTTTGTCACGGAGAACGATCCGGTGTTCGTCCGTACCTACGAATGGCTGCACTCGAAGAACTACGCCTACTCTTATTTTGACCGCCCTTTCGGTCTGCCGGGCAGTTACCGGCTACCGTTCACTACGTCTTGGACGATCGCAGATCATTTGTCTCTGACTCGGGGACGAGAACCAGCGCTGAAGATGCTCCGCGCCAGCAATTGGGACGGCGGAATTGTCTCGGAAGGCGTTGATCCCGACTCAGCGGTGATGGATTACGCAGGACGCGCTTTCGCAACAGCGGCAGGGTATGTGGCGCATGCTATCTGTCAGAATTTCTGCAGATGAGGGTTCGCACTCGGCGGATTCGCCGGCATTGGAGTCGGCGGGCTGGTCTGTCCAACTACCATGGTGCCGCCCGTGAACAGCAACGCCAAAGCAAATAATGGCGCCCAAAACGTGCGGGCGCGTAGAGCCGTCGTGATTGCCATATCCACAATAACCTCCGGCGGTGAGCATGCAGCTCACTGCAAGAGAGTGCAACATGCCTGCCAATGGGTTCACCGGCGAGCATCTCGGGCGGCCTCAGCGGCTTGCGAAAAACGGCGGAGGTTCCGAGGAGTCTGCAGGCAAATTCTACTTTCTGGCGGAAAATTCGCTGTACAGGATGTACTGCAACTCGAAGGTGCGCAATGCGTGCCATTGGACGGGAGGTCGAAGAGATGCGGAGAATACTGTATGGACACGGCAAGACTAGCCGGGTTTCGTCCGTCGGCCTGGTCGCGAATTTCAAGGACAGAGTCCGGCGCAAGCTGTCTGCCTTCCGCTGCGGCCTCGGCGGCTGCATGGAAGAGATTAAGCAGCATGTACGCACCGCCCAGATTTCGGGCAATACCAGTTCGGCGGGATCAGCGGGCCGCTGTCGCGCGGCGCACAGTGCGGCCCCGCGCAGCCACTCGGAGAGAGCCTGTCCCGCGATGGGTGCATTTTGGGTACATTCTTTGTCTTAACCGTGAAACATATTGTTTTAATTGGTGGAGCTAGTCGGGCTCGAACCGACGACCTCATCGTTGCGAACGATGCGCTCTCCCAGCTGAGCTATAGCCCCACGCGGCGGTGGGTTGGTGCTGGATAATTTTAGCAGCCGTGCGCTGATTTCGCCTACCCTGGTGACGCAGATCACATCGGTGTGTGCGGCCAATTCGCTAATTTATTCCTAGATATGGGCGAGTTTTCCATCCTGACGAATCGGAAGCGGGCGATCGTCGCCCTGGTACACTCGGTCGTGTTTCTACTGATCGCGTCGCGCCAGATGATTGCGGCCACGCCTGCCGTTGGCATCTGGTTGCCTTCCACAGTTTCCACGGGCACGTGGATCCTCTGCACAATCTTCGTAATCGTGTCTGCGATCCTGACCTGGCTGTTTGCCATTTCGCGCGGCTGGATGGAAAAGCTCTACTTCGGAATGTGCGCTGTGAGCGCGACCTCCGGGCTGTTGCGGACTGCGGCCGGTGATCAGGCCTTTCATGCCGGCCTCTACATTCGGGTCGTTATGCTGTCGAGCGCGGTGCTGGTAGGTTTTTTGATCGTTCGCATGCATGCTGACCGCGCGGTGGAATCGGAGCCAAGTCAGAATTAAGAAGTGAGCATGCCGCAGTAAACCCTTTCATGCCAACCTATATAATTTGATCGTGACTCCTTCCAAGGTAAAACAGGTTGCGTCGGCCGACTTCCCTACTCGCTGGGGACACTTTCTGATTCACGGCTTTGCGACGAGGGCGTCGTCGGATGGTGCGAAAACCGAGGAGGCCGTGGCCCTTGTGACGGGCGATGTGCAATCGGGCTCGCCGCTGGTGCGCATTCATTCACAGTGTCTGACGGGCGACGTGTTTGGGTCGTTGCGGTGCGATTGCCGGCAGCAACTGGAGATGGCGCTCTCCATGATTGCCGCCGAGGGCGCGGGCGTGCTGATTTACGAACAACAGGAAGGCCGGGGCATTGGGCTGATGGCGAAGCTGCAGGCCTATGCGCTGCAGGACAGCGGCCTCGACACGGTCGAGGCGAATCATCGGCTCGGCTTCAAGGCCGATCAGCGGGAGTTCCGCATGCCGGCTGAGATATTGAAAGCGCTCGGCATCCGGCAGGTGCGGTTGCTGTCGAACAATCCCGACAAAGTCGCTTCGCTGGAGAATGCGGGCATTCGCGTGACAGAACGGGTACCGTGCGAAGTTCCTGCGACGGAATACACCCAGGAATATCTGAAGACCAAGCAGGAAAAGCTGGGCCACCTCTTTACGCAACGGAACACCGAGCACTGAAGGTTTAGACAGCGGCTGCAGGATGGGCCTACAGCCGCAGAGATGAATCTAGGACTTTGGCGCTGCTTTGGCTTTGCCGGCCATCGTGGCCGTGCCAGAGCAAACGAAGTCGGCAGAGCCATCTTCCTTCGGCGTTCCCGTGCAACTGCCAGAACCCGTGATGCCTTTGTGCTTTCCCGTGCCGCTCACGATTTTCCATTTGTTGGCGAGAGGCTTCTTTACGTCCGTTGAACCCGTTCCCTCATACGTGTAATAGACCATGTCTCCATTGTCCATGGTCACAGTGAAGTAGCCGTGATTCTTGAACTCTGTTTTCCGGATTTCCTGAAATTCGGTGTAAGCGCCGGATTTTTCTCCGCTGCCGGATGAAGTAGCCGCGCAGGTGCCCTTGCCAAGCGCATAACTGTGCCCCGGTACGTCGCCCACTTCGAGCATGGGATTCTCCGACGGTTTGGAGCAACTCCACTTGGTGTCGATCTTCTGAGCCATTGCTGCCGAAGCCAAAGTCACGACGCATACAACGAGTAACATTTTGCGCATCTGTCTCTCCTTGTCGCATTGGAATCAAATGCGAGCGCGACTCTACACTATGAACTGGCAGTTGTCACGAATTTCCGATTGTTTCAGCCAAGCAGAGGTAGCAATTGCTTTCGATTCCTGACCGGGAGCTTGCCCAGGGCGGCACGCGCCAGCGCGATATAGACCGCGCGGCCGTTCGGGCGGTTCTTTAGCAGTGCCAGGTGTTTTGCTACCGTGGCCGCATCTCCGCGAATGAACGGCCCGCTAAACGAGTGCTTGGGACCTAGGTTGCGATAGTTCTCCAGAGTCTGTTGGATGATTGGGAGGCTCATGCGACGGGCAGTCTCGCGCGTCAAACCGGCGCCCCGAGCTGCATCTTCGAGGGTCACCCAGTACGCCAGCAAGAGCGGAGACGTCATGGTGGCCCAGGCGTGATACGCGGCTTTTTTCCGAGCAGCCAACATGAAGCTCTCGCCCTGCAGGTCGTGTACGATCCGCCGGGCCAGTTTCGTGGCGGCAGTATCACCTTCCAAGGCAAATGGAACGCCTGCCAGGGACGGGCGCGCGCCAGGAACAAAGGTCATCAACGGATGCACCGACGCGACGGAGAATCCCGCGTTGCGAAGAGTTTTCAGTTCCCTGCTCAACAACGCGCCGCTGGAATGAAATGCCACTCTGGTGGCGAGCGATCGGCTGCTCGCACGTGCGCGTTCCGCGCCCAATGTGGCGGCGCGATCGGCGAGCGCATCTGCCGCAACGCGAATGGCACGGTCGGAAACGCAGAACCAGAGCAATTGAGCGTCGAGTGCGGCGTTCTCTAACGTTACGGCCCGCGCATTGACTTTTCTGGCCAGCATATGGGCGCGCGCAAGAGACTTTGGCCGGTGGCGCACAATAATTTCGGCAATCGTGTAACCGGTTTCTGCCAGCGCGGGGGCGAGGAACGATGCCAGGCTCCCAGCTCCGACAATCGAGATTGTCGGCTTTCGATTTGCGGTTCTTGGGCTCACCCGCGCAGCATACCTTACTATGGATGTCATGGCGAAATCCCGCGCAAAGAAAACGACTCAAGCCCGTATCCTTTCATCTCGGATTGCCTACAAAGGCCCAGTCTTTCACGTGACCACCGATCAAGTGGCGGAGCCCGGCGGAGTGCGCGCGCGTCGCGACGTCATTCGTCACTCTGGTTCAATTGTGGTGCTCGCGGTGGACGACCGGGCGGGCGAATCGCGCATTCTTCTGGAGCGGCAATACCGGCACGCCGCCCAGTCCATGATGTGGGAACTGCCGGCAGGACGGATTGACGAAGGAGAACTCCCGCTGGCGGCCGCGCGCCGTGAGTTACTCGAAGAGACCGGATACACCGCGCGCAGCTGGAAGAAGATTCTGTATTTCTACGTCAGTCCGGGTTTTCTGGATGAAACCATGACTATCTATCTTGCAGCCGGATTGCAGACCGGAAAAGCACAGCCGGAAGCAGATGAAAAAATCGCCGTCCGATTTTTTTCCCTCCCAGATGCAGTGAGAATGGCGCTGAATGGCCGCATCCGTGATGCCAAGACCATCAGCGGCATTCTATGGCTCAGCCAAACGAAGCACTCACTTACCAGGAAGAGAGATTAGACCGACAGTTAGCTCTCTTTCTGTTCATCTAACCTCCCTTTGTTTTCTCGTTAGCGGTTGTCCGATTGAGCGACCTCGATCGGACAGCATCGCACATGAACCTGTGACGCATCTCCTTGACACTGTTTCCCCTCGGCATCACAATGGCCGCACATTTTGCGAAGCCTCCAGAATTTGCGCCTTTTAGGAGGAATCCGCAAGGGAGAACGCACGTGGAACGTTTGAAAGGAACGGTTAAGTGGTTCAACAACGCGAAGGGATACGGGTTCCTCGGACGCGACGATGGACCGGATGTGTTCATCCATTACAGCGCAATTACTACCGAGGGATATAAGAGTCTGCAAGAGGGCGATAAGGTCGAATTTGAGGTCGTCCAAGGCCAGAAAGGACCGCAAGCCGCCAACGTAACCAAGTCAGCCTGACCTGGAGCCAGGCAATCTTTGAGAGTGTCTTTCTCTGACCAGAGGCATAATCTGCGTCCGCCGTCGGCCCACTCCAATCGCAGAAGCCGCTTCTCGCGGTCGATGGTTAGGGGTCGATTCGTGTCCGTAAGGCGCCAGCCAATCTTCCTGTTCTGAGTTCGCAACGCGGACAAGTTCCCCGATCTCGAACTCTTATTTTCTTGCCGAATCCATGGCGCTTCCCCTTACAATCCTACGCAGTGGGAACGAGATTGCGAATCGTGCGACGGCGTCACATCAATCCGCGACGGAAGCGTGAGGAGGGCATCATTATCACGCTGGTAGCGGTGTTTCTGCTGTTTGTTGTGGGCGCGATGGCCGCGCTGTCGATTGACGTCGTGACCTTCTACACGGCGCGCAGTGAAGCACAACTGGCCGCCGACGGAGCGGCGCTGGCGGGGGCGCGGGTGCTGGCGAATTCGGGCATGACGTCTCTGACTGTAAATTCTTCTAACGTCTCCGCCGCAATCACTGCCGCAGAAGCGCTGGCAAAGAGCATCGCGACGCAAGTCGCACAACAGAATCTGATCGAGGGAAAGCCCCTCACTGCTGGAAACATCACTGTATCCTTCTCCAATTACGCTGTACCTCCGAATAATCCTCACGTAACCGTGCAGATTCAGAGAACCGACCTGCCGACATTTTTTGCCCGGATTTGGGGGACCACGCAGGTCACGGTCGTCGCTTCCGCAACAGCCGAAGCCTACAATCCTTCGGGCATAACGAATGGTTCCACGGCGAGTCTGGCCCTGCCAATTGCGCCAAGCTGCGTAAAGCCGATGCTGTTGCCCAACACCGATCCCACGTCAGGCGGCACCACGATTTTCAGCACACTGGATGGTTCGATTACGGACCCCGGTTTGCTGGGACTCGAAATTGTTTCATCTACCCCGCTGGTCACTCGGCCCGGCCTGCAGTCCGCGTGCACCAGTGGGCTCGCTTGCGGTGCCAATGGAACTACCGCCTGGAATTATTATCCAGGCGATCCGTTAACCAGTTTTCCACCACCCAGCGCGTCTTCCGTCGAGTGTTCTGGATGTACAACCCCGTTTCAATTAGGAATCGCAGGATGCGTACAGACTCCTATTTCATGCAACCAGACTGTGAACATCGACGCAACCGACGCAGAAGCTTGGAACACCGATGCGATCACGGCTGTGAACGCCCTTACTCACGCGACTGCCAACGGAGCGGCAGACAGCATCAACCTAACGGTCAGTCCCACGCCAGTTCCATTTCAATTCATCGCGGGCAGTGAGAACCCGATTGTCCAAAGCAGCGCTCTTACGGCGGGGGCCAATACGATGGTCAGCGATTCGTTAGTCACCGTGCCAGTTTTTGACAATGCCAGCATGAATTTCCCCACCGTTACCAGCGTTCAAGTAATCGGCTTCCTGCAACTATTTCTTAATCCAAACGGAAATCCGGCGCCCGACCCCGTCTATGGACAGATCGATGCCAGCATCATCAACATGGCCGGTTGCGGAGCGGCATCAACCGGGAACAACGTTCTCGGCAACGGTGGATCGGCCGTGCCAGTGCGCTTGATCACGCATCCATAGAGATATTATTGAGCGAATGAACGGGAGAGAGTCCCGTTATTGGGCGGAGTCGCGGCGCGTCAGGATGACTCGCTCCAGCGTGAGTTCGTTGCCCACGAAAACGAAGTTGTAGGAAGATCCGTTCAGGAGTTCTGATAACACATCGCGAGCAGGACCAGGGCCCAGATCGGCAATCACGCGTTCCTGCTCCGCGCCTGCCGGAATGGCGATGTCAGCTTGTGTCTGCTGCTGCACTTCAAAGAGTACCTCTGCCAACGTCGCTTTCTCGGCGTGAATGCTGAGCAGACCATTCTCGTAACTTACTTTCACCGGGGGCAGGACTGGCTGCAGTGGCGCGGCCACTGGCACGCTCGCGGCATCCTGAGTTTTAGCGGAGACAACGTCCGCGGTGACAACTCCGGCGCTGGGCACAATCGCTGTTGACGGGGTCTGAGCAGAAACGGTTGCCGCGGCGATCCTCGGTGCAGGGGTGGGAGCAAGGGGAGCAGCGGTCAGCGAGGCATTCTGGAGATGTGCGCTTCCAGCGGTTGCCAGACTGGTCTCTTGATTCTCTGTTGCTGCAGCGGGACCAAGCTTGACGATGATGGAATTTCGCGCGGTTGAAATCCGATACGACTGCGGCTCGCTCAAGTCGAGCACGATGCGCGTGATCGGCGGGTTGCTGAAGAACAATCCAGATCGAATGGCTTTTAGAGCACCCTGATTGACCTTCAAGGCGCGCAATTCAGCAGATGGGAGCATCCCCGGAAAATCTACGACGATGCGGTCGGGCCCCGTAATTGCCTGCGTGTCGGGAGATACGGAAGCGCTGGAGGTCTGGATCTCGATTTCCATCGCGCTGCCCGTGCCATGCACCAGCACGCGCTGGACCTCGTCATGTTGGGCGGAGGCACCCTTCTGCGCAGCCAACGGGGCGGACACCAGCACGGACGACAGCGCGAGAAAAAACACCGCTCCCAGGTGAGAAAAGCGTGACATTGGTGACTCTAAACAAAGTCTAGCAGCAGAGCGGGCGGTGGATTTACTCGGAAGTCGTAGAACTACTTGCAGAGTGGATGCAGACGGCTAAGCGGCAAGCGGCCGGCGGCTGGACTGGTAGCGCCACAGGACCATCGCCAGGCCGAAAGCGATCAACATGAAGGCAGCCGGTTCGGAAGTTCTCGGCGGTTTGTGATGCGGCTTGCATTTCTTGTCGATGGCGCCGTCTTCATATCTGCAAACGGTAACAGGAGCACCGCCTCCCATCGCAACCACGGGAAACGCGAATCCGCCGCTAAAGGCGGTGGCAGAGGCCATGGGCGATCCGGCAGGCAAATTGGGCGCGGGGGGATGCAGAGGCGGAACAAATTCTGCCATCGCGACGGGCTGGTTTAAAACATCCTCATCCGGTTCCTGATCCGAAACCTCGGGCTGAGGAGTATTGGAAATCTGGTTGCCGCACTTGGCCCGGAGAGACATCTTGCCATCGGTCAACAGCGTTTCTCCGGCAGGCAGGCGAATCGTCTTTCGCGACCAGAAGATGGTGTCGCGAATACGATAGGAAACGTAAACATCAAGCGGCTCAGTGAGACGCACGAGATGCGCCTTGTTGTAGTCGAAGTGTGCGTAATACCTGCCGATTGCGCGGTCGCGGGCCGCAATTTCACGCAGCGAGGCGGGATTCTCGACGCCTCCCGGCACAAGCGAGTACGGATACACACCGGGAATCCGCGAGAGGTAGCTTTTGTGCCGGCCGCCGCGCACTGGAGTCCAGGACTGATCGTCTGCCGTGCGGAAATCCTGACGCGCGCGAAAGGAATCCGGCAAGACCTGGGAAAAATGGAACGCAGGCAACTCGAGAAGGCGGGCGGCGTTCTGCCAGCAAAAGGCAACGATAATCACCATCAGCACGGATGTACCGAGGATGCGCTGGTTCCGCAGGCGACGCCGATACCAGCTTCGTCTGCGACGCGGCACGTTTCCGGTTGCGGGGTCGTTCAACTGACACTCCTGAGCAAACAGTTTCGCAGCCAATTAGGGAAAACTAATGCTGCAGCAGCCTTCTCGCTTTTGCAGCCGGACCCATTCATCCGCTGTGAAAACAAGTACTTAGCTCGTAATAGGGCAATGCTACCAGAGTCTTCCGTGCACTTTACGCAAAACTACGAGCCAGCCTTAAACCAAAGTCACCACCTTGTGAGCGTTACCTTACCACGGAACGGATCCAAGGCTCCGGCAGTAAGTAGTTTATGCCCATCTCGGAAGTTCATGTATGGCCCAAATTGGCCACTGAGAACAAAGTTCGCCCAGGGAGCCGGTCGCCACCGATTGCCTACGATCGGTTCGGGCTCACACTCAAGGACCATTCTTGCGGCCAAACCTATAGGTGAGGTTGAAGCTTATGTAGGAAGGTATGCGCACACCCACAACTTCGTTCACTGGATTCACGGGAACCACTCCATTTACGAGACCCACTTTCCCGGGCCCATAAACCGACGCGGCGGCGAAATTTTCTGTCGTCTGGCCCGTCCAGCCGCTGGCAATCATCATGTTCAGGCCAGCGCTCATCCTGCCGTCAAGGAAGGGCCGCGCTAATGCCATGCGGAACTCCTGGTTCGGCACGCCGAGGCAGTAGGCAGTTCCTCCAGTGAGGGGTTGGGATGCATCGCAGGAGGTTCCAACGACTTTTCTGCCCACATATTCGAATTCACCTTTGGCCTGCAAATGAAAGGGCAATTTTTGATATGTCCCCAGAACATCGCCGATCAACCTTGGCACTTCAGGCGTAATTGACGATATTGGTACGCCAACCAGGCGCGCATCCGCCTGCTCGAAGGTTACCTGCAGCGATCCATTGGCGACCGTCTGACGAAGCGTGGCCGCCAGGAAACGGATGCGTCCCGGCCCCAGCGGCTCTTGGATTCCCTGATCCGGATCGATCTTGCCGTACTCGTTGCTTTGCGTCTCGCTACCCAGCGTCAGCTTGAGGTCCGTTTTGTGGAACGTCTTCATAGCAACCATCTGGTACGAGCGCGCCCTCTCTACCGCGCTGACGTAAGCAGGCTTGCCGGTCGGACCGGTCGCCAACCCCTCTCTGGGATCTTCGGTAAAGAATGATTTGCCGAAGCTGAAAGAAATCAGCGGTGCGTGCTGTCCGGGGAGAAAAGTGATCGTCGCTTTCGGCAGATCGAGGCCCGCCAACTTGTATGTGGAATCCTGGGGAGCAACAAGGTCCTGGTTGTCGATCCAAATCTCATCATGCCGCCAGCCCAGGTAGTAGTGGACATATTTGCTCAGATCACCTTGCCCGGCCACACAGGAAGCCACATCGCTGATCGTCACATTGTTTCCGGCGATCTTGACGAAAGGGCCGTAGTAGGAGGCTTCCGCGGGATTGTAGAAATTGTAGTGGTCGAGATCGTCGCGGCGCGGCGCCTCGCGGTTGTAGTCCGTTCCCGCCAGAAGCGTGAAGTGCTGCGTGATCTTGTTCACATACCCGACGCTCGCGCCTTCCACGGTGCGGAACTCGCTCTGCCGGATCAGTCCCAGTCCGAAATCGGAGAACAACGAGAGGTTGTAAGTGCGGAAGAAGCCAGAGAGCTGTAGTTCCTGATGCTCGCCCAGCTTCCAGACATCGTTCAAGGCCACGAGCGCAGTGTGCGTCTGGTCCTTCTGACGCGGATCGATCGTATCCGGGTACACTTGCCAACCGGCAGCCGCATCGATGGAATTGAATCCGTACATCGGCTTCAGTCCCGCGACAAAGCCATAGCCGAGGTAGCCGATCCCGAACACGTTGAACGTGTGATCTCCCGCGTGGAAGATGCGCCCACCGTTCAATTTGAATTGCTTGCGGTGCTCGAGGCGATCGAGAAATCCGTTGCCGAACGAGCCTTCCATGGCGATCCAGGAATTTGGCGAAGGACTCATACCCGCCGTGGCCGTGAT
>JBELAC010000125.1:0-18344 GCA_049509215.1 Terriglobales bacterium
ACCACTCTGCGGTGCAATCGGCACTCCCGGAAATGAATACATCTCAATCGCCGGTGAAAATACCGGCGCGGACCGCCATGGGTCGCCTTTTTCGCCCTCGGCAAAATTCGACGACTTGCCAGGAATCTCCGGTTGGGGCGCGGTCTCCGCGGGATGCGGCACCAGAGCCGTAATCCCGGCAAGCGAAGCGGCAATGGCCCGGAAGTCAGCCTCGCCCAGAGGCCCGGCCGGGGGCGACGACGGCACACCTCCGGCACTTGCGGGCGGAACTACTGGAAACGAGAACGACTCCAATGATGAAGAGTGCGGAAACACCTGGGCATCGCCCCAGGGTCCGCCGCGCTGCCCACTCGACTCTTCCCAAGAAGCCACGTTTGACTGCGTCGAAGTGCTCTGCGCCGGAGGGGCGTCCGCGATTTCGTACTGATCGGCTGGATCCGAGTTCTCCGGCACGGACTTGCCTGTTCGTGCCGCGAAGAACTCATTCGCCAACTTCGCAATCACTGACATATCCGGAAGCGATGGCGTAGCGGCGGATACGCCCCCATACTTTTCCGCACCCGTTTCCTGTGCCGGAGCCGATGCCGGGATATCCACCGCTACGCGATCATTTGTATTCGTGGTATTGGTCGACATTGACGTTCTCCAGCACTCCGACCGCGTCTTCGGTCAGGACGGCAATCGAGCAGTAGAGCGAAATCAAGTACGATGCGATCGCTTTGTGGTTGATTCCCATGAACCGAACCGACAGGCTGGGCGAAACTTCACCCGGCAAACCCGGCTGGAATAGTCCAATCACGCCCTGCTTCTTCTCGCCCGAGCGTACCAGCAAAATGCTGGTCTTCTCGCCCTTGATCGCTAGTTTGTCCGACGGAACCAGTGGAAGACCGCGCCACGTCAGAAACTGTGTGCCAAATAACGTTACTGTTGGCGGAGGAACGCCTCGCCGCGTGCATTCGCGACCGAAAGCCGCGATCGCCCGAGGATGCGCCAGAAAGAAGTTCGGCTCTTTCCACACTTTCGCGATCAGTTCATCGAGATCGTCGGGCGTGGGCGCGCCTTTGCGCGTCTTCACGCGCATTTCCGACGCCACATTGTTAAGCAGGCCATATTCGGTGTTATTCACCAGTTCGTTTTCCTGGCGCTCTTTCACTTTCTCCACCATCAACCGCAATTGCTCGCGAATCTGGTCGTGCGGGCTGCGGTACAGATCGGAGATGCGCGTCTGCACATCCAGCACTGTCGTCACCGCGTTCAAGGTGTATTCGCGCGGCTTCTCTTCGTAGTCGACGTAAATCTCCGGCAGATCGATTTCTTCATCCGGACTGCATTCGACGGTGCGTGTTCCCGGGTGCGTGGGCTTTACTTTGTTCACACGGTAGGTGCCGGCTTCGACTGGAACCCATGACAGAAAGCTCACCAGCCAGCGCGGCGTGATGCTCTGCATCATGGGTACAGTTTTGGTGACATTCGCTAACTGGCGAGCCTGCTGCTCGCTCAGCGTATGACGGACATCTTTCTCAGGCATAAGATCTGCTCCTCAATGGCAAGGGGGGAAATTGGACAAAAGGAAATTTCTTATCACGGAGATGCTGCGTTCAATGGACGAGTCTTGCAAAATTCGACTTCCTTCTTGTTGCGATTCGTATACGGCAGTCGTACGCCCGAGCAGTGAAAGCGATCACTGAATTGGATGTTCGAATAATCTCAACCCGGGAAATGACAGGGACGTCTACAAATCACCCACACATCAAAATGGCACAAGTTGAAAATTGAGTTCGCAAGAGATTTAACTTGCCTCCGGGCTGTATGTCAAGAGCTATCTCTAGTATTGACATAGACAATAGGATGAATGGCATTGAGATCTGTTGCACATCCCGCTACAGATGTGCCTTATGCGCCCGCTGCCGCGGCGTGGGCTTTGTAGAATTTCTTTTTCGCCCGCGCCCGGATTTCGTCCAACTCCGCGTGCAGCCGCCGGAGTTCCGCATCCAACTCGATGAAAGTCAGACACCGCGCAGAAATCAGCCTGTCGGCCTTTACCCCCGCGTAATCCTGCTTTCCAGAAGTCTTCACATAGACGCAGGCCGAGGGTAGTTGGGTTCTCGGATCGTTCTCCAAGTACACAAAATCCAGATTCGAGGTTTCCATGACGGGATTATGCCATGAAGAACCTCGAATCGTCTTTAACAACTTTGGAACGGGCGCGTGGTACAGGAAACTTCGGTTACGTGCTCAAGCGGCGCAATTTTTTTCGGTGCTCAGGCGACAGCCAGCCCTTCGCTGGAGACCGGCAAATTGGCTTTCTGCCATGCATCAAAGCCGCCGATCACATCGGTCACCTGTTGGAACCCGGCCCGCCGCAACAGCGAGCATGCAATCACGCTGCGATAGCCGCTTTTACATACGACGGCAATCGGCGCTTTCGGATCCATCTTCGGCAGTTCGGCTTTGAACTCATCGAGTGCGTACCAGTTCGATCCCTCGACATGCCCTGCTTGCCATTCCGAACGACGGCGCACGTCGAGTAACTGCAATTCACTCGACTGCAGCTTGCGATCCAGGTTATGCACCGTGATCTGTGGCAGCGAAGCGAGTTCGAACCCGGCCTTCTCCCATCCCTTCACACCATCGAGCAAATATCCGCGCACTTCATCGAGCCCGATCCGCGCAAGACGTGTGCGCGCCTCGGAAAGCTGTTCGGGCGAGCCGGCGATCAACACGGGCCGAGATGACAGACCCAGAATTGATCCTGCCCAAGACGCAAACTGCCCGGAGAGCGGAATGTTGACCGACCCCGGGACGTGTCCGGAAGCAAACTCGCTGGTGGAGCGCACATCGAGCGCGAGCACTTCTACGTCCAGCCAGGACTTGAGCTTTTTGGCAGTGATCGACTTCAGTTTCGGCAAGTCAGAAAGTGCGGGCGCACCGGCACGGTTAATCTGCGCATCCTGCGGAAAGTATTCGGGCCGCGGTGGCAGATTCGTGGTCAGTTGTTGAATGAATTCTTCACGGCTTTTGATCTGAAGGGCGTAATTAGTCAGCCGCTCTGTGCGGATCGTCGAAGAGCGAGCCGTCCCGAGATTACGGCCGCAAAGCGAGCCTGCGCCATGTCCGGGATAAACAATAACGTCTTCCGGAAGAGTGAGCAGCCGGTTGTGCAGCGAGTCGTAGAGCATGCCGGCCAGCACGGGGGGGGTGAAGGCCTTCGACAGGTCAGGACGTCCGACGTCTCCAACAAACAAAGTATCGCCCGTCAGGACAGCCCAAGGTTGTGAAGATTTATCCAGATCACTAACGACTAGGCAGATACTCTCCGGAGTATGTCCCGGCGTCTCGAGAACCTTGATCTTTGCCTTCCCCACCCGCACTTCAAAGCCGTCGCGGACTTCAACGTGCGAAACCGTCGCCCCTCCGTTCGGGCCAATGTAGATCTTGGCGCCCGTACGCGCCGCAAGTTCCTTGTGTCCGGAAACAAAGTCGGCATGCAGGTGAGTCTCGAAGATGTGGCGGATGGTCGCGCCTTGCTGTTTCGCGGCTTCGAGATAGATCTCGACATCGCGCTGCGGGTCAACCACAATGGCATCGCCATCCGAGACCAGCAGGTAAGAAGCGTGCGCCAAACATCCGAGATAGAACTGTTGAAAGTGCATGAATCCTCCGTTTGAATCAGCAATCGTGAGAATTTGATCGAAAATCAGTCTCGATTTAGTCCTCTAATGTCTATCGACATACTAGTGTTGCAACTCGAGCGCCAATAGCAAGCCCATTAAATACAGAGATTTGACCGCGCCGCCCTGCACGGATGCCCCTATGGTGAAAGTAATTTCAACCCGGAGGAACATTCGTCCCTACGATTACGCACTCCCCCGCGCTGCGCGGTCGACAGGCGATATACAATCCGGCATTATTGTCTAGTAATATAATCGACATTATAGTATATTCAGATCGAATTCAGTCGATCCCGCCGAGACCCGGTTCCCCGACAGAAACGTTCCGGCAGCCGACGAAAAGGTGACATTTCCATGAGTCAGAGAAGCTGGGGAGGCGAAAAGTGCCGAAATACGTGATTGAGCGTGAAATCCCAGGAGCAGGCAAGCTGACCGCTCAGCAACTGAAAGTAATTTCCCAGGCCTCGTGCGGAGTCGTGCACACCCTCGGTCCGCATATCCAGTGGGTCCAGAGCTATATTGCCGACGACAAGATCTATTGCGTCTATATCGCGCAGAGCGCCGAGATCCTTCGCGAACATGCGCGCCGCGGGCAGTTTCCGGCGAACCGAATTGCCGAGGTCAAAACAGTGATTGATCCGACAACGGCGGAATCGACCGTCGCGCGCTAGCCGCGGTCCAAACTTGATTTGCGGTCCAAACTTAATTTAAGGAGAGATTTCAGCTAAATGAAGTTTCACCGGATATACCTCTCGCTGGCGCACACGCTGGTCTTGATCGCGCCGGCACTTGCCAGCGATGGCTACTTCTCGATCGGCCACCCGATCCGCAGTTGATATAAGGACTAGTACTTCTTCTCCTCCACCCGCCGCACCTACACACCCGTCAGCATTCCGCAGTGCTCTTGATAGTTGACCCCGCGGCTTTCCGCGCAAACAGAGTACCAGGCCAGCTAAGTCCTTTGTTTTGGCGGAAGCGAGTGTGAGTCGAACACACCGGCGACAGGAAACCTGCCGCCCGCCGGTTTTGAAGACCGGGACGATCACCGGACCGCATGCGCTTCCGAACGAACGGTTCGATCGCGGATTGAAGTTGGACTTTCAACCGCAGACTGCGAACCTGACACCACACTCGACACGAAAATGCGCGGACAAGAGTGTCCGCGACACACGGGCCACACACGGACAGGAATGTCCGCGCCACACAAGGAGACATCTTCGCTTGCAAAGACCGTTAACCTCGGCCTGCAAGGACTTCTACTTCGGTTGCGCTACGGTTCGCAGGTAGGGCTTGTGAGTCTTGAAGCCTCCAGGGTATTTCTGTTTCGCCTGCTCGTCGGAAACCGAGGTCGGAATAATGACGTCCTGGCCGGGCTTCCAGTTCACGGGCGTGGCGACGTTGTGTTTCGCCGTGAGTTGGAGCGAATCGAGGACGCGCAAGACTTCGTCGAAATTGCGGCCCGCGCTCATGGGATAGACCATCATCATTTTGATTTTCTTGTCGGGTCCAATGATGAAGACGGTGCGCACGGTGGCGTTATCGGCGGCGGTGCGGCCTTCGCAGGATTCTCCGGCTTCGGCGGGCAGCATGTCATAGAGCTTCGCGACTTTCAGTTGCGGGTCGCCGATCATCGGGTAATTTACCTTATGACCCTGCGTCTCTTCGATATCGGCAGCCCACTTGCCGTGGTTGGCCACGGGGTCGACGCTCAATCCGATGATTTTGGTATTACGCTTGGCGAATTCGGGCTGGAGGCCGGCCATGTAGCCGAGTTCGGTGGTGCAGACCGGGGTGAAATCCTTGGGGTGGGAAAACAGGACTGCCCAGCCGTCGCCGATCCACTGATGGAAGTCGATCGTGCCCTGCGTGGTTTCGATGGTGAAGTTAGGAGCTTCGGAGTTGATGCGGAGAGACATTATATTTTCCTCGGTTTACAAATTTATGCGAATGAAATGGGACGACGCGCAATTGCTTCCCTAACTTTCTTAAATAATATGATGTCCCGCCCTCAAAAAAGAACCGGCCGGCAATGTGGTTCGGGCATCCCACGAAAACTGTGAAACCAATTCAGGTCAGCGAATATCAGAGTTATATGTTATCGCATCCGCGACCACTCGCGGTCTGACTGCCGCATTACGGCTCGGAGGTTTTGGTTTATGACACGGAAGCTCTCGCTGGTGCAGGTTGATGTTTTCACGGACCGCGCCCTCGCGGGCAACGCTCTGGCCGTCGTTCTCGACGGACGCGGCTTGACCACCGAACAGATGCAGGCGCTGGCGCGCGAAACGAATCTCTCGGAAACGACCTTCATCCTTCCGGGAGATGCGGCGTCGGAAAAATCACGCGGCATTCGCGTACGGATCTTTACCGTGCAGGAAGAGCTGCCGTTCGCCGGGCATCCGACGCTTGGCACAGCATTTGTTTTGCATGGGCAGTCGGGAGCGGATGAGGTTCGCCTCGACCTGAATGTGGGAACGGTGCCAGTGAGCTTCACGCGATCCGCTTCTTCGGAAATTCCTTTCGGGGAGATGACACAAAAAGATCCGGAATTCGGGGCGATTCACGATGTTGCGGCGATTGCGGAGCTCACCGGGCTGAACGCCGGCGACTTCGACACTGCGGCTCCGATTCAAACTGTCTCTACCGGCATTCCCTTCACGATCGCCATGTTGCGTTCGCTCAAGACGCTGCAGGGTCTGCGGCTTGATGTGAATCGCGCAACCGAATACCTGAGCCGCAGCGGCGGGAAATTCTTTTACTTCGTGTGCCGTGAAACGGTCAATCCCAAGGCTCGCCTGCATGCGCGCATGATTTTCTACAACGGAGATGACCCGGCGACAGGATCGGCCGCGGGATGTTGCGCGGCATGGATGGTTGCCCACGGAGTTGCGGCAAGCGACGAGCACGTCATGATCGAGCAAGGGCTCGAAGTGCACCGCCCGAGTAGCATTTTTGTGCGCGCCACCAGGCAGGATCAGCAGCAAGATAACCAAGTGATCAATGTGCGTGTCGGTGGAAATTGTGTGGAAGTTCTGCGCGGCGAAATTACTTTGAGAACTTAGCGAGCGAGTCGCTGCTGAAATCGCGGGTGACAGCATGTAGCACCGTCATGCCATCCACTCGCGTGCCATTGGCGAGCGCGGCACTTTACCCGCGCAACAATTCTATTTAGGATGCAACTCGCTCTTGCATCTCCAAAAAGAAAAGCGGCGACGATAGTCCCCCGGTTAGGTCCATGAAGCCCAAGAAAACAATTCTCTGCGTTGACGACAACGAGCAGGCGCTCTCCATTCGCAAAATCATGCTGGAAACCCGTGGCTATCGCGTGATCGCGTGCAACACGGGCGAGATGGCGCTCGAAGCTTTTCGGCGCGGAGGCGTCGACCTGGTGCTGACTGACCTGATCATGCCGGGCGTGGATGGTTCGCGACTGATCGAGGAGGTCAAAGCACTCTCGCCGCAAACTCCGGCAGTGCTCATCTCGGGACGCGTCAAAATCTACGAGCGCGATACGCTGGCCGACGTCTTCCTGCCCAAGGGAATGTACGAACCGGTTGACCTGCTGGAGAAAATCCGGCTGTTGCTGGTGCGCAAGCGTGGACCGAAGCGCCCAGTCGAGATGCAGGCCCGGGCCGCCGCGCACGCGACCGTCGCGTGATGAACCTCGGGAGCGCGCTCGGCGTGTGATATCGTTTTTACTGGATGTCCGCGTTCATTGAAGCCAAGGAACTCCGAAAGACCTACCGCATCGGCAAGATCGATGTGCCGGCGCTGCGCGGCATTTCTTTCAGCGTGCAAAAAGGCGAATTTGTTACCGTGGTCGGGCCCTCCGGCAGCGGCAAGTCGACGCTCTTTTATCTGCTCGGCGGACTGACCAAGGCGGATTCGGGAAGCGTGACCATTGACGGCGTGGATTTCGCTACGCTGTCGGACGCGGAGCGCACACGGTTGCGCAAGAGCAAGATTGGATTTGTCTTTCAGAAATTTAACCTGCTGCCGACGCTGAGCGCCAGGGCAAACATTGAGATCGCGGCGGACATCGCCGGTCTCGGCGCACCCGATTCATCGTTCCTGAAGAAGATCACCGAAATGCTTGGCATTGCGGGGCGGCTCGACCATCGTCCCAACGAGCTTTCGGGCGGCGAACAGCAGCGCGTGGCGCTGGCGCGAGCGCTCATCAACCGTCCGGCAATCGTCCTGGCCGACGAACCTACGGGTAATCTCGACTCAAAGAACTCAAGCGTAGTGCTTGACATGCTGCGCGCGTCGAACAAAGAACTCGGGCAGACGGTGCTGATGATTACGCATAATCCCGAGGCTGCGGAGTTTGGCGACCGCATCGTCCACATGCGTGACGGTGAAATTGTGACACCCGATAAAGACCCGCAATGGGCTCCGCATCATCCCGCCGAATTGCAGCCAGCCACCGGGCTAAAGCCCTAAATTATTCTGTTCGACTACGCGGCCCTAAATTGTTTCGGCAACCTGGTAGACGATTGCTGGCAACCATTTCCTCCCCGGCTAGCAACTAAACAATTAGTTACTTTTCCTGGCGTGAGACGTCTAACGTTGCAGGGAGGGCTGAAGTGCCGCCGAGACAGTCGGAAACTTTGACGGAAGCTGAACTGAGGGTGATGAAGGTCCTCTGGGTCAGGGGGTCGGGCACTGTTCAGCAAGTGCTTGATTCGATTGAAGAAAAGCCCACGCTTGCGTACAACTCCATCCTGACGACCATCCGCATCCTGGAACGCAAGGGCTACCTGAAGCATATAAAGGACGGGCGAGCCTACATCTATGCGCCGGCCGTCCAGCAGCAGGAAGCGACGCGCTCCGAGATCCGGCACCTGGTAGGGCGCTTTTTCAAGAACTCCCACGAAGACCTGGTATTGAACATCCTTGAAGATCAAGGCATCGAGCCTGAAGAACTGACTCGCCTGCGCAAAATGCTGATTCGGAGCGAGGCGAAATGACTTTACACTCCATAGCTCCCCAAGTCCTCGCATCTGGTCTAGACCTCCTACAGATCGAGGCTTGGGCGCGGGTAGCGATCGGGCGCGTGCTCAACTCGCTACCGGAGGGAGTGCTGATTGCGCTGTTCGCGTGGGCTATGCTGCGAGTTTTGCCGAAACAGAATTCGCGAACCCGCTTCGCGGTTTGGTTCCTGGCACTGCTGGGGGTCGCAATCGCGTGTTTTGGCGGGATGATGTTCACCGGCTTTCATAGCCGCGTGTTCGACTCGTCCACGCTGATTTCCTCAGGGATCTCTGCCATCAGCCTGCCCGCACATTGGGCTTATTACATTCTTATTGCGTGGCTTCTGGCCTCGATCAGCGGGATCATCCGGCTGGCGATTGGCATTTTTCGCCTGCGCAAGTTGCGCCAGAGTTGCGTGCCCGTAAGTCCAGACGATCTGGATCCGTCTGTTTGCCAGACCTTGGCCGAACTCAATGGCTCGAAGTCGTTTGCGCCCCGAACTGTGATGCTTACCACCTCGGAGCGCGTGCGCGTTCCCGCAGCTCTTGGGTTGGGGAAGCCGATAATTGCTCTGCCTGAATGGACGCTGGCCGAACTGCCTGCTGCGGATCTGAACATTATTGTGCGGCACGAATTTGCGCATTTGCAGCGGTGGGATGACTGGACGAACCTGCTGCAAAAATTTGCGCGCGCGGTTTTCTTTTTTCATCCGGCAGTCTGGTGGATCGAGAATCGGCTTTCGCTGGAGCGTGAAATGGCGTGTGACGACGTCGTGGTTGCCCAGACTGACAATCCGATGGGATACGCCAGTTGCCTGGTATCGCTCCTGGAAAGAAGTCTTGTGCAGCGAGGATGGACGATGGCGCAGGCCATTGTTCATCGCGCCCACGAGGCTTCCGACCGTCTGGCTCGGATTCTCGACAAGAATCGGCCGGCCGCATCCGGCATTTCGAAGCCTGCACTCGGCCTGGTCGGGACGTTCGTCGTGCTTTGCGTGGCGATGCTGCCGCAAACGCCGCAATTCGTCGCGTTTGAGGGGGCTCCGATGCCGGCTGTGGAGAGTAACGAATACTCTGCCGCGCTCGTGCATCCTGCGACATTTAATCTCGATGGGCAGACTTCAGTGCGTCCAGATGTCATTCCAGCAGACTTGAAGATCGGCCAGACAAGCCGGGAAGGGTTCCGCGCAGGTCCGATCGAAACTGGCCGGCAAGGGACCGCGCAGACGGCAATACAGAGCAACGCCAAATTTGCGCTGGCGCGCTCGAAGGCCGCTAGCAACGTTGTGAATCGTGGGACGGTGAGTCGTGGGACGGTGAATCGTGGGACGGTGAATCGCGAGGAGATCGCCGCGCATTCGTCACCGTTCCCTGAAGCATTGTTCGAAGTGAGCGCCGTGGCGGATCTGGATTTCCATCCCATGATAGAGACTCTCGTGTTCGTCGAGACGGCGCAGTTCGTTCCGGCGCACGCCATGGATTCAGATTCGCTGGCAGCCGGGATGATCGCCCAGTGCCCGGCTTCTGCTGCGATGGTATGGAGGGTTCAGGTCTGGCAGATCACTTTGGTAAGCCCGATGTGGCAGCACCTGCGAGTGCCTGTCGCCAACAAGATTTAGCCCGGAAGTCAGGGGCAAAAAAATTTCCAGGTATCAACTAGATATTTAGTTGCACAAGGAGAATAGCAATGCAGATGTGGGTAGAAAACTTGAAGACGAAATTCCTGACGTCAGCAAAGAAGTCGGCGGTAGCCCGCCGTCTCGGTGTTGCGGTGCTTGCGATCGCCGTCATGGGATCGCTGGCAACGTTCACCTTAACCAAGTCGGTCACCGCAGCCACTCCGGCTCCGGCCGCAGCCGCGCTCGATGATAACAGCGTCGCGGCGCTGCTCACGCTCGACCGCGCCATGGAAACGCTCGCAGCTCGCGTCACTCCGGCGGTCGTCAATGTAACGGTCGCGTCGAAGGCCAAGATGGCTTCCGGCAACGACCAGGGTATGCCGGATATGCAGCAGTTCTTTGGTCCGGATGGTCCCTTTGGCCAGCAAGGCCAGCAGTTCGGACATCAGTTCCGCTTCCGCGGTCAGCCGCAAGACCGCATGGAGCACGGGCTGGGCAGCGGCGTGATCATCTCGCCCGACGGATACATCGTCACCAACAATCACGTAATTGAAGGCGCCGTCGACATCCGCGTGACCATGAGCAACAAGGAAGTTTATTCGGCCAAGCTCGTGGGCGCTGATCCGCTGACAGATATTGCCGTGATCAAGATCAATGGCAGCAACTTCCCGAGCGTGCCTTTCGGCAACTCGGCCAGTCTCCGGCCAGGACAGACGGTGCTCGCCTTCGGTAATCCCTACGGATACCAGTTCACGGTCACACGGGGGATTATCAGCGCGCTCAACCGGCCGAATCCCGATCCGAGCGATCGCCGCAAACCTGGCGAGTTCATCCAGACCGATGCGGCCATTAATCCCGGCAACTCTGGCGGAGCGCTGGTTGATGCGCGCGGCGAATTGATCGGCATCAATACCTTCCTGATCTCGAACTCCGGTTCGTTCTCAGGGATGGGCTTTGCGATTCCGGCGCAGATCGTTCAACCGACGGTGCAGACGCTGATCCAGTACGGCAAAGTCACGCACGGTTTCATCGGAGTTCAGATCTCCGACATCACTCCCGATAACGCGAAGTTCTTCCACATGCAGAAAGCCGCGGGCGCGCTTGTCAGCGATGTTCAGCCTGACGGGCCGGGCGCGAAGGCTGGTCTCAAGACTGGAGACGTCATCACCGAACTGGACAGCAAACCGGTCGGCGATGCGGGCGAACTACAGATGCTGGTTGGTCAGAAACGTCCGGGCGACACCGTTCATCTGGGCGTGATGCGCGATGACCGCTCAACCGACATCGCGGTAACGCTGGCGGATCTGAGCAATCCGAACACCACCGAGACCGCGAATTCCGAACACGGCAACGGACGCTGGGGACTCAGCCTTGGCGACCTGAACCAGGATGCGCGCAATGAACTGCAGCAGCAGGGGCAAAATGCTCCGGCGAATGTTCACGGAGCAGTCGTCAATGATGTCGTTCCGGGCAGCCCGGCCGACAACGCCGGACTGCAGGGCGGAGACATCATCATGGAAGTGAACCGCCAGCCCATGAAGTCCGCGGCTGACGTCGCCCACGCGTTGCAGACGGTCGCCAGCGGTCAGGATGCGTTGGTGCTGGTGTGGTCCAACGGTGGGAGCACGTTCCGAGTGCTACATCCGTCGCAAGGGTGAAGAAGTGGTTCGTGGTCCCGCGCAGTTCGCGGATAGCCGCAATGCATAACGCCACGTTTTGCCGAGTTGAAGCGGTGAAACGTGGCGCTTTTTCTTGCTTCAGATTTTCTCGACCTGAATAGCGTAGTGTCCCAGAACTTCGCGGAGTAAGTCCGTTGCTCTTCTGAGGTGATAAGCCGCTTCCCTCAGGGGCTACAGCCCGTGTTTCTTCGGTTCTGATTACGGCGCGGCTGAAGCCGCGCCCTTTCAAAGCCTCGAACTTATGCCACGAACTTGCGGGACGCCACACTAGGCCTTGGCTTTCTTCACTTCTTCAATCAGAGGGGGGACGATGTCAAACAAATTTCCCACCACGGCGACATCGGCAATCTCGAAAATTGGGGCTTCCGAATCTTTGTTAATCGCGACAATGCTGCGCGAGCCTTTCATGCCGACGATGTGCTGAATGGCTCCCGAAATTCCCAATGCAAGATAAAGTTTGGGAGCGACGGTCTGCCCGGACGACCCGACCTGCCGATCCATCGGCAGCCAGCCGTTATCGCAAATGGGGCGCGATGCGGCAAGTTCGCCGCCCAGCGCGGTCGCCAACTGCTGCGCGAGATCGATATTCTTCTGCTCTTTGATTCCGCGCCCGACGGAAACGATAATCTCGGCCTGGGTCAGATCGACGGCTTGCTTTGCTTCCTTGAAAACTTCCTGCGGCTGGTTGCGGATTATGCCATCGGGCACTTCGACGTTGACGGTTTCGACCGGAGCGGGCGCGGCGCCAGCTTCCGCCTGATCGGCGCGAAACGAACCATTCTGGAAAGTCACGAAGCACGGTGCGTCGTTGGAACCAGCAAAGCTCACATCGGCGACAAATTTTCCCTGGAACATCTGCCGCGTGAAGAGCAGTTTACCGCCCTCATATTTGTATCCAATCACGTCGCTGATGGCCGTCGTGTTGAGAGACGTGGCCAGCTTCGGCACGAAGTCGCGCACCTGATAGGTGTGCGGCATGAGCACAAGCTTCGCAGAATGCTTCGCCAGAAATTCCTTCAGGGCTTGCGAGAACGCGTCAGAAGTGTAGGGCTCAAGCCTGGCAGACTCGACGTCGTACACCTTCGCGACTTTTTTCGCGGCGACTTCGCCCGCAATGGCCGCGACGCCCGAACCGACCACGGCGGCTTCCAGCGTCCATCCGGTTTGCGCGGCAATGGCCTGCCCAGCCGCAATCGTCTCCCAGGAGACGCGGTTTAATTTCCCTTCGCGCTGCTCGACCACTACCAGTATGTTCTCAGACATAAGAGTTCTCAGTTTCTCGGTTCTCGGCAGAGGCGCAGCTGGCTGCGTCTCTACGATGCGGGCCTCATCACCAGACCCACTTCGTCACAGTACTCTGAGTTCGTTCTTCAGCTTCTCCACCAGTTTCTTGGCCACTTCTGCCGGCGAGCCTTCCAGAAATTCGGTGTGCTTTGATTTCTGCGGAAGGTACATCTTCTCGATCTTCTGCAGATTCGGGCTCAGAGAGGCTTGGACTTCTTCCATCGTCACCTTGCGCATGGGCTTGTTCTTGGCCTGCTTGATGCCGATCAGGGTGGCATAGCGGAGCTTGTTGATGCCGGATTGAATGGTCAGCACAGCAGGCAGCGGCATATCCACGAACTGGAAGAAGCCGGCCTCGAGTTCGCGCTTCACGCGGATTCCGGTGTCACTAATCTGCATGATGATGGTGGCGTGCGGCCAGCCCAGAATCTCCGCAAGAATGACGCCGGTCTGCGCGTAGCCGTAATCGTCCGATTGCAGGCCGGTAAAAATGAGGTCGAACTGTTCGTCCTTGATGGCGGCAGCAATGGCGCGCGCAGTGTTGTAGGCATCGAGGCCGACGAAACCATCGCCTTCCAGATGAATGGCCCGGGTTGCGCCTTTGGCCAGCGCCTCACGCAGTACCTGTTGCGCGCGGGCTGGACCTGCTGTAATCACCACAACTTCGCCGGAATGCTTTTCCTTCTGGCGCAAAGCCTCTTCCAACGCAAACGCATCGGGCTCGTTTGCCTCATAGGACACATCTTCGCGAATCCACGTTGCCGCCTCATTCAGCTTCAGCGGAGCGTCCTTTTGAGGCACCTGCTTCATGCAAACCAGTATCTTCACGATTTCGACTCCCATCCTTGATGGCCAAATGCCGTCAGGGCAAATATGAAAGTATAAACGTTTCTAATCATTTCTAGTCGTTCGCAGTGGAAACACCGGGGCGCAGTGGGAGCGCCGGGACGGGCCGACACGGAGCTCTTTACCCCAGGTCCGGATTCTCCGGTGGCGGAGGAATATCGCGGAAGTCGTTCTTGCGGCCCTGCCTTGGACGCGCCATGGACGCGGAGATACTAGTCGGCACAGTCGAAGGAGGAATCTTTCCGAAGCTTGTCGAAGAGGAGGGTCTGCGCTGGGCACTCATCTTGAAAATCCGCCGCAAAAATGAAGCGAGGACGAGCGCAAGAATTGCAAACCGAATCCACGATTCCATTGCGCGCTCTCCACCCCATTAGTCGAGAAATGCAACGCTCTGCACGCTGGTTATTTCGAAACGCTTGCGGCAGCGTATGTTTTTGCAGACCATCATGTCGTCGCGTCGCAGCATGTAAGACTGTGCTTTGGCGAACTTTGCCCGGTCGCGATCGTCGGCTCGCGGAGGCAGATTTTTCTTTTTCGTGCGAACCAGCCACTGAATTTCGTACTCGGCGGCCTGATGGCAGTGCGGGCAATTCAGGCTGGCCGGCTTTTTGTCCTGCCGCTCATCAAAAAAATCGCGCTCATCCATAATCGACAATTATTGCACTTTTGGCGGAGTGTGCGAAGATGCCAACATCGGCTCAAGTAGAAACGCAGCTTTGCTGCGTCTCAAGCCGAAAGAGCAGCCGAACTCAGTCATAATAGACCGGCGACTAACGCTATGGCTCGCAAGCGCAAGAAGAAGACATTCTCGGCAGCCACGGCCGTTCGAGAGATGGCGCGCGAGCGAGTGGGGTCGCCTAAACCATCGCGGCTGGTACCCGCCAAGACGACCAAGGCAGAGAAACACAAGCCCACGTTGGGCAAACTGCTAGCGGACGAGTAGCGGCAGGGTGGTGCACATTCTTATTAGAAAGATGCACCCACGGCGGTGCCGCCAGTGGGTATGGTAACCACGCAAGTATTTTGCCCCAATCCGCTGGGACAATTCTGCCATACAGGAACCGAACTCGCCGTAAGCAAAACCGAGGCCCCCACGTCGTAAGTCGCAATGCACGTCCCCCCGGTTGCCGTGCAACTGATGCCGGCGGGGAGACTCGTCACTAACCCGCTTCCGGAGACCCCGACGGATAATGTCCCGATCTTGCCGCCGCCCGGACAAAGTGCGTTGGCTGCATCGTTCACCGTGACGCTCGCTAGCGCGATCACTACATTGCCAGACCCGCCCGTACCCTCCGGAACACTTGCCGAGATATCCGCGACACCGCAAGGCCCTGGCGTGCCCGGTGGAGAGCCTGCCGGAGGAGGCGTCGCATTGAACAGGCCGGGAGACGATATCGTGGCCACGTCGTTATCAATTGTCCACGTCGCCTGACTAGTGACGTCCTTGGTGGCGGGAGGATGGATGTAAGTGGCAGTCGCCGTATACTGCTGCGTAGGGTTGGCAGGGGGTGGAGTGAAACCCGGGGACGCAAAAGTAGATGTTGTGGGCGTAATCGTAAGGCTGACCACCTTCTGATCGTGCCCGCAACTCGGCAAGCTCAACGCCCCACCCACCGCAATCACCGCGCCCAACGCCAACCCGACATATCTCCGCTTCATACCCACCACTCCTCGCAAGGCACTCCCGCCCAACCTCACCTGTCAGATTCCGGGAAACTTGAAATTTAGTAGAAGAACTTTGAAAAAGCAAGGACATAGCGCCCCTAACGAAGGACACGCCCTGGCGTTAGAGATGCTTCAGGATTTCGGCGCGCGGCTCAGTTCTTAGCTTGCCCTGAGCAACGGAGTGAAACGAAGTTGTCGAATGGGCCGCGCAAACGCCTCAACCTGTTACTTCTGACTTCCGATGCCCGCCTTCGCGAGCATTTCCAAGAACTGTCCCTGCGTCCGCATGTCGATCGACTGCGCCACCAACTTTCCATCGCGGTCGTAAACGAAGGTCTTTGGAATTCCTTCGACGACAAACATTTCGTTTACCTTGCGTCCCGGATCGAGCAGCACCGGGAACGTCACCTTGCGTTGCGCGATAAATGGTTCCACCTTGGCGGCCTCTTCATCGGAGATCCCTAGAATGACTAATCCCTGCTGTGCGAAGCGCTCATAGAGCGACTCAAGGTCGGGCATTTCCTTGCGGCATGGAGGACACCACGTGGCCCAGAAATTCACGACGACGACCTTGCCTCGCAGGCCGGAAAATGTCCAGGTCTTCCCCGTCAAATCTTTCAAGGAGAACTCGGCGTGCTCGCGCTTGCGATCGTCAGCCTCAAGGCGGGCCATTGCCGCGCGATATTGTTCGTCATCGAGCGAGGCGTCCACATGCTCGTAACGAACCAGCGATGCCAGTTCGACATACGGACTTGCCGGCTCTCGGGTCGGAGGCGCGCCAGCGTCGCCCTTGGTTTCCGCCCAGGGCAGCGGATGCTCGCGAAGCGTCTGCGCCAAGGTGGTCGCCACTTCTTGCAAAGTGTCGTGCCCAAAATCGCCTTCCGTCGAGAGATTCGACAGCCCCACTGCCAGCCGCAGCTTATTTTCAGTTGCGGGCAATTGGCGGATCTTGATGGCTAGAGTCTTCGTAGTCGCCGCGCGTACGTCATCGGGAAGACTGCGCAGCCCGTGAATCTGTTCGGCGAGAGGCTTTTCTTCGGGGCTCCAGACGATTTCAGTCTTCTGTCCGAACGCGAATCCGAGCCACAACACGCTTGCCAGGACTACCACGACCCGCACTTTTGCACCCATGAGACCTCGGCTTTCCTTTTTTCCGTCACTTAGACCGGAGACCCAGACTTACGCGGCCCTGAAGGGCCGCTCTTCCACGGTGGCGCAAGCATTCGTGAGTTTTTCAGCAGCCTGTTGACCACTTATTGTGAAGTTTTGTCGTCCGGAATTGCCATCTCATTTCCAATATCCGACTGCCGCACCTGGAGTTCGCCGAGTGCACCATCCAACTTCTGTGCGATGCCGGCAAGCTGCGCGGCGTCGGCTGGCGGATGCCCTCCCCCAAGCGCTTTGTTCTCTTTTACGACTTCCGAATTCGCTTTTTCCAGTTTCTTCAGCTTTGCCTTCAATTCCGACTTCTGCACGCTGGTAAACATCCGGAGAAAATGGTCGCTATTCGCCTGGATTTCATCCACCGCGCTCGACAATGTATCCGCACTCTGCGACAAGTCAGGCTTGCCATCCTTCGACGCAAGTTGGGCGAGATCGTGCGCGGCTTTCCGGGCTGCCTGCGTGCTTGCAACCATCTTCTTGAACTCATCCGCCTGATCGGGAGAGGCCTGGAGCACCATGGCGCGCTTGAAGTCCCTGATCTCCTCGTTAGAAGCGTTGTTCGAGCGGGGTCTTCCCTGGCTTCCCGCCTGCTGCGCCTGCGCTGCGCACCCACACAGTAGTATGGCCACTCCACCGATAAAACATGTCCAACGATTCATGCCGGTCGCTCCCAAAATGAAGTTCTTGCCGGGAAAACTTATCCCTTCGCTAATGTCTGTGCCCGCCGTGCTCGTGCCCGGAATGCTGGTGAGGCAAATCCTGATCATGAGAATGAACATGTTCAGACTCATGTTCGTCCCGAACTGCAATCACACAAGCATGGGCGGTCTCGCACACCACATGCTCCAATTGAATGGTCGTGTGGTGGATTCCGAACGCCCGGCCAAGTTTTTCCTTGATCTCGCGCAAAATCGTGTCGCTCTCTGAAGTCGGCATGTCAGCAATCTTTACATGCGCCGAGAGCGCATGGTTCTCCGAGCCGATGCTCCACACATGCAGATCGTGCACGTCGCTGACGCCCGCGATGGTTCGCACCATCGTTTCCACGGCCTCCAGGCTCATTCCGCGCGGAGTGCCCTCGAGCAGAATGTTCAGGGTCTCGCGCACAATGCCGAAACTCGACCACAAAATCAGCGCACCGATCGCGAGCGATAGCGCTGGATCGATCCAGTACTGTCCCGTCCAAAGAATCGCCCAGCCGCCGACAATCACGGCCGCGGTTGAGATCGTGTCGCCCACTTCATGGAGCACGGCGCTGCGGACGTTCACATCACGAGCGGAGCGCCAGAGCAGCAGGGCGATCGCGCCATTCATGACCACGCCCGCAGCCGCGACCCAGATCATCAACCCGGCACGCACATGCTCGGGATGCTGGATGCGCCGGACCGCCTCGTAGAAGATAAAAAACGATACGAGCACGAGCGACAGCGAATTCACCAGCGC
>JBELAC010000126.1:0-13503 GCA_049509215.1 Terriglobales bacterium
AATTCTCTTCCAGCTTTACCGTGGTGACAGCCGGATAGCGCTTTTCAAAAGTCAGGATGCCCTGGACACTGCTTCCGCGCCACTGGTATATGGTCTGGTCGTCGTCGCCAACCACGCAGACCCTGGCGCCGAGTTCGTGCAACAACCAGACGATGGCCTCCTGAATCGGGTTGAGGTCCTGGTACTCGTCGACAATGACGTGCTTGACGCGTGCTGCGATGCGTTCCTTCAACGCACCGTCACAACTCAAGACCTCCACCGCAGCCTCGATGATCGCGGAATAGTCCAAATGGCTCGTTTGATCCAGGAGGCTGCGATAGCTATCCAGACCCGCTAGGACTGAGCAGTTCTTCAGGACCTCGTCGTCCGTATCCGCTTCGCGAAGAATGCCGATGGCGGTGAGATAGTGCGGCGTGTCGCGGTATCTCTTCAGCGGCAGTCCAATGAGATCAGTCGAGGCCGTCAAACCGCTTTTGTTGCTGTGGCGGTCGATGAAGAGCGCTTGCTGGACTTCATTGAGCACGTCGAATTTCAGGTACTTCGGAACTTCGGCAGTGAGCAGGTCGAGGCAAAAAGCATGGATCGTGCCGACATACATCTCTGCCATACCATGCACTTCACCCAGTTCCTCCCGGACGCGAGAGACGATCCGCTGCTTGAGTTCCGCAGCTGCCTTCTCAGTGAAGGTGAAGGCAATAATGTTGCTCGGGCGGCTCCCATTCTTGATCAGGTGCGCAACTCTTCGCGCGATCACCTCTGTCTTGCCAGAACCAGCGCAAGCTATGAGCTGGAGGTTCGAATCGCCGTGACTGACAGCCTTTAACTGCGACTGAGTAAGAATCATTTCGCTGCCGCCGTTTTAATTGACCGAGCGATTATCCGCCCTAGAAACACTTGGGAGCCATTATCAGACTAGACTGTAACTTTAACGGCAATGAGAAGTAACATTGTACGCGGACGACTGCGCAGTTCACAGCGCCTCCATATAGGGGCGAATGACATTACTAACCCGGCAGACTTGGGCGTAGCCGTAAATTTCGTTGACGCTGGCCCTTTCTGGCGAAGACAATCCTTTAGGGCTTCGATTGCGATATCGAGTCCGATTTTGTTCCTAAACTTAAAACAGTCGGCGACAGTTTTCGCAGCCGAATAGACGCGGACGGGGACGCCGTCGACTTGATGGTCTTCAATTCCCGTAGTCAGCGATAGGCCGGACAGTCGTACGATCCTGAGTGAAGGCGAATCGAGGGCAGGCTTTCTTGCCCCTTTGGGGAGAGCGATCCAAACCGAAGCAGGACTCTGAGTCGTGATCTCGTGAAAGGCGAGAGCCGAAAGCAGGCAGACAGTAGCATCCGCGACTCGCTTCGCCACTTCGGCGTTAAGAGTGGTGTTCCGTCACGTTGGCATTTGGAAGTGTGTAGATTCCACGTCCAGGCCGATTGAGCTTGCCTTGCTGGTAGAGACGAACGAGGTACTCCCGCGGAAAGACCGATGGCCTCGATATCACGGGGCCTAACAATCCCGTGTTTGCCGACGTACTGCATAATCTTTTGAAGAGGCGCTGCCGGGTGTAGTTTCAATATGTCATTACTTAATCATAAGTAATGACGTATTGAAACACCCTCACATTATGCGCAGGTGGTTTGGGATCGCGCCACTGATGAGGCAGACCAATGATGTATGGCCTCAGGACAACATTTTGCAGACACCGTCTGCAAGATTGCCTCGCCCCGGCGGCTCGGCTGGAGAGAGCGAATCTCGGGGAACTGCCTTACTCATGATAGGGCACGCGGCCCGATTTTACACGCCCGTTTCCAGCTCTGGAGGTTGCGGTGAAGCCTGAGTGTTCTGGGTGGATTTCTTGCCTCTCTTGTTTTTCTTGGGCCGCATCACGTTGATTGCGGCGGCGTCGAGCGAGGTCTTGATGTGCGCTGCGTAGTATTTCTCGATCATCTCCACGCTAGTGCGACAGTTCTTAGCGATTTGGTAGATGTCGGCGCCCTCCATAAGGCGCAAGCAAATGTACGTGTGCCGCAGACTGTAGGCTGTACGGGGTCTGCCTTCGCGGTCGAAGCGGAGATTCTGTTCGTCGAGGATGGTTTTGAAAAGCTCGCGCTGCCACTTCGGAAAAATGAGGTCCGTCGGTCCGGGCGTGCGCCATTGTTCGTCAAGGACATCGGAGTTCATGGAAGTTTTTGTGGGCGTGTTCACGCCATAAATGCGCGCCGGGCGAAGCCGGCTTCGGAGTCGCTCAAAAGGCCTCACTGCACCGGGCATACTCTTGCAATATCCAACGCCGCGCTTTCCGCGCACTTCAATCTCCAAGATCGTCTTGCCCAAATCCTCATCATCAACGATCGTGACATCCCTAAACTGAAGGCACCATGCCTCGTCGGGCCGCAGTCCGGTATTGACGGCTAATAGCACAAAGTCGTGAAGCTGTTCCGCTTCCCAGTTGAAGCCCTTCTTCTTGGGCTCCTGCGCGCGCTTTCGTGTCGCTTCGTAGAGTTTTTTGTATTCTTCTGGGGAGAACCACGCACGGTGGGAGATTTTGGGTGATGAGCGGTACGGTTCAGAGAAATCGGGGAGTCGGTCGAGCCATCCGTGGCGCAGCGCTGTTTTCAGGGTCTGGCGCAGCGTGACGATTTCCTGATGGATGGTGCTGTGGCCTGGTGGCTTGCCGCGTTTCGTAATTGCTTCCTGGTGTCTGTGAATTCGGTACTCCTGGATCTTTCCTGCAGTGATCTCTGAGATGCCCAGGTTCCCGAAGAAGGGGACCAAGTGAACGCTCGATCGCCAGTGCTGGCCGTCCACATATCGCTTGTTGCGTTGTCCCTGGGTGATGATGTCGTACTCGTGCAGGTAGCGTTCAGATACGTCGCGAAAGGTCTTTTCGCTCTTGATCTCGCCAGCACGGAGTTTTCCGCGAAGCTGTAGGTACCAGTCCTCGGCGACTTCCTTGGCTTGAGAGAGGCTCTCTTCCTTCGTGCTGGTCCGGCGATTTTTACCCGCGAAATAGCTTGAGCACTGCCACAGGCTGCTGTTTGGACGCTTGTAGACGTGAACCTTGCCGCCAAGGATTGTGTGTTGTTCTGGCATCTTCGTTCCTCAGTTTGAAGCGGCGCGAGAACTCGAAAATGTGTAATAAATGTGTAAGCTATGCCCATTTTGGAGAATTGTAAATAAGTTTATTTATTTCAGCGAGATAGACTATTAATCGGAGTTGTTTGTAGGATTTTGAGTCCGCTGCGTCTGCCAGTTCCGCCATCCCGGCGTGGATGCTAAGCAAACCAGTCGCCGAATTCGGCTTCCGTATAATGCCCAACACTTTATAATGCCCAACACTGTCGAGCCGACTGTTGCAGGCCGCTCGTTGGTATTCTCGGTTGCGGTACCAAGTATCGCATAGCTGTCGGTCGACCGCCAATTGCTGTCAGGCAAGGGAACGATCATTCCGGTCGGCAGTGATTCTGGATGAAATTAGCTCCGCTCCCGAGGCGCAAGAGCGGAGCTGGCTGGGAAGTTGCGGGTTTCAGCGGGCAAAAAGCGTTTGATTCGCTTCGGTCTCTATCGAAGGGTCACGATGTTATTGGCGACCACGGCGCTCTCGGTTCCTACAATCAATCGCATCGCGACGCGTTCGGCTTTGTAATGGTGAGTCTGGTGCAACATGTAGACGACGCCCAGCCCGGCGCCAAAACCAAGCGCAGAGCCGAGTGCCTCTCCGCCGGCGCCGCGTGTGACAAAGGGGCGCATCAGCGGATTGGCTTCCCGATAGCCCAGGCTCAGGCCGCGTTGGGTCGTGATCGCATCGGCAGCAATCAAGCTCCCTAAGACGCCGAACCCCACTTTGTTTTCGACCGTCCAGAAGGAACGTTGCTGGCTGGGTGCATCAGGCAAAGGCTCGGTTGCCACGACGAGGTTCTCGGCCTGTGCGACGGCGGAGAAAAGAAGAACAATTACGAAAAAACGCTTCATTTGGCCTCCCAGCCTGACTTGATTGCAAGGTCAGGTTAGGCCAAAAAGGAACGAACGTACATGGCCCAAAGAAGGGATAAGGCTGCCGCTTAGTAACGTAACCGTAACCATCCGTTACCGTTACCAGGGGCAGTTCGAGCCACTCTCGCGCGGCTTGGGCATGAAACTGTAACTTTAGGTTAACAAAGGGGCGAGGCGGTGCTGGCAGATGGCAGGTTCTTCCGAGGTTTGTCCGGTTTCCGTAACAGGTAAAGCTTTTTTGTCGGAGACTGGCCGCGAGCGCATAAACTCCGCTGCAGTATGAGGAGGGGCGGAACTGTGCTGTTGAGTACCCCCTCAACGGTTCCGCTACCGCCTTCAATCCAAACCCCAGCCTTGCCGTGAAACTGCCTCCGATTCCCTCAAACTCCCAACGCGCTGCTATTCCGAGGCAAATTCGCAACCATGCATGTCACGAGGAGGTACTGGCTGGCAATTCTGGTCGGGGGAAACACGATGGCTGGAAAAACCATCGCCGCATTCAGCCGCAGCAATGAGAGCAGGCACCACAGCTTAAGGCGGATTGCCCGATGTACAATCTCCATTCCGGCTTGTGCAATTTCCGGATCAGAATGGAAGCGCGCGGATTGGCCGGCTACCATCAGAGTGCCGGCATTTTCCGATAAAGCCAACACATACATTTTGGCGGCGCGAATACGAGATCGCTGCACTCCACGAAACAAACCTGGCGAAAGGTTCGCCCTCAAGTATTGTTCCTCTTCCAAATCGGTCAGATTTTCGAAAGCATCCAAGTCCACCGGTGTGAGTTCCCGCGAAGCTGTCGCCTCGCCCCGGTCGAAGTGCCGCCGCCAGACCTGGGAACCCAGAAAAAGCAGGAATATCAGCGTGAGCAAGCCGGTGATAGCGACAGGAATCACAGGTGAGGTACCTTCCCCAAGTCGGCAGCCCACTGTCGAAGATCAGGCAGCGGTGGGATTCCACTGGCAGACTTGCTTTCCCGAACCAGTGCAAAATAGATCCAGACGAGGACGGCAATCTGAAAGCTCGCCATCTGCAAGACACCTGGAATACTTGAAAGCCGCACGGCCGGCGAATCTAACCAGTAAGCCATCAACGACTCCATGCTCGCCACCAGGCCCATCCCGACCGCGATTCCAACTACAAACGGTAACATCCTAAGTCGCAAAAAGCGATACCAAAGAAAAATCAGCACGATTAACCCACATTGTGCTGCGTTCAAAGTTTCGATTGTCCGGTAGGGCGGATTAAGCCGGTGGTCAAGGGTGTTGTAGTTGAGGACCCCAAAAAAAATCACAGCCAGCACAACGATAATGAGTGTCGCCCAATTCAAAATTCGTGCCATGGCCTGTCGCAACGGCGGGCTTCCTGCGACTGGAGATTCGAACAACTCCTGGAAAATTCCGAAATGCAAAGCGACAGTACCCGCCCGGCCGAATGGATCGATTTTTGCATAAATCTCTGGAGATATTAGTCTGAAGTGCAGCCTGAAGGCGTGCGCCATCGCAAAAAGAATGCAAAAAAGCAGGAACTCGAACAGGACGTAAGAAAAAAAGATCGGAAATTCCCTATGCAGACCTCTGTAAATCATGATTACAGCGAGCGGAATGAGTAACACATGCGGAGTTGCCCATAAGAACTGAAAGATAATGAAATTCATTATTTCCTGAGTGCTACCGACTAAGCAATTTATCATCCTAGTCGGCAGCACTCAAGGATCATGTCGAGTTAGCCTGGAGGCATGCAAACCTGGCCGTTGCAGAGCGGGAACGGGTTTCCATCCGCTCGAAGTTCGGCTGGAATGGCAGTTACGATCGCAATTACGAGAAAGAGTAACGCAAGCTTTGCTTTCAGGGAGTTCACGGGGTATCCTCTCTTGGTAAGATGGAATTCATGGACACAGTCTGGGCCAATTGCCAGGAGCGGCGAACGTGAATCGGGTTTGTCGAGTTTTTCGGAAAATGTAGCGGAAGGGGAAAAGGTTCGAGCATGGCGCTGAAATCGGCTTACGACGATCTTCGACAAAGAACGCTCGAGAAAATCGAAGGGATATGGTCGAAGCTTTGCTACCTCGCCGAACGGCGCGCCCCTGGAGGTCTATACCGGCATTGGGGATTTGAGCGTTTGTATGGCGTTCCCAATGCGCAAAATGCATTCGCGCGAGCGCATCAATCGCTGGTCGGGTCAATCCTGCGTATGCGAGTGCGTTTGCTGCGGGAGGATCTGGAACAGTCCTCGACCGCTGAGGGAACTACCCCAGTTTCTTACGTGCGGAAATTGACGGCAGGTCTGTACCGGCTGTTACCCTCGGGCTGTTCGAAGGCGACAGAATCGCACTTGGCTTGTGTGCTGAAAACTCTCTCGGCTCTTGAATCTCACCGGCAATCAGGTTCCCGATCCGCATCGCGACCCCCACCACTTGACCAATGACCTCGGCCTCCTGCGGGTGCTTGAGAACTCGCACTTGCACTGGAGAGAGAGGATGGGGCTGCAAGACGAGGGAATTCAGGCGAAACGAACACCAGCAGCAGGTAAACCCGTCGCGGGTTTCCACAAAGTAGATCGGGCGCTCATACTCCGACCGCCATTGCCGCTCCACGACCCGTCTTCGAGATTCGTCCACCTGCACAAACGAACCGGGCGGCAGGATCGGGTACATTGTGAAATCTTCATTTCCGATATAGGCGTAGGTATAATCCTGCGAAGCGAGATGACTCAGCATCGAAAGCGGAACTGTTCCCCACTGCTGAACCATCCTTCCAAGGTCCGAGGTCTCGCTCAGGTCGAACCCTGGATCCATTTGGACGGGCATCGTACACGTCGTCTGGTCATGTTCCATGCTGGCCAGGTGCGATTTTGCCGGTTGCGACAGGGCCCATTCCGAACTGATTCCATCCAGATCGATGCCATACAGTTGCAGCAGGGCGCGCACGGGCCTGCGATAAATCGCCGCCAGGGAATAAAAGCGATACACGCTCGGAACGACGCCTTTGGTCTCGATGTCGGAGAGTCTGCTGGGCGGGATCAGGTATTCTTCACTGCCATGCCGCTGTGCAATCGAAACGCTCGCGTTCTCGACATCCCTCATGGTGAGGCCGAGCCGGTCGCGGATCTTCCGTAAGTCGATTCCTGCAGACAGCATTCATGCTCCAAAGCGAGCAGGGCATTCATTTTAGTGGACCGGAATCAAATGCCAGATACCCATAGCAACTGAAAATTGGGCTTTCCACCAGGAGTCAAAACCGATCGCGTGAAAACCAAGAAGCCCAACGGGCCTCGTGCATGCTTATATCAAGTTTGCGCAACCATTTTCAACTATACTACTTTGTTTGGTTTTTGTAACAGCGCATCCCGGGCATCCGGCCTGTGTCTCGGCTCGGGTACAGCACTTAGCGCTTTTTCGACCTCAGGACCAGTCCGGACGCGTCTCTAAGCCGGATTTCCGGAATTCGTAAAATCCCGAACCGCGCGGAAGCGGGGCTCTGGAAAAGCGCCACACCCAGGATTGTTGAGTCGGACGAGGCGTTAGCCCGCGCCTCCGAAAATGCCGTCATGATTGATCTTAGAGTTACTCGGGTAGGAGGAGAGCGCGAATCTGATCTCTCTGTTCACGGCTTAGGGCCGTAAACTGAAAACCATATTCGGTGCCCACACTCCTTGTGATCTGCGCTGGAATTACCATTTCGCCTCCGCCATGAGAGGGAATTCTGAGCGTGGCGAATTCGCCCACTAAGAGCGCCATGCCTACAAAAGCTCCCAATCCGGTTTCGCTGAGATCGCGGGCCCAGCCCTCGGCCAGCCGCGACCGCCCCTCGCGCACAACCTGGATCTTTACTCGCGCCTCAAACCGATGGCGCGGAAGAATTCTTTCGACCCCCGCCGGCTTATCCGATTCAACAAGTCCCACAGAAGCATTCCTCCCCGCGCTTATCACGTCGTGTAAGGTGGTTATTTCAAAGCTGAGAACGTCTCCTACACCTGAGAACTGAAATTCAGATTACTTGTATCTTCGGGCAATCTCAGTGGATTCAACGCTTCAGGTCGGGATTTCCCATCCCTCGTCTTTCACTTTTTGATTGGTCCAGCGTTGCAGTTGCTGAAACAGCGCGGGATCGATCACGATGAACCGCAAGCCTGCTCTTCCCCCAACATCCGCCCAAACTAGCCGACCCTTTGCCTGCATTACAGTTTCGCTCTCCGGCAACAGAAAACTCACGTCAAGCAATCCGCCGAAGGCGACGGGATCATTGACGGCGTCCAGTCCCATGCCCCCCGTACTCAGGTTGACGGCCTGGACCAGCACTTCCTTGCCGTTCGGATTCCTGAGAGTGACAGCAACATTCACCTTAGCCCGGAAAAATTTCTGCTGCTCCTCACTGATGCTTCCGAGCGGCGCCGATCCATCGCTTGGAGGTGCATCAATGCAGTATTCGCGTAACTTTCGGCTCAGAGTACGGCGGGAAATACCGAGCTGTTCCGCCGCTTGCGCGCGATGTCCGCCAGTCTGCTCCAGCGCCCGGATGATCATCTGCTCTTCCATATTTTCGAGATTGCCGAGCGGCACCGCTCCTGTAGCAGCCGCCGTGGGAGCGCCCTCTCCGGAGAACTCAGCCACAACTTCAGCCAGTGTGACCTCCGGCTCCGGCGTCGCCATCGCAAGTTTTGCGACCAGATTGCGCAGTTCCCGGATGTTGCCCGGCCACGAATGCGACTGCAACGCGGCCAGAGCGTCGTTGGAAAAGGCCTTCTCCGGCGACTTCAATGAGAGGAAATGGCGCGCCAGCGCGGAAATATCTTCCGGCCGTTCACGCAAAGGCGGAACACGCAATTGGAACTGACTCAAGCGGTGAAACAGATCCTTGCGAAAACGTCCTTCCTTCACGGCCAGATCAAGATCCTGGTTGGTAGCGGCTACCACACGCACATCGACTGTGATTTTTTGATGTCCGCCTAGGCGGTAGTATGGCGCTCCGTCCAGCACACGCAGCAGTTTCACCTGGACTTGCGGCTGCAATTCACCGATTTCATCCAGAAAGATGGTGCTCTGATCAGCCAGTTCGAACAATCCTGGTTTCGAGCAGTCCGCTCCGCTGAACGCACCTTTCTCATATCCGAACAATTCACTCTCAACCAGTTGCTCCGGCAGAGCAGCGCAGTTGATGTCCACCAGCGTTTTCTTGTGACGGTAAGACGACTTGTGGATCGTGCGGGCGACTAACTCCTTACCCGTCCCGGTCTCTCCGACGACCAACACCGTTTCGGTATGTCCCGCTACCCGATCGACCATGCCCATGAACTTGTGCATCATCGGACTAGCAATCAGAAATTCGGTTCCGTCAATCACCCGGCGGGCCAGCGGAAACGCTCCCGCGGCTGCGTTCTTGAGGATTCCGCCTTTCACCTCCAACTTTCTGTCGCTGATGTCGGCCGCAATCCCAACCATGGCGATCGGAACCAAATCGGCGTCACGCAGCAGTGTCAGACACAGATGAACGCGGAACTCCCCGCCTTGCTGGCCCCTGACACGCAGTTCTTGCTCGTGTTTTCCCTTTTCCCGGACAGCAGGAATCACCAGCTTCGACACGATCGACTGATTGTCAGCGCAAAACAGATCTGCCAGATTTTTCCCGACGAGTTCTCCGGCCGCATAGCCGTATCTTCGAAGAGCAAGGTTGCAGCTCGTAATCATGCCTGCAAGATCGATGGTCAGTACGACGTCTTCTAACGCGTCCGGAATGTCAGGAGTAAGAATGTCCGTAGAAACGGAACGACCAGAGTTGCTGGGACCGTTGCTAGCGACCTTATGGGCTTTGTTCATGGATGGCGCCGGGTAGACGGTACGCTCCCTGATCCCCCGTTCGACCGCGCGGGTTTCTCAATCGGCGAACGATAAAGCTGGCTCGCCTCGACACAATTGGGCTGTCTGATCGATGCTGCCACATGCCGCAACCTCGTGAACCCACACACTACCAGCGGATCAAACCAAAGTAATGAACGGCTCGCCCGTGCCAATCCGTCCCACGAAGCCAACTTGTCCCAGTACTGCTTCTTCGCAGCACATTTTCGCTACCTTGGTTTCAACTACTTGGCTGCCAGGTACTTTGGTGGAAGGGTTGCACATACCGGCAGTGAAGTATGACCCCACAGCACAGAGTGTCTATTTTGTGACCGATCCTCTCGCGGTTTGGAATGGTTCTGCCGGACTAAAGCGGCTTCACCGGTGATGTCGCTCCCCAAGGAGTCGACCCACGCCGAACGACGATCTCAACCCGCAACTTCCAGTTTCGGAAACATTCGTTAATGACGACAAATGAGGTACCGACCGTCGCGCAGGCTCGTTTTGAAACCCGAGAGAACCTGGAGGCTCGCTTGATTACCTCGGTAAGTACCGACGGATTCCCCGGCTGCACTACCATCGAATCGGGGGAGTAATTCGCGTCCTTGCGCCGGCCGTCCGCCGAGATTCGTCGTGCGGCGATCCCGGCGTATTGGCTGGGGGAGCAACGGCGTTTGTGATTCATCAACGCAGATAAACGAAGATCGCCCGGCTGGGTGGGGCGTTTGCGCGAGACAAAGCGGAAGGCGCGGTATAGGCATTGTCTAAACGAGCCACATACTTCATCGCAACAACTGCCTCTATCGGCATGTTGTTCCTGGCCCATGCGCTCTGGTATTGGCAAAGCGCGGACCTGCTTCGCTTCCTGTGTTACCTCCTCATCGCGGTACTGGCATCGGGTCTGAAAATTCAGTTGCCCGGCATCGACGGCACGATGTCGGTGAATTTCCTGTTCATCCTGCTGGGCGTTCTCGAGATGAGCATGCCGGAAACCCTTGTCATCGGCTGCACCGCCAGCTTGGCGCAATGTATGTGGTCAGCGCGCCGGAGAGCCGATCCCGCCAAGGTCCTGTTCAACGTCTTCATGATGGCGAACGCCATTGCCATCTCTTATTTTTCGTTCCATCGTATGGAGCGGGTTTTGGGTCAGAGCACGCCTCTGCTTCTGGTCTTTACGGCCCTGGTTTTCTTTCTCGCAAATACCCTGCCGGTTACCGTCATTATCTCTCTCACCGAAGCGAAGTCCCCGCACAAGGTCTGGTCGGAATGTTATTTCTGGTCCTTTCCTTATTATCTGGTCGGCGCGGCGATTGTGTTCTTCGTGGACTTTGTGAACAAGCACACTGGCTGGCAGACGACTCTCGTAGTCCTGCCCGTCATCTATTGGGTCTACCGTTCCTACCGGCTGTACCTTGGACGTCTCGAAGCTGAAAAGATGCACGTCGAGACGGAAAGGCGCCACGCCGAGGATGTTGCCAAACTGCACATGCGGACGATTGAAGCTCTCGCCCTCGCGATTGAAGCCAAGGACCACACCTCCCACAAGCACCTGCAGCGTGTGCGCGTCTACGCCATCGAGGTTGCCAAAGAGCTCGGGTTTTCTTCCGATGAGATCGAAGCCCTGCGTGCCGCTGCTCTGTTGCACGATATTGGCAAGCTTGCCATCCCCGAACACATCATCAGCAAGCCGGGCCGACTCACCCCGGAAGAGTTCGAGAAGATGAAGATTCACCCGGTCGTGGGCGCCGAAATTCTGCAACGTGTTGCCTTCCCTTATCCAGTCGCTCCCATCGTCCGTTCCCATCATGAACGCTGGGACGGAACCGGCTATCCCGACGGCCTGAGGGGCGACGCGATTCCACGAGGTGCACGGGTGTTAGCGGCAGTTGATTGCCTGGACGCACTTGCCTCGCATCGGCAATACCGCGGTGCGCTGTCCCTTGATGCGGCGATGGAGGAGGTCGCAAGCATGGCCGGCTCTTCCTTCGATCCCGACGTTGTCAAAGTTCTCAAGCGCCGTTATCGGGAACTTGAGGCCATGGCGCACTGTTCTGGAGATGCGGACGAGCCTAGCCTCTTCGTGCAGGTCCAACCCGACAGCGGCATTAAACCTACGGCGGGCTATGAGCAATCCGGTGTTTCTTCTTCCGGCAACGATAACGATTTCCTTTCCTCCATCGCTTCCGCCCGGCAGGAAGCGCAGACGATGTTTGAACTCAGCCAGGACCTGGGCAACTCGCTGAGCCTCGGCGAAACGCTTTCCGTGCTCTCCGTGCGCCTTCGTAAGTTGGTCCCATACGACTCGATGGCGGTATTTCTTCTGAAGGACAACAGCCTGGTGCCTGAACTGGTCAGTGGTGACAATTTCCGGCTGCTTTCTTCGCTCAACATCAGGGTTGGCGACGGCATCTGCGGCTGGGTCGCTGCCAACCGCAAGCCAATCGTGAACGGTGATCCGGCCTTCGAAGCCGGCTATGCGCCCGATCCCACAAGATTCATCACCCAACGGTCCGTACTCGCTGTGCCGCTCGACGGCCTCAACGGAGTTGTGGGCGTCCTGGCCATGTATCGCGCCGAGCCCGATGCCTTCGCCGCCGACCATCTCCGCATCCTGCTGGCCGTCAGTTCGAAGATCGCTCTCTCGGTTGAAAACGCACTCAAGTATCAGCAAGCGGAAAGTTCGGCCACCACCGATTACCTTACGGGATTACCCAACGCACGCTCGCTTTTCGTGCACCTGTCGCGCGAGCTCGCACGCTGCCGCCGGACCGGCACTTCGCTGGCTGTCATGGTGTGCGATCTCGACAACTTCAAACAGATCAACGATCTCTATGGCCACCTCGAAGGCGACAATCTTCTTAAGGATTTTGCTGGCCACTTAAAAGAAGCTTGCCGCGGTTATGACTATGTAGCTCGTATGGGCGGCGATGAATTTGTCGTGGTTGTTCCCGGACTCAGCCAGGAAGCCAGCAATGAGAAGGCCAGCCGTTTGAATGAGCTCGCCATCGGCGCGGGACACAAAATCGCCGGACGCAATCTGGTTTCGCTCAGCGTGGGCACCGCATTTTGCCCGGAGGATGGCTTCGACGTTGAGCGCCTTCTTGCCGAAGCCGATCGCCGCATGTACTCGATGAAGCAGATTCACCACGCGGAACCCACGGGCGAAGCGGCCTTTCCGCGCTCGCGTTCACGTGGCGCAAGTGTGAACTAGGATTCCCATGCTGCTGCGAAGAATCGCGCGTCACCTGATCTCGATCGCCGCGCTAGTTTTGCTGGGCGGCCTCATTTCCGCCACGCTCGTCCGTCTGGCGCCCGGCTTTGATACCGATGAGCGCGAACTCGACCCCAGCCTGAACGCCGAAAGCATCCGTGCCCTGCACGCCGAACGCGCGGGCGAGAGCAATGTCCTTCATTTCTACGCAGCCTATTTGCGCGGAGCGCTTCACGGTGATCTCGGCACCTCTCATTCCCTCGGGCAGCCTGTGCAAAATCTCTTACGTGAACGCTGGCCAGTCACTTTGCGTGTCGCCGGCATCGGCCTCTTGTTGGGATGGCTCCTCGCTTCCACGCTCGCCTTCGGTGTCAGCCTCTCTCCGCGCCCGGCATTCGAGATCACGGGGACCACGCTGAGCGGCACTTTCCTTTGCATCCCGGCGGCGGTTCTGGCGCTC